>CAZRBD010000026.1:0-32863 GCA_964598265.1 uncultured archaeon
TCCATCTGCCTTGCCACATTGAGATGCAATTGTTTTGGTAGGGAGGTGCGTTCCTCCTCCTTGATATCGAAGAAGCGTTTTTTCCGCGTCACGGTAATTACTCGTCCATTGGCAAATATCTGGACGATTAGAGAAATTTATTACACTAAATTTAACACCCTTACTTGCGGCGTAATGTAATGCAGCAAAAGAAGCAACTAATGCCGTGTGATAATGTCCTTTACCACCTTTTGTTCTGGATGTATAATTCCAGCCCATTGATCCTGAAGAATCTATAACTATTAATAAATCTGGAATCTCTTTTTCTACTACGTGACCAGGACCTTCTTTAAAAGCCCATTTCCTTGTAGTTATATTTGGTATTATGACTGGACTACTTAACAATGTTTGGACAATATCTAATTCTTCTATACGATCCCCGATCCGCCACACTTCAGGATATACAGGTATTTGCCCTCCTGATTTTTCTTCAAAGATTTTAATCTCAATTAGATTTTTAGCTATTCCTCTATACCACGTGGTTAACGGAGCCCCATCAACTAGAATTCCCGCTTGTCTCGCAGGGCCTCCAAATTCAGAATAAGGAATATTTTTCGCAAATTCTTCTGCTTTTTGTCGTAGCTCATCTTCATTACCTTCTTTTAATTTGTCTGAATTCTTTGTTTCTAAAGGGTTGTCCATTACTTCTAACACATCTTTTGGAACCTCAATAGTTGCTCCTCCAGGACTCTTTCTTTTTTCTTTATTTTTATCTAAACTTCCCCCAGTACCAATCAGCGAAAATGTATCATTTACCAAATTTTTTAAATATCTAGCAACAGAAGTTACTTTTTTTTCCCAAGTGGACTCATCTTCAAAATTTTTGAGGATAACTATAGAAACTTGAGCTGCTATAGAGTCCATCTCCTTAAGCGTATCATCATTTAATATGTTTTTACCCCACATTTTTTCATAAGCTCGAAATAAAAACTTAGTGAAGTTACTCACTGATCCCTTGCTTTTAATATGTTTATAAGTTACTTCCATCTCCCATGTAATGAGCTTTGCATAGTTTTTGTATAATTTAGTATCTATTATCAAATCGGCAAAAATGTTTACCACTATTGGGGCAAAATTCTGATTTACATGCTTCATCGCAGCTCTTAGTAATTTAGCATGGATAAGACCATCGTATGGAATTATTTGATAATGAGAAACTTCATGGAGAGAAATAATATGAAAATAGTCAATATATTCCTGATCGTCTTTAAAAAGTGGAGTATTAGCAAGATTCATAGTTATTTGCCATTTATTTTCTGGATCGATGTAGAATCCTTCTAAATGAGTATAATCAAAAACAAATTTAGGCTCACTTAGAGGAGGGAAATAAAACTCCGCAAGGGCTTTATTAAATGCAATTTTAGCTAGTTTTATGATTTTATTCTCTTCAATTTTTAAATCTCTACTTTTGGTTCTCATTTTTTTTATCAGAATTTGCATTTAAGATTTTTTTTATTAAAACATTTATTCTCCTCATCTGGGTTATAATTTTAATAATCTACTTCCATGAATTATCATCATTATTATGATTTTATCCTCCTCCTTTATAAACCTATAAATTAGTCTGTAATTTTGAATAGATAATTCCCTGTCTCTTTCATTCTTAGATTCGGGGACTTTTCTCCCTATTTTTGGAAATGATATTAAATTATCTATTGCTTCATGTACACGCTCAAAAAACGAGTTAGCATATTGAGTAGAGCTTTTTGAAAGGTATGATAGAATATCATCTAAGTCTGCTTTAGCTTCTTCTGACCATTCTATTTGAACCATTTCTTCTTAACCTTTTCCATGACTTCGGTATGGGGAGTAGTTTTTCCTTCATTTATTTGCTCTTCAGCTCTTAAAAGCTTTTGCTTTACAAATAGATGATATTGAATATCCTCTAAAGTTGCATCATCAGGTAACTCTTGTATGAGTTTAATTATATCTTCCTTAATAGGTTTTAAAGTCATTTTTCTCTATCCCTTTAAATTGGTGAGTATTTCAATATACTTATGTCTAAATATTCTTATATTTTTTACTTTTTATTATTATTTTTTTTACTTCCTTTACTTTTCTTTTTGAATATAGTCTAAATTATCCAAAATTGTTCTTAATTTTAGAGCTTCAGAGCCCCCTGAAATTTGAATATTAACTAAAGAATCTTCCGTTGTACCTGTAACATTAATTTCAATCAATAGATCTTCGGTACGTATTTGTTTTGTTTGCCTCTGACTAAACGCTTCTTTTAAAGGTTGATCTAAATTTGAAAATTCAGCCGCGATATCTGCCCAGACTTCTTTCCAATAAGAATATTTAATCACGTAATCAGTAACAGTTTGTTTATAAAGTTCTCGATTACACCATTCAATCAGATCGCCTCTGTTAGGTAAATCTATTTTTTGCATAAGTTTGTTCCTTAATTCTGCGAGTTCATCAATATTTCCTTTTTTCGAAGCTTCTTTTATCTGCTGAGCAATAGGAGCATATTCTTTATTCCCACTTACTGATTTAGCAAATGGAATTAAATCAAATTTTACAATTAAATCATTCTTCTCCAACTTTTTTAAGTCTGTTAGGTCATTTTCCTTAGGCTTACCTTCTCGAAACCTTTCAGAAATCTTGTAACTGTTTTCACGAGTTTTAAATCTTTTTTGAACCACTTCCAGCATTTTCTTTGAGAATTCATATTTGTTGCCAAAATATGGAGATTTATCTAATTCTCTTTTTACATAGGCTACTCTATGTGAAATAATATAGGGAGCAATGGTATTAACAATTTTTACATCAATATTGTCAATTCCTAATAACCACACTATAGCTTTTGAATATCTTAAAAGATCCTTGGCAACCCTTACACTTAAAATTGAGTCAATTTTATTACAAATGTTTTGAGCTGTGTTAAAATGACATCCAGAACATAACCCCGTACTAGGTTTTAGATCTTCCATGTTTCCTTTATCAATTCTAGCACAAAGTGTAAATTCTCTAATAATTGCATGGATATAATTATTAACTTCAGAAGAGAAATTGATCCTATTAACTTGATACCAAATTTCCATTAATTCATCAATAGTTAAAACCTCAGGCACTTGGACTAACTCATCAAACCCAGAATACTTTTCATCTTTTCCACTTAATATAAGTTGTAAATCATGACTTCTTGGCATTGAAATTGGAATTGAAATTCCAAACCTATCCAAAAATGGTTGAGATAGTTCAAAAGTTCCAACATCATGAGGATTAATCGTTGCAAATAAACAAAATTTATTAATTGTTGCTATTGAGTCGTAGTATTTAACTGTTCCCTCAGCTAATAATGATAAAAGGATATCTTGAGCATATGGGGTTAGCCGATTCACCTCGTCAATAATTTTCCAAAAATTTGTAACAAATTTTCTCCATACAACCTCTTCTTCACCATCTTTCATTAATTTTCCTAACTTTAATGTTCCAATTAATTTCTCTTCCGTAAGTTGAGGATGTCCTCTGATTATTGAATTTTCAATTTCGCTAAGTGAACTAGCTGTAAACATTCGGCCTAAGATCTTAGCGATCGAAGTTTTCCCGCCTCCGTGCCCACCAATCAAGATTATAGCGGAATTGGGAACTAAAGCATTTAATATGCATAATGACAAGATTTCTGGTAAATTTTTTCTTTTAATTCTTTTTTTCTCAAGATACGAAATTTCCAAATTCTTGGAATGTACAAATAATAGATTCGATTGAACAATATTAATTATCTTCCAAACTTTTTTCCTTAAAATTTCTTCTTCTCCTAATTTTATCGACATACGGGTGATTCTCTTCAGATTTTCATTATTAAATAAAAAATCGGGTGTGATTATTTAATTTTATCTCTTAAAAAGATTTTAAACTACATATTCTTGGTTAATTTAAATATAGGAATAAATATAAATATTAAAATAAAAAAACTATTAAAAATTGGTGAACAAATCATAGGAAATAGTAAAAAAGTAATAATTAGCGGAGCTGGAATTGCTGGATTATCAGCAGGTTGTTATCTCCAGATGAATGGGTATGATACTGAAATCTATTAGCTGCACAATATTTCAGGGGGTTTATGCACGGCTTGGAAGAGAAAGGGGTACACATTCGATGGCTGAACATTTAAATCTTTTGTCTTAAATTAACCAAAATTGCACCTTTTTTGATCGTTTATAACAAAAAATCAAGGGGAAAGTGATGAAACACATTAATTCCGTCAAAAATCAATCAGCTCATTTAAACTTTTTATAACATAGTCTGGTTGGATTTCCCATTCTTTGTAATTCTTCTCAATACCACGCCTGATTAGACAAGCAGAGATTTTTGCTTTTTTCGCAGCCATAATATCAAAGATCGAGTCACCAATCATTATCGCCTTATTTACTTTTGATTTATAATTGAATTTCTTTAAAATTGTGAGAATTCCATCAGGAGAAGGTTTTGCGGAGTTTTGATCATTCTTAAATCCTAAACTAAATACCTCATGAAAATAACCTGAAATGTTAAAAGTATTGAGGAAATAATTAACGATATCATGAATAGTGTTTGTTACAATTGCCAGTTTTTTATAATCAACGTGATTAGAGATTTTCTCTAAAGTTTCAATGACATCATCAAATAAGGAGAGTTCTTTCTTTGCGAGGAGTATTTTTCTTTTTTCAAAATCTATCTCATCAAAAAATTTCCAGAAATCTTTCGGATTGGATGCTCCCCAATTATCTAACACATTTATGTAATTTTCTATGTTAAACCATAGATTTTTCCTTTCAGCTCTATCGGGAACTTTTGTAATGTTTAACCTTTGTAGGACCTCTACTAGAATCTCATCTGCATAAGCACCAATATTGCCGAGGTTTAGTAAAGTCCCATCTAAATCAAATAAATAAAAATCAAAATTCATGTATAAATATCATAAATTAAAGAGTATTATTAAAAATACCATAAAATCATATTGACTACATAAAAATTGTACAAAACAAGTTTTAGAAATTAATGATTTTCAATTAGAAGTACCCAATGTGCCCCAAATTTTTTCCATCCTTATCCAAAGCAAAAACCATACCCATTGATAATGCTTCCTCATCATCATTTTTTGTAGATTTCGCCACACGCTTTATTGTTTCGAGTTTTAAAATAAAATTACCAGAACATTTTTTACATTTAATATAGATTTTCTTAATGTGTTTAATTTCATCTTCTTCTTCTTCCATTTTGTAAGGTTCTAGCAATTCTAGGTCTTCGTTATCACAACCTTTTAGGAAACACTGATCTAAAGATATTCTTTCCATACCACGCCTTGCTAACGATATATAAGCATCGCTTGGAATTTTATTTCTTAAATCCTCACTATTAACCATATTTATATAATAGACCGCTAGAACTTATTTCTTTTTCTTATTATTTATATAGTTTTAAGCTTCTACAACATCTATTTAACGATAAATAAGCTTAATTATCATCAGAAATTATATTATATTGATACGAGTAATGGCAGAGAAAGAAGAATTTTCGAAAGAGACTATTGAACACATATCAAAACTAGCTCTATTGGATTTATCAGATGAGGAAAAAGAACAATTCTCCAAGCAAGTAGGAGATATCTTAAATTATTTTAAGAAACTAGATGACTTGGATACGAGCAATGTTGAACCTACTATTCACCCTATAGACGGCTTAAAGAATGTGTTTCGGGAGGATATACCCTGGAAATCTTTAACAAACGAAGAAGCGTTGAAGAATGCTGAACATAAAAAGGATGGTTATTTTAAAGCTCCAAGAATCCTAAAAAGAAAATAATTCTATTATTTTTTATATTCTTCTGTTAATTTTTTAATTGCTTCTGCCATATCTCTTAGGGCTTGCCTTCGTTCTGTTGAAGACATTTTATAAAAATCATCTTCTACATTAGTGCCAATCTTCTCTACTGAAGCCATTACTTTGAATTTTTTGAAAACCAGACTTGAGATATATTTATCATAACGCTCGAGAGCTTTCGCTAGTTTAGGAAAATCCTTAATTTTATTCCATAGCTCTAAAGTTTCTAACGCTTTAATCCCTAAATCAATTCTAAACCAAGTTATGGGAAATAATAGCTCACGTTCAATCCCCATTTCAATGATCATTAGATTGTCACTATCAATGTATAATTCTGAGAGCTCCTCATCCTTAAATATAAGGTTATCGCTCATTATATATAAGTTTGCAGCACCTCGAGATGTACAAACTATCCCCGTAGCAAAACCCTTAGCCAACCTTAGAATTTCTGCATAATCCTCTAATTTATTACCATTTAAATGAAGATTTCTTTTTTTATTACCTTGGAACTCTATTTTAATTCTCTTGGCTCCTTTTGCATCAGTTAAAAGTTGTGGAAATAAATTCTTATCCCTAGTTTTTTTATGAGCCTCCAATAATTTATTAATTATTTTATAATCTAATTTGAGCCCGGGGATTACAGTGTTGGCGTTTAAGAAGGCGTCTACTTCAAAATCGAATATCCCATAGAAAATCTTTTGATTATTGATTATATTATAAATACCTTCAATAATGGTTTCTGCTAAACCTTCGGGATTTTCCCTAACAGAATCAAATTCCCTTGTTTCAAAGGTATCTATTTGGTCTTCTAAGCCTTCATCTTGATAAAATGCACCCCAGCTTAACTCACTGAAGACAATACCCTCCGAATATAGATTATGACGTGCATCAATAGAGACCAGTAGTTTTGTTCCACCTAATTCAACACCCTCTTTAGATCCGGTGGCAAGAATTGCTGAGGGGGGATTATAAAATTCTACTGGCACATAACACCACACAAAAGGATTTTTAATTGTATTTTAAAAAAATTTTTATTAACGCTTTTCCAACTGATTTTAGTAAATAAAGAAAGAAGTTATTTAAATAATTAATGAGATAAGATCCTTTATTTGATTCTTTTAGATTCGAAAATCAAACTATAGTCAAATGTTATAAAAAATATTAAGAATTTTTTGCTAAATGTGAATTTTTAAGATGTTGTATCTCGTAAAAGTGTAATTTCTGCTGAAAACCCAGGGATCATTCCTTCATAATCCACAATTGTTTTTTCTTTTAGTTTTTTTAAGATCAATCGAACTCCTTCAAATTTTTCTTGACAAAGCGTTTGCAAGTCCTTGTAATTCAATTTTCCTGCATTTTCCTTTAATTTTTCAATGATGAATTTTTCTTCACTAGATAATTCTGACATATAATTAAGATGAGAGACAAAATATTAATATTTAATTCAATTCAACTTTTTCCAATATCTAAATTCTTTCTTTTTATCATATAACTTTATTCTGATACGCGATAATAGAATTTATCAAGCATCTCTATTGGTGCATAATTTGATTTCGAGGGAGAGAGAATTTCTATTCAGAAGAGTAGGATATTTCTGGATACCTAAGTTTTAATTAGTGAGTGCCTGTTGAACCAAAACCACCAAAACCTCTTTCAGATTCGGGGAGATCATCGATTTCAATGAAATCATAATTATACATTTTAGAAAAGATAATTTGGCAAATTCTGTCCCCTTTTTTTAATATAACTTCTTTATTTGAAATGTTAACCACTATTGCCATCCATTCGTTTCTGTATCCAGCATCAATCGTTCCCGGAGAATTCACAATAGATATCCCATCCCATAATGCGAGTCCACTTCGAGGTACAACTTTAAAGTAATAGCCTTCTGGGATGGCTGTTGAAAATCCTAAAGGACACCCGATTCTCTCTAACGGTTTTAACGAATACGTATCTGCAACAATTTCAATCAATTCTTTTTTACCATTTTCATTAATTATCTTTTTAAAAGCCATAATACGAACATCTGCTCCGGCATCTCCGACTTTTGACGGTTTCGGTACACTAACGCCCTCTCTTAATTTCTTTAAAGGAATTGAAAAAGTTTCCTCATTAATCTTCCTACTCATATTAAATCATTTTTAATTGTTCTCCCTCTTAAATAACGGTTATTATTAAAGAAGAATTAAATCTGAAATCTTATAAAACTATTCTGCATTAAACAAATCATTACTATTTTCGCTGGTGAAAAATTTGATTATAATCCAAAGATATGATCCTAGAGTCGATAAGGATGCTTTAAAAGAGTTATTTGAAGATTTTATAGAGAATAAATCATATTTCGTTTCTCATTGGGAGAAATTTGAGGATGAATTGAATAAACGAACGCTTAGTCTTCAATACAGAAATTCACTAATTGTTGCGAAAGAGGATGGAAGAATTGTCGGTTTTGGAACGTACACATTATTTGGAGACTATTTAGGAAATGATCGCGTTTTAATTCATCAAATTCTAACGAAAAAAGAAGATTCCTTTAAAAAGGGAATTGAAGAACAAATTATTCGTGAGCTTCAACTATACATTAAAAGGACATTGAAAATTGATAAAGTTTATTTTATCTGTCAAGACTCTGACGGACTTCAACAAAGTATATTTCTAAAGCTTGGAATAAAAAAATCTAAACATTTTTGGTATGAACATTATATTTAGAGTTATAATCAAAGTTTTCATGTAATTTATAAAATTGTGAAAGAAGTTTATGAAAAACTCTGAAGATATAAAAAATCTTATTGAGACAGCGAAAAGATTAACAGATAAACAAGAGTTTGAAAAGGCTCTTGAAATTTTAGAAGGAGTTCTTAAAGAGAATCCGGATCTTCTTGAAATAAAAAAAAATTTAATAGACACATTATTCGCTTTTGGGGGCTACCTTAACGATTTCTATACCCTAAAATATGAAGAAGCGAGAGATATTTTTGAAAGAATCATCAAAATCGAATCAGATAATTATAGGGGTCATTATAACTTAGGATTAGCATACTTTAACTTAAGAGAAATCAAGAATGCGAAGAAATCTTTCAAAAAGGCTTTAAAATTCAAGCCTGACTATAAATATTGTTTCTATAATTTAGGATTAGTATTTGAGGAAGTACAAAATTATCGTAAAGCTCTTGTATATTACGAAAAAGCCTTAAAAATTGACCCACAATTCATATATGCATTAACCGCAAGATCTCAAGTAAGAGAGAAGCTAGATGAAATAAAACAAAAAAAAATGTTGTAAAAAATTAATTTTTCATCAACCGGCTATGGATAGAATAACATACGATCATTACTATCAATATAATTATCCCACCTATAAGGTACCTCAGTACATCCGGATTCGAAAACAGATCTCCAAATTGGAACATAAATCTTCTTTCCTAAATATGTTAAAAACTAAATAGAACTCGTTGTATTTAAAATTTGACAATTTTTAATATAACCTTAAAATGGTCTTAAATAGAATATCAGAAAAATATATTTTTATTTTTTTTTAGATTCAATAAATTACTTACAATTATAATTTACAGATTGTCCCTTGATCTTCTAAGTTAAATTTAATTAATAAATGACGAAGATTAGTAAAGATCCCCATTAAATAGAGTTTCAGAAAAAGAAAAAAAATAATTAGTATTAGTGTAATTTTATCGTTCTAATTGAAAATTTATTCGAACTCTAACGCGATAAATGAGTTTATCAATATCTTCTTTAACTTTCACGTCAGATTCAATAATTTGGATGTTCCGAATACCCCGTAAAGACTTTTTGGCTTCATCATAGCAAACTTTAACTGCGTCAGCCCAGTTCTTCTCCGATGTTCCTACTAATTCAATACTCTTATATACTGGCAATTTAATTTCATCTACAATTTAATTTTTTTGTAAGTTAATTTGTTATTAGTTAATATTTAAACATTTCGCAGAAAATGTATAAAGTTAATGGTTTTATAAGTATTTCCATAGAAAATCCAAATAAATATATGAGAGAAAAAAAAAATAAAAAGAAAGTTTGAGTGTATATATTAGTATAAAAATGGGTGCCTAGGCATCTAAATTTTCAATTAGAGTGGCGATCCCCTGTCCGCCTCCAACACAAGCATTCGAAATACCATATTTAGCTTTTTTGTCTTTAAGAATTCGTGCTAGAGTGCCGGGTAATCTTACCATTGTTGAACCTAAGGGATGACCGATTGCCGTGGAACCTCCCATGATGTTGACTCTCTCTTCTGGAATATTAAAAGCTTTCATACAATTTAATGCAACAATAGTGAAAGCTTCATTAATCTCCCAATAGCTAATATCATCTGCGGTTAAGCCAGCAAATTTTAAGGCATTTTCAGATGCAGGAACCGGTCCTCTGCCCATGACAGTTGGATCAACACCTGCAAAACCAATTGATACAACTCGAGCTAATGGTTCAAGGCCGCGCTTTTTAGCCTCTTCTGCTTCCATTAATATACATGCGGTTGCTCCAGCATTTAGCGGAGATGAATTTCCAGCCGTGATAACACCTTCACCAGATCCTTCTCTTTCTTTATATCCGGCTCGGCCTCCATTCTTTTCTAGGAAGAATGGTTTTGATAATCTCCTAAGTCCAGCAACACTTTCTAAAGTCGACTTTCTTGCTGCCATATCTCTATCGACCATCATTTTTTCTTCTACATTACCATCTACATGACCTTCAATTGGAATGATTTCACCTTTAAACCATCCCGCTTCAGTGTTTTCTACTGTTAAGTTATGACTTCGGACCCCAAATTTATCCATATCTTCTTTGGTAAATGCTGGTACTTCTTGCTCATAAAGTTTTTGAGCTGTTTGAAGCATGTTACTTGTAGTCATAAAATCTTGTCTGGGACGATACCATTCACTCTTTTTGTTAATCATTTTTAGGTTTGGGCGAATGTGTTCATTAGTCATTGAGACTCGAGTCATATGTTCTACACCTGTGCTTAAGACTACTTTACTATTACCCGTCATTATTTCCATTATACCCATATGCATACCGGCTCCTGCAGATCCGCATTGCTTATCAAGGAACACAGAAGAGGTTCTAAATGGGAAATCAGCTAAAAATACAGAAATTCTGCCACCATAGGTCCATTGCTCACCTACACCCATAGCAGTTCCGACTGTGACCTCATCAATATCTTCCTTAGTTATTCCTTTATCTGCCAGTTTTTCGTCAAAGAACTTCATTAATAGTGTAGCGAGAAGTTCATCAGCTCGAATTTCACCGAATACATCTCTTTCAGGCTGTCTTGGCCTAGAACGAGAAAAAGCTGTTCGAGCGTAATCAATCATCCATACTTCTTTTAATTCCATTACCTATCCCTCTTAAAATTAATGATTTTTTTAATATTTTTATTTGTAGTTAAGTTTTTGATATTACTTGATGAAAGTTCAAAAAAAATATTAAACTTTTTGATAAAGCATTAGAGTTTTTTCGTTAGTAGTATTTTTCATTTTGAAAATTTTAGTTAAGGTAATAAGACACAACTAGAATTATTTTTATTTATAGAATCTCTAGATAAAATATGCCTAAAATCTCTATAATAGCAGGAAGTACATCAGATAAAGAGGTTTATGAGAAAGCTGAAAAGGTTCTGAGTGAAAATAATATTGAATATGACCTCCAAATTATTTCTGCTCATCGTAATCCAACCGAACTTGATGATTACATTAAAAATTGTAAATCAGATATTTATATTGCTGTAGCAGGGTTATCTGCTGCTTTACCAGGAGCCATTGCTTCAAGAACTGATAAGCCAGTTATAGGAGTACCCGTAAGTGGTAAATTAGGAGGATTAGATGCATTATTATCAATTGTTCAAATGCCCCCTGGAGTTCCTGTCGCAACTGTAGGAATAGATAGAGGAGAAAACGCAGCTCATTTAGCTATAAGAATTCTCAATCTAATTAAGTAAATATACTTTATGTGAGACAAATGTCAGAAAATTTAATAGAAATGGGAAAGAAAAATGCGGCTATTAAGGCTGTAGAAGATAACGTAAAAAAAAGTATGATTCTTGGAATCGGCAGTGGATCAACTATTGTCTATGCTATAGAGTATATCGGTAAGTTAAACCGAGAAGATCTTCTAAATTTAAAGTGTATCCCCAGTTCATTCCAATCTTATCAATTGATTATTGAAAATGGACTAGAACTTGGCACATTAGAACAGTATCCTGATATTGATTTAGATCTTGACGGAGCTGATGAAATGGATAAATATCTCAATTTAATTAAAGGCGGGGGGGGTTGTTTAGTTCAAGAGAAAATTCTAGCCTCAAACTCAAAGAAATTAATCATATTAGTAGACTTTCGAAAAAAATCTGAAAAATTAGGGATGAATTGGAAAAAAGGAGTACCAATCGAAGTAATCCCAATGGCATACTTTCCAATTATGAAAAAATTAGAGAGTCTTGGGGGAAAATCGATTCTAAGGATGGCTCAATCAAAAAGCGGTCCTTTAATAACAGATAATGGAAATTTTATTTTAGATGTTGATTTTGGAGTAATAGAAAATCCCAATGAACTGAATGATAAATTGTTACATATTCCAGGCATAGTCGATACAGGATTTTTTATAGGGATGACTTCTTCAGCATATATAGGTACTGAAGATGGAAAAGTAGAAGTGCTATAGATCGAATTGAGCTAAAGACTCTCCACAGTGAGGACAGAATTTCTTCGGAGTTTTGATACCTTTTCCACAAAAGGGACAATACATAGCATATTCCATTATGGGAGTAATATAACCATTATCTTCTTCTGTTTCATAGTATGACTCATATTGATAATTACTATAAGGAGTAGGAGAATACGTGATTCTTCTCGTTTTCCTTCTTCTTATAAAATATATTGAAAAGCTGCTGATAGCAATAAGTCCAATGACAGAAAAAATGATAATTAACGTTAAATCTAAGTTTATACCTGATCCTGAAATCAATAATATAATAATAAAATCTTCTGCTTCTCCTTCACTATCATATACAGTAATAATTAAAATACCCAAATATCCTTCTTTAGTAGAATCGTTGTAACTCGAAGCAGTTGATATCGATTTTGTACCTGAAATAGAATTATAGGACATTGAATTGGGGATCTTAAAGCTTCCTTCAAAGTAATTAGAAGTCAATTGATATTCAAGTTCATCAAACGTAAATGAGCTAGGAAATATAAGGATGAGAAAACCATCTTCCGTTACTGAGCATATTAATAGATTTACAAATACTCTCATTGAGTCAGGATCATCTTCATAATTGACTGTATCCATAACTTCAACTTTAAAATTGAAAGTAGTACCTTGGGTGGTGGAGTAAACGAGTGAACCATCATCGCTTTCTGTATCATTAAACAAAATATCTGAATTTCCCCCAAAATTAAAGAAAGAGTTTGTTTCCACAATTTCTGGCGGATTGTTTATAATATCAAAGAATAGTCTTGGAGAATTTGGAACAGTATAATTTGAATTCGTTGGTTGGATATAAAATATTCCGTACCCTGAAGGATCAGTTACTTCTGGGTCGAAGTTAACTGCATAGTAATTTAGGGTAGTATGACTTAACGTCAGAGTTTTATTTACTGATTTTTTGCTATTGAAAAATGAATATGAATAAATCGATAAAAATGCGTTCACACCCCCGTATGTTGAGTTATCCAACTCAACTACGATGTCAGTAGAGTTATTTACAGATCTTGAAATCTCTCCCTCAGTAATTAACAAACTGTTAATTTTTGGAATTTTGTCTTTATCTATAAAAAGAATTTTAGTGGTTTTACTATAGTTTTTTGAATTTATTGTAAGATTTACGACAATTGAGTAAGGAGAATGACTTGGATAGGGCAGATTGAATGACATGTTAAAGTAAACTCCTGCATCTGCATATGATGTATTTAGGGCTATAGTTTTTGAGAAATTATTATTCTCAATTTTCATACTTAAAGAATTATAATCACTAGTTGTAATTGGGGATTCTGTAGTTTGATTTTTTAAATATAGTGAAATTTCAATTGTTGAATCAAAACTCCTTTCACTCTCTAAGCCAATATTAATGGATACTTCTTCTTCCGGCAAAAAATATTCTATAACATTTTTCAATAGATTAGAGTGATCTTGAGAATACGTAGAAGATCGATATTCGCTAAATAACCAATAAAAATCTCCGAAAGCAAGAAATCGACCTTTTCCCTCTGTTGTTCCGTTATACATGGCAACGACAGTTTTATTTTCTAATGTAGCAATAGATTCAGCGTTATTTGAAACTGTGAAGCTATTTCCTAAAAACCACGTAAAATTACCCACATCTTCAAAAATAGAGGGATTATCAAGATTATCAACACTTTGAGAATTTAAGATTGCGGATATCCCTACCCATTCAACATCCATAATATTCTCTTCATTGATTTCTACACCAATATCCAATTTTGAGAAAAGATCATTAATATTATCAACAACCATATCTTGGTATCTGGTGCCTAAAAATAATATATTCCCTCCATTATCAAAATATGTTTTTAAGTTATTAATTTCTAGGAAACTATATGGTAATATAGGCATTTGCAATATTACTAGATCATATTGTCCTAATCTTTCTTCTGTTAGAATCGAATTATTAAAATCGCTATTATAATCTGGAGTCCAATGCTCCATTTTATAATCAATTGAGATGTTAAATTCAGAAATATCCGACATAGCTTCATAAAAGCCCATCTGATAATAAGATAAACTAGAAAACCAATCATTTAATCCGTGATAAGATTCCATTAATATCTTATACTCGGGTAAGCGAATTTCTATAGTAATAGCGACAGAATCATAAAGTTGCCCTCCATTCGTTAGATTTAACTGAAAATTTCTTATGCCAGGAATAGCGTCTTTATTAACTTGAATATCCAATTCTACGAAACCTATTCCAGAGTCTGAAAACACTATACTTGTCTTATCTAGTAAAACTGATAACCCTTGGATATTATTTGAAACTTCAATGTTAAATGAGTTACTTTCTCCTGATATTATAGTCAAATTGAATTTTTGACGATCTCCAGGGAAATTCAACAAATCATAAGGTTTTACAGGGAGATCGCTAGGAAAAACTTTAGCAATATCGTTGTAATTCCCTGGGATACTATTTAAGTATGCTAAAGAAGCACTTATATTTATTATACCTGCTCCAGATTTAAGAAAATCATCGTCTATGTCATTTGTGAGCATTCTTGCTCCTTCGATTAATGCAATTCTCGCAGTTTCAGGAGTTAAAAAAGGATAAGCTTGTTTTAAGATTGCTAATGCTCCAGAAACGACCGGAGCTGACATACTAGTCCCGCTTAGTGGAATATAATCAGCATCTCCAGGAAAATCAAAAAAATCCCCTTTATAGCGCTTTTGTTTTGAGATCGAAGATAGAGGTGCTTCAGCAGAAATTATTTTTACACCTGGAGCTACTACGTCTGGAAAGCCGATATATCCAAATGTTGGACCCCAGCTACTAAATGAAGCTAATTCATCATTTTCATCAGTAGCTCCTACAGAGATGACATCTATCCCTGTAGCAGGAGTAGATCCTGAAAAGTAGTCTGGACCAGAATTACCTGCTGATGCTACAAACATCACACCATAACTATCTTTTGCAGATGATATTGCCAGTGTTAATGAATCAGAGATGGAAGCATCACCCCCACCAAAACTCATAGAAATAATATCCGCTCCTGCACCACCAAATTCTGTGGGTTTTGAGCTCCATTCAATTGCTCTTATTATATCTCCTTCTTCTAATCCACTTTCATTTCCAACTCTAGCATTAACTATTAAAACCCCTGGAGCTACTCCTTTATATTTTCCTGATGATCCACTTCCATCACCGCTAATAATACCTGCAACATGAGTACCATGCCCAACACTATCATCATAATTTTGTATACTTTCAGGAAGCACAAAGTTACGGTTTTCTACCACATTTAGATCGGGGTGATCATAAACTCCTGTATCGATGACAGCAACTCTAATTCCTGAACCATTATATTGTAAATCCTCTGCTCCGATAGCCGAAAGCCACCAATTAGAGTAGGAATCTTGATTTAGTGAATTTAATTCAAAGTTATCCTCCGATATATAAGGGCTACTATAGATTTGGGATTTATAAATTAATTTTATCGATTCTACTTCTTCCAATGAATCTTCGTTTAGGATTAATTGATTTGGATCAATTTTCAAATAAATTCCCGGTATAATTTCGTAATTAGCTAAAATTTCATATTCTTCAAAAATTGAGTCAACAATATTAATCCTTTCTCTTTTGGTTGTTTCAGATTCAAATAGAATTATGATTTTTAAATCCACTGGATTCAGATTACTAAATAAATTTGTATCTACCAGATAATCTTTAAGTTGCTCGTCAAAGACAGAATCTATTCTGTTTAATTCGAAGTTTAAATCTGAATTGCGGTGAAGTTTTTTATTAATGATTAATGAGGATAACTGCTCTGTATTTATTTCTTCATTTGAATCTAACTTATAGTTAGTGGAACTAAAATAACCTAATCCAAAAAGGGGGATAAGAAAAAGATTGATGAGAATGATTAAAAAAATTAAAGGTTTGTACTTTATTTTTGACTTTCTCATAGATGTATGAAATAAGAACACCTATAAAAACCTAAATATTTTAACCTAAAATAGTTTAAAAATTGTGAATTATATATTCTAACTAGGAAATTTCAATAATCTTATATTTTATATGACAAAATATAGTTATAAAGTACTTCTCTTAGGTGCTCCCGCAGTAGGAAAAACCAGTATACTACATAGATTTGTAAAAAATAGATTCTCTCAAGATTATATTACATCTATAGGTATTAATTATTTAACAAAAAAAATAAATTTAGATGAAAAGAACTTTGTAAAACTTGTTATTTGGGATATAGGAGGTCAAGAAAAGTTTAGATTTCTACGAAAAGATTTTTATGAGGGAGCTAGTGGTGCTTTTGTAATTTTTGATCTCACTCGCCTTAAAACCTATGAAGCAATTGAAGAGTGGCTCTCAGAAATGCTTGAAATATTACAAAAAGATATAACTATAATGATAATAGGAAATAAATTAGACTTAATCAAAGAAATTGGTCGCTCGATTGATCAAGAAGTTGTAAAAAATTATGTAAAAAATAAGGATAGCTTTTATTTAGAAACTTCAGCTAAAACAGGTGAAAATATTGAAGATGCTTTTGCCGAATTAGCACGCCGGATGATTAAGCATAGTTCTAAACACAAAAAATAACAAAACTATTCCTTTGACAATTGATAAGTTTTCCCTGTTCTAAGAAAAGCTTTGAAGTTTTCTGGTCTACAATTAGGAGGTACTTCGCAACCAGATGATAGAATATGTCCTCCATCAACCCCAAGTTTGTCAATAAGTTTTTTGACGTAATCTTCGATTTGATTTGGTGTTCCTATAGAAAAGAGGGAAGCCGATACATCACTCTGGATACATAAATGATCTTTAAGGATTTCTTGAGCTTTAAATATGTCTGTTAGTCCATCAAGGTCAATAATACATGAAGCTCTTGGTAGTTCCTTAAAATAAGGGATATTTAAATCCCAGCAGTGGTCGAGATGAAGCCAAGTTATAATTCCTTCATCATTTAAGCTTTCTACAATTCTTTTAGTAAATGGCCACCAAAATCGGTCAAAAATTTTCAAAGGATAGATAGAGCCTTCTGCTCTCTCTTCAGCCATAAAAACCGCTTTACCGCCATTACGTTTACATAGCGCTATAACCTGCTTTATATATTCGTCTGTCATAGTATCAAGTGCGGCCTCAACGATTTCAGGTCTATAATAGAGATCTTGTGTGAATTTAATCATTGACCGATTTAGTGATAGACAAAAAAAAGGATGAACACGATTGGCTCCTCCTCGTAATCCTATTTTTCTTTTTACCACCCATTCTGTATAAGCTTTGACCCCTAGTTCAAAGAATTCTTTTCTAGCCTCATCTACATCCTCAGGTGTCCAGTTAGTGATCCGATAGATATACTCATCTGCGACAAATTTTGACCAACCAATATCGGCAATAGTTTTATAATCTTCCACTTTCATCCATTCTCCTTCGTCAAACTGCGCAAAATAATCATCGGGTAATTCTTGTCCAGGTGCTTTAACTTTAAATCCTCCTAGTGTATAAGCATTTTTGTAAAGTGGCATTGTTGTGTATCCATCCCACCCTCCAAACTCGTCAAAAAACTTAAGCATTATATCAAGACCTTTAACAGGGACTTTATGCATTTCTACTGTATTTAATCCATAATATGTAGCAGGAAAATCCAAACCTACAATAGGACTAACTGGAACCCGATCTGGCTTTTCAAGATTTATTGCAGCAGTCACCCTCTCTTGTGCAGTCATATATTCTTCCTTCATTTTTAAATTCCTCCCCGTGCTTTAATTACAACTTTTGCTTTAATTAATTCCAAGCAATATTGAACTCCTTCCATAGCATCTACCGTTTGAAAATCAGCACCAATATAATCTTTTACAAGCGTATTAGTGATACCTCCACCAACCATTATTCTCAAATTATCACGGAGTCCAGCTTTCTCCAATTTATCAACTATGGATTTCATCGGATCAAAGGTCATGGTAAGAAGAGCTGAAAATCCAAGAAAATCAGGTTTGATTTCTTTTACCTTCTCAACAACAATATCTGGATTGACATCTACACCTAAATCATAAACCTTAAATCCTTCTAATTTAAGAAGAGTTGCAAGAATATTTTTGCCTAAATCATGAATATCTCCTTGGATTGTAACAAGTATTATTTTACCCTTAATGTTATCCTCTGTTGTATTCTCACCTAAATATGGTTCGATTAGAGCCATTGCTTCTTTAAATGTCTCTCCTGAGAGCATTAATTCCGCAAGAAAATATTCGTTATTTTTATATTTCTCACCAACCAGAGCCATACCCTGCTTACATTCTTCAATTATTCTAATTGGTTCTTCCCCTTGAATAAGGCGCTCTTTTATTTCAGATAAAACTTTATCGTGCTCAAGCTCAATTAGATTTTGTGTTAAAATTGATGACATGCTTACTATTAAATGAATGAAGATATTTAAACCTAATTTCATGGATTGGGAATCTAACTTCTCTTTAAGCTGACTACCCCTCTTAATTTCACTATTAGACTATTGAGCACAAAAAATCTTCCCTTGTTGGAATGTTTGGAAAAAAAAAATTTTACAAATTTGACATTAAGGAATGTCTTTTCATTTTACATCTAAATATACTTGATGGTGAAATTTTCTCTAGTTTTTAATATATTCTAAGATAATGCAGGATTCACTATTAAGGTAAAGAAGATTTATCCATTACAAGGATTAGTAATGGACCTAGCGGGAATTGAACCCGCGGCCTTTTCCATGCCAAGGAAACGATCTATAGTGAAATAAGCGAAAATCTAATTTTTCCACTAATCCATAGGCCCTTTTAAATATTATATATTAAAAAACATTCCCAAATAATTAAATTTTTGTATTTCAGATGTAGGTTAGACATTCAGCCACAACCATAAAGAAATAATTTGTGAAGGCGGATATGATTGTAAGGAATTAATTATTTTAATTTTTTGTATCTAACTTCTTCCTTTGAATGTTTGCTTAAAATTTCAAAGATTTTGTTTAGGTTTAGATTTCGTTCTTCTCGTGTAGATAAAGGAAATATAATTCTCACTTTTCTAGTGATAGTGCGATTATTCAGTTTCGCTCTATAGGATATAAGTTTAGATTTTTTTCTTAATTTGGTGAGATTTTTAATTGGAAAGATATATCCATAACATTTCTGTCGTCGTGAAAAATTAATAATACTACTTCTAGCAGTAAGACCGGTAGAGAGAAGTGTTTGTCCAGCAGCTACAATCGAACCTTGAGAAATGATTCTATAATTGGTTACGTAAAGAGTTCCAAAAGATGAAGCATTATCCCAACTAATTCCCCCACTAGTATCAAGGAATATTTGTTCTCCATCAAGTAGGCAATATTTTTCAAAAATATACTATCCATTTCCCCTAATCTAGCCATAAATCCAAAGTCTTTCTCCTTGAAGTCCTCTCCTAAATCTCTCAAAGAAATACCTCGATTCTTTCTCATCGTTTTTATGTCTTTAGATAGCTTCTTTCTTACCCCTTTATATAGGTTTTTCATGTAAAACTCAGGATTTAATTTGAAAGTTTCCCCCACACTATCGAAAAATTCAGTATCAGGAAGATAACACCATTCGTCTTTAGGATCAAATTCAATCCCTTTCTCATAAATCCGTAAGCTAGTTAAATACGATAAAATCTTTGATGGTGATGGGCTTCCCTTTTCAAATTCCTCTTTAATTCTATTCTTTATTTAATTTATATCATTTTCCATATTGAACTTATCTTCTTTCTTGTAAGCCTTTTAATTTAGATGTCATATTACTTTCGCCAAAATAGTCAAATTTGATTTGTAAGTATCTATTTCATTTAATTACTTTATTAATTTTTTGTTTCAAATAAAAAGATTAGCGATAGAATAACCAGTAAACGTCCGAAAAATAGTAGTAAAAAATCGAATTTTAGTAGTAAAAATTATGGAGGATCGTGAAACGATGATTTCACGAACAATTTGTAGTGCATGAGTTTTAAATCTTTAATATATAGCGTTCTCACTTTCAATTAAAATAAAATATTCCAAAAGATTGCTTTCGATTTGAGTTAAGGTTGTTGTATTTATAGTATCAGAATTAAATAAAAAAGAAAATTTTGCTAATTCAAAATAATTATAAGAGTATTAGAATTTAATTAAAAGACGACTAATTGGTTAGAAGTTATGATTAAAAGAAAACATTTGGTACTCCTTTTATTTTTAATCCTTTCAATTAACTTTACTAATTCAAGCATCTTGTTTTTTAAAGAAAATCTTGTCATAGTGGACTACCCAAAATCCCAAAACATTTTGGAAAATCCCCCATTTTCTGATAATAGTCCGTTCAATATTAAAATTCCTCAAAATGCTGCAATAGATTCCTCAACAGATAATTATGTGAACGCTATTACTGATTCTTTTACAGATATGCTTGTAGTAGCTGTAGGAAATTGGTCAGTACCAGTATTCTATGCAGATTCTTTCACTACTCTTTACGATGTTACCATTACTGATCCCGAATGGGGCTTTATAATGGAAGATATTCCAATTCCAGATAATGCAGCTCCCGATCCTGAGGAAGATGGGCATTTATGTATTATTGATGAGTCAACAGGAGTCGAATATGATTTTTGGCAAGCAAAAAAACAAGGGAATATGTGGAGTGCCTCTTGGGGAAATAACATTTCTATTTATAGTACTGGAACATATCTATGGGGAGCTGGAGCTAGAGCTTCAGGTTTTGCACTAACTGCTGGTTTAATTCTCCCTTATGAATTTGAGCAAGAAATTATTGACCATGCCTTAGTTTTTTCTCTTGATCCAACTCTTGTAAGACAAGGTGGTCCTATACTACCTGCAACCGATAGTGATGGATACTCATATGATCCTCTAGCATTACCCGAAGGAGCTCGTTTGCAGCTTGATCCTTCAATTAATTTAGATAATCGCAATTTGACGTCCAGTGAAAAAATTATCGCTAAAGCTTTGCAGGAATATGGTATGATTTTAGGAGACATCGGAGGTGGAAGCCCAGAAATCTATGCAGCTAATCCGATCGGGGAGACAGGAGGTTGGGAAGATTTCTTAAATGTTGATTCAAGTGGGCTTGTATATTTGTTTGAAGATAAAATCTCTATTACCGAATTTAGAGTTTTAAAAATGGGTCCACAATATCCAAATCCGCCGAGTGACCCTTGGGAAGACGAACCACTCCCTCCTTATAAAATTTATACGACATCACAAGAGTCAATTCCAGGATACGAAACACCATTATTTTTTATATTTTCGTTATTAGGTATAACAATTATAATAAAGAAAAACGTAATAGAATAGAAAGTAGTTTTTAACGATATTACTTTGTTTATACTATTTCTAAGTCAAGGTAAGAATAAGAAGAAGGAGTTAGAAAAGATGGTAATAAAGGAAGTATTAATGCTGGGCAACCCTAAATTACGAGAAGTCTCATCTAATATTAATAAATTCTATGATAAATATAGAAAAATTCTTCAAGATCTTAGGGAAACACTTACTTATCTTCAAGAGACAAAAAAATTAGGGCGAGCAATCGCAGCACCGCAAATTGGTGTTATGAAAAAATTAATTTTTTTTCAATCGCCAGAGAGAAGATTTTATATGGTGAATCCTAATATTACATGGAAAAGTGAGGAGTTGATTAATGTTTGGGACAGTTGTTATAGTTTTGATGTAGCCTTTTTCGTAGAGATTCCAAGGTATAAAAGTATTAGAGTTGAATATCAGGATGAAAAAGGTAATTCTATAATTAAAAATTTTTCAAATGATCTTTCAGAGTTAGTTCAGCATGAAATTGACCATCTTCATGGAATCTTAGCTACCGATCATTTGAGAGATGTGAAAAAAATTATGATGAGAAGTGAATGGGAGAGGAGATTTAGATAATATGAAGCGTATAGGAATCTTGGGTGGGATGTCGTATGAATCTACTCTAAAATATTATGATTTAATTCTCCAGAAATATTTCAAACTATTTAATGATTACAATTATCCAGAAATAGTCATATTTAGTTTAAATTTCCAAAAACTAATTGACTATGAGTTAGGTGATGACAAAGAAAAATACATAGAATATCTTATGAGTGGTATAAGATCATTAGAAAAATCAGGGGTAAGTTTTATTGTAATGGCCGCAAATTCACCGCATGCTGTATATAAAGAATTGGAGAATTACTCAGAAGTACCACTTTTAAGTATTGTTGAGACTACAGCTACCAAAGCTAGGCAAGAAAATATAAAGAAATTGTTACTTTTAGGAATAAAATTTACAATGCAATCTACATTCTACCAAGATTATTGCAAAAAGTTAAGTATAGAGGTGATAACACCCTCGGATGAGGAACAAAATGAAATTAATACCATTATTTTTGATGAATTAGTAATTGGTCTTTTTAAACAAGAAAGCAAGAGGAGAATAATACAAATCATTAATGGTTATAAAGTAGATGGAGTAATTTTAGGATGTACAGAACTACCATTAATTTTGAATCAAAATGATACCGAGGTTAAATTACTGGATACCGTAGAACTTCACACTGAAGCAACACTGAATTATTACTTATCATTGACGTAATTGTTTATAAGTTTTTTAACTTCAAAATGCTATTAATAATAATAAATCTATATAGTTCTTACAAAATCCCACAAAACTGTGCCTTTAACAAAACTTAAATTGAAAGACCTAGCACCCATTGTTTTAGTAATGCTAGTGTTATTTGTATCTACTGCATGTGCTACCATGCTTATTCCTAGTTATGTAGCCATCAAACAAGAATTCAATATCCCTGAAGCGTTGATAGCTATTCCTGATGCCTTTTTTGTCTTAATCAGCGCAATTTTTGCATTATTTTGGGGGTATTGGGCAGATCGGATTGATAGAAGCAAGGTTTTAATAGTTGGTGCCCTTTCATGGACAGTAGGTATGCTTTTAACCGCATCCTCACCCTCCTATACATGGTTAGTAATTTCTAGAGCTATAAGCGGAGCAGGATTAGGATCTGTATTACCCGTTGGTTATTCTATAATTGGAGATGCAATACCAACTGAAGAAAGATCAGGTTGGTTCGGAACCTTAGCAATTCTAAGTTCGATATCTAATGGAATCGGACAGGGACTTTCCTCATTTCTAGGCCCAATTTTTACTTGGAGATTTCCATTTCTACTACTTTCTGTGATAAGTGTAGCAGTAATAATCGCTCTTTTTTTTATTAAAATACCACAACGTGGAGCAAGTGAAGATGAACTTTTTGATTTAATAGAATTGGACTTAGAATATAGTTATCGAATTTCTAAAGAAGAATTAACGATGATTTTGAGAAAGAAAACAAATCTCTATTTAATCATTCAAGGATTTTTCTCAATCATACCAGGTACAGTTTTAGTATTTTTCACCAGTTCAATGTTAATGTTGAATTATTTTGAAAACATTCCCTCAGAAATACGTCTTCAGACTGCCACTATATTTGCGGGGATGATTGGTGTCGGTTATATTCTAGGTAATGTAATATTTTCCCGTTTGGGTGACATTTTATTTCGACGGAATAAAAAAAATAGAGCTAGATTAGCTACTTTCTGTTTGTTCCTTTCTATACCATTCGCAATAATTCTTCTAATTTCATTACGACCAATAAATGTAAATAAATTAAATATAATTTACCCGAATCCAATTCCACCTGATAATCTTTTTATTTATATTTTACGCACTATTGTTGAGATATTTGTAGCCTACCCTACTTATATTGTATTCTTCATTTTTGCGATTTTCGCTTCTATGCTAGCAGCAGGACCTGTAGCTAATCGTAGCGCTGTGATGTTAGATGTAAACATGCCAGAACATAAGGGTACTGCAGCTTCTTTTTTCAAACTTTCAGAACAAGTAGGCAAAGGTGTAACTCTATTAATTTCATTTACTCTTATTTCAATCCTAGGAAGTATATTTAACATGATTTTTTTAACTGTAATCATTTGCTTCCCAATAGCAGCAATTTTATGGCTCTTAGCAAGTAAAAGCATAGAAAACGATATGAATTATAAGGCTAAAATCCTTCAGGAAAGAAAACAAATAAGTTTAATTGATTATATTTTCGAATTGGAAATTCAACTAGATCGGGCAATTCAAAAAGTTCAGGATTCGAAATATTATATTCGGACTGATATTAACAAATTCTACAAACTACTAGATGACGCTTTGAGAATCTTTAAATTCTGCGAGCGAGAAGGCGTTTCACGAAGTATCACAAATATAGAGAAAAAGGCACATATAATGTACTTACGGGTTCTTCTAATTAGACAAGAGGTGTTGAGAGTTTATGATGATTACAAAACTCAAAAATTAATATTTAAAGAAGAGGGTAATTTAGAAAAGGATTTAGCCTCAGATCTGAGAGAGGTAAGTATTCGTATTAGTGAATGGCAGAAATCTACTTTCGGAGAAATACAAACTTACTACGATGACGCTTATATTAAAATTGTTGAAGCCAGATTGAGCTTCAAAAAGCATTTAATTAAAGGATTAAGTAAAATTTATTCCGCGATTAAGATAAATGAACGGGTGAAATATCTCTTAAATGAAAGACTTGAAATTATTGAAGAAAAACTAGAATTATCTGAAGATGAAACAATAGTACGCGATAAGGAACAAGAGTTACTGGAAAAATGTACAAATTCTTTAAAGGCAACAATAAAATTAAAAGACGAAATTGAATCTGCTTTCAGAAAATTGAAGGAAAAGGGTATTCAAACTGAGGATTTGACAAAGATTTCCGATTTGACTCAAGAATATGACGTAGATCTTTATAGTGTAATTGTAGATACCTTTGGAGGAGACATCAAAACTAAAAATGCACTAATTGAAACTTATGAAAAGATTGAGGGAACTTTTAATGAATATGAAAAATGGAAAGAAGTAGATTTTAAAGTTTTTTAATCTAATGATTTAAAAATTGGCTTAATTATTGAATTCAGCCATTAATAATTCCCATACCTGAGATCTTTCTGTATCTGAGAGTTCATCTATTGATTTCCCAATATTGTCCATATAATCAGAATATTCTATTTCAAAACATAGATTAATTAAAATAATTAAACAATTTCTGACGTTTAACACGTTAGAGCCATTTTTGAGATTGCTCATTAATTTAACTATTATCCTATATTGAGAACTTTCACCGTTGTTACTAATTGCTAAAATTTTATCGTAACATTCTTCCATTTTAAAAAATGATTTATGTTGTATTCCAATTTTTTAATCTGTATAGCTTAAGCTTACTCATAATGATTCACATATTTATAAGTATCTGATTTCTTGTTTGTCAAGGGAAAAAAGAGATAGTGGGTTCAAACTACCTTAAAATAGTTTTTCATTTCGATAAATAAAAATTCATAAAAATAAACTCTCGTTTGAAAATCTAATCATTATTTAAATACTTGTAATACCATTTTAAAATAGTGAGAAGTTTCAAGATTAATAAATATTTAACTTTAAAATTAGAGAAAGGCAAGACAAACATTTATATAAATGGAAGATTATTCCAGCAATGTAAATTTCTTCTATTAAATATACTCGTTGAGGAAGTCAATTCTTTCGATGACATTGAATCAATTGATGAAGCCGAAGAACGATTAGATCGTTCATTAGGGCAAAACTTAAATGTGATTGAAATCCCGCCAAAGATAGAGTTTTGGGGGCATTGCTCTAATTTGCAAGTATGGTTCGAAAATAACTATAATACTCAATTAATTCATAGGAACTTGGCATTCCCATTGCTACATGAACTTAGTAAAGTAGGTGATCCAATTGCAGAGAAAATCTTTATAGAAGAAATTGCAAGAAGATTTGAAAGTGGAAATTCAGCAGTAATGAACTTTTTAATCTTAGAAGGTTATTTGAAATATTTACCTCAAGAATATTTGGAAATGTTGTCTAAAAATGGAGAATTCTTGAAAAGAATTGTTAGATATATAGTTGAAAAACCCCTTTTTAAAAACACTCTTATAGAGTATATAAATCACTTAAAAAATGGTGATATTCAAACACATTGGATAATTAAAAATATAAAGTTAGATATTATCTGTAAAATTTATGAAGAAGTATATGACAGTTATACCAATGAAGAAAATGAAACAGATTTCTTAGATGGAATTGAAA
This sequence comes from uncultured archaeon, assembly GCA_964598265.1. Classification (GTDB taxonomy): domain Archaea; phylum Asgardarchaeota; class Lokiarchaeia; order Sigyniarchaeales; family SOKP01; genus Loki-b32. The sequence continues at coordinate 26,728 of CAZRBD010000026.1, forward strand.
TTTTTCTTTGGGAAGTTCTAAGAAAAGAAATTGATAAAATCTTTTTAATTTTTAATGTTAGTTTTATAAAGGATTTATTTAAGATATTTGATAATAACCAAGATTATGGTTTTATACTAGTAAATGAATTTTTAAATAAAAATATTATAATACCCATAATAAGACGTTGTCTAGAAATTGAAAGTCTTGAAGAAAATTTCTTATCTGAGTTAAACGATAGATTGAAATCAAATGAGAGGATTTATTCACTTGTTAATTTGCTAAATTGTTATATAAGATTTTCAGGTGAAAAACAGTTAAATTATAAGATAAAAGATTTTATCATTAAAATATTATCTGAAGATAAGTTATCTGAATTTTCAAATTTCATTCGCCTTAGATTATTGCGATACTTGAAAAGTGAGGATCTAATACTTCTATTTAAAAATAATGAGATAAATTTATTGGACAAGATATCTTTAGCAAGCAATAAAAAGATTCCATATGAGAATTACAATTGGACATTTAATGAACTTAAGGAATATGATTATAATGAATTTTTAGAATGGAAATATGAGTTATTTAAGATTTTAGGAGAAGATTTCAGAGATTAATTGGGAGCATTCCGATTTGCAAATTCTTTCTAAAGTCTCAATTAGTATTCCTTTTAAATGTATCGACAATTACAGCATATAGATCGACATCATATTCTTGAGAAAGATCAGAAATTTTCTGTAAATCCTCCCTTAGATTTCCTTTCTCCTTTTATTGGTTGAAGAGTAAAAATTCGATTTCTTTTTTTCAGTTCCAAGATTGATCCTAGAGATTTAGTACTTCCTTATAAAATTGAAGCTCAAGTTTGACGATATCTAATATCTACCTTGATTAAATAGCTTATAATCTATGAAACACTTTCTAAAAACATTTCTATATTTTGCTCCAGATCTATAACATCATCCATTTTCTTTATATCGGAACTAGCTAATTTCTCAAGGAATCCTTTTAATAGCTTTTCTTTAGCCTTATCTGTGGGAAATAAGAGACTGGCCTTGTAATGCTCCCAATCCAAAATGTTAGAGAAGATTAAGAAAAGAATCTCAATATGAGAGTATTCAACTAAAGTTTCTAACTTATCTTTAGTTATCATGATTTTGGTATGATCTGTATAAAAGTCTGACAAGTCATCATAATAATTAGTCAATCGTGCTATATTTTCAAGCTGTGTATTTAGAGCAGTTTGGTTAATAGGACTAGTTTCATCTTTGTACATGATATCAAAATAGTTATTAATGAAATCTTTTAGCTTCTGGAGCTTTGTCTGGAAAATACGAGTTTTCACGATACGTTCAAATAAGGGAGAGCTCTTGTACTGGTAAAACCGAAGCTCAAATTTAACTATATCAAGTATATCAAAGAACAATTCCCGTATATCAATATTTTCTGTCATAGGCTGCTCAAAGAAAAAAAATTTTTAATTAATTTTAAACTGCTTAAAGAAAAAATAATACTATTACAATTTTAAATAAATAAACAAGCATATATATTTTTTTTATTTTTTTTATTAAAAATTGATGTTACTCTTCGTTTTTTTAATTCATATTCTGTGTCACTAATCCTAACACGAGATTTAAAATTTCAGAGGAAAGGTTTTATCTGGTATTATTGGTTTTTCTACCCTCTTTAAATTTCTAATTTTGAATCTTTCTTGTCTTTTAATCAATTTTTTATATAATAAAGCAAAATTATGGATTTTAACAATTCGAATAGGGCATCGGATGAGAAAATTAACATTATTAAGGGGGGTTTTTCGTAATTGTAGAAAATCAGAATAGAATTTACGAGCTTTCTTTTGAGATTTTAATTTCTCAAAAGAGACAAATCGTTCACTAATTTTATCTATACTTTCTGAATCTCGAAAGCAATAATAATTTGAAGCTTTCAATGCCCATTTAACTGATTCTAGCTGGTATTTTACAGAATTTAGATTTTTAATAAGTAAGATTACGAAAGAAAAGAAACAAATCATAAGATTCATAACTGTACTCTTTACCATCTCAAAGAATGTAATTTGAAGCTTCGATCTAACTTTTTCTCTTAAATCATCTCCATATAAGATGGAACTATTTATAAGAATATTCCCAAGAACAATATTTCGAGGAGCAAACAATGCTGAGAAAACCTTATTTACGCGAAATATCTTATGAAAGATTCCATCCTCCCAATATCTCTTTTTTGTTAAAAAATGGCTCACAAATATACCTGTAGTTTGCTGAATTACTCCCAAGATCTTTTTTGAAATTTTTTTCTCAAAATTTCTGAAATGATGCTTAATTTCGAGGGCAATGAAATACTTTTCAATTTCTTTAATATGATGATTAGATACTCTATCTTTAAAAATTATAAGTAAATCACAATCAGACACTTCAGTAGGTTCCCAAGTATGCGCTCTTTGACTTCCAAATAAAATAATTGAAGAGATTTTATTTATTCCAATTTCTTTATTAATAAGAACGAGGATATCCTTAATATAATTCTGTGATTGTTTATTTATACCTTCTAACTGAGAGGAAATCTTTTCCTTAATCTTTTTATTGCTTTCAATAATACTCGATTCTTGCATTTCAAATTATTTTAAGGATGAATCCTATTTTTATTCTATTTTTCCAATTATGCAAATTTATATATAAATTAAATACGGTTAGCTATCTTATAAGCTCTTTCAATAGCTTCTAATACTGTAGCTGGTGCCTTTACATCTCCAATTTTTTCAACTATAATATTTTTTAATTGTTTGATTTCTCTATAAAGTTCATCATTTGATTCAACTCCAGTTGCATAATAGACGGCATCAACATCGTTAATAATTTGATCTACACCCTTTGGATCCCGATAACTTACATATTTCTCTCCAATTTCAGTTATATCTGCATTAGTAATGAGATTGACCCCTAATTTTTGGCATTTTCCAAGTAATACCCATTTTGTTGATTTACCTATAGCAGATCCAAGTCTTGGGAGTTTTTCTAAGACGGTTACTTTTTTATTCCCCTTTTGTAACATATGAATTGCTACTTCAGGATCTAATACTTTGTAAAAGCTGAGAAAGTCAAAAGCTTCAAGGCTTAATCTACCATACTTCGCCAGGTATATTGCCAATTCTATCCCTGTAGCACCACCGCCAATTATCACGTTATTATTTCCTATTGGTACCGTTCCTGTAAAAACATGGTTTGCCCAATATACATATTCTCTATCAATACCGGGTATAGGTGGCTTGACTGGTTTAGAACCTGTTGCTATTAGTATTACATCAGGATTAAATTTCTCAATTAATTCGATATTTACTTCTGTATTAAGAGTTAGATTTATTCCAAGTTGTTGAATCCAATACTTATAATTTTCAATTATTCTTTTAAACTCATTTCTACCTGGAGGAATCCAAATAATATTTAATAATCCTCCAATTTTATCATCTTTTTCAAATAAGGTGACATTATGACCTCTCATTTTTGCTATTCTTGCAGCTTCTAAACCCGCAGGACCAGATCCGATGATCATAACATTTTTTTTTTCAGTAAGTGGTTTAAGTTTTGTTTTTGCTTCTTTACCGGCTCTTACATTTCTTAAACAGCCAACAGGTCTAATCTTGAAAATGTTATCAAAACAACCTTGATTGCATCCAATACAGTACATAATATCACAGAGATCTCCTTTTTCAGCCTTCGATGGCCAGTATGGATCTGCTATTAAACCCCTTCCTATGCAAACGGCATCCGCTTTCCTAGCTGATAAGATTTCTTCGGCCATTTTAGGATCAACTATTCGATTTGATGAAAAAATCGGTATAGATACAACATTTTTGATATTTTCAGCTAAATAAGTATAACATCCCTCAGGGACGTCCATAGTTAATTGAGGTACTCTTGTTTCATGCCACCCACCAGTAACATTTATAAAATCGATACCAGCTTCCTCTAATTTCTTAGCAATTGAAGGTTTATCTTTATAAGTGAGACTTCCGAGCACAAAATCGTCACCTGACATTCTATATCCTAAAACAAAATCATTCCCTATTTTAGATTTGATTAGTTTAACAGTCTCAACAGGAAATCTTACGCGATTTTCAAAGGAGCCCCCGTATTCATCGGTTCTTATGTTAGTTAAAGGAGAGAGGAATTGTCCCATTAAGTAACCAGTATTTCCACAGATTTCAAGACTATCAAAACCGGCCTTTTTAGCTCTTAAAGCAGCATCTGCGAAAGCTTGTTGTTCATTTCTAATATCTTCTAACGTCATAGCACGCGGAGTAGTTTTATTATATCTAGTGTAAACTTCTGAAGGGCCAATAGGAGCCTTACCAATCATTTGATGATATGTATATCTTCCAGAATGATACAGTTGACAACAAATCTTGACGTCATCTCGAGTATTGTGAATTACGTCAGTAAATTCTGTTAATTTTGGAATAAAATCATCATTTTCAATTGAAACCATCATTGGTACTCCTGCAGCATATTGATCGACATAGCAACCGCCTAGTATTATCATACCAACGCCTCCTTTTGCCCGTTCTACATAAAAATCTGTTAATCGTTTAGATATATAGCCCTTTTCAGCTAAGTTTAGATGCATAGCTGGCATTATAATCCGATTGCTTATGACCATATTTTTAATTTTTAATGGGGTAAAGAGTTTAAAGAATTTCATCGCTGTATTGATTTTATATTCTAATCATTTTTTATTTTCAAATTAATCTTAGTAAAAGTGTAATTTATTAAAAATTTAGTTTAAATTAAAAAAATGAGTATTAGGTAAATGCCGAATAAAACTTCTTTAACGAAAATATGAATCTGGACCCTGATCTTCACGTGGTCTTTTCATAAAATGATCAGCTTGTTTTTTAAATGATTCAAAGACGCTCTCCATTTCTTTTATCTTTTCATCAAGCTTGCTAAAATCCATATCTAATGAAAAATAATCTTTTAATAAAGCAACAAGAGCCTTCGAACTGCGTGGATCGAGAGTCATCATAGGTAATGGTAAAGTTTCTGCTAATACACAAATTCCGGGTGCAAAATTGTGTGCACCTGCCCAGGCGGGAAGAATTCCATTAGCTCCTGAAATAAACCCATTCTCGTATAGTTTAGTATTTTCATATTTTAAGAAGGATTGAACTAATTCCTGATTAGTTCCACAGATATAAACAAGAGGTTTATCATGTACAAGATCAGAAATCATAGCACCTGTACTGATATACATTTTAATATTACCTCCTGTAATGTTATGCATCTCCTCACAAAAAAACTTTGAGAATTCGAACACACCTTCGGAACTTTGGGGTTGATAATCAGCACTTAAAATAAAAAAATCGTTTCCGTCTTCTTTATCTGCAGGTTTGTAAAAGACTTTTGCTGTTGGTATTTCTAATGAACCTTTTTCAACAATAGATTTCGCAGGGAAATCAAAGCACTGTATAGTCATAAATTCCTCTGCTTTTAATGAGTCTTTTATAGAAGTAATGGCTAATTTGGCGACTAAAGCAATTCCGGGCCAACCAATTAGAACTATTGGATTTTTAAGACTCTCCTTTTGGATTTTAAATTTTTTTTCAATTTTAATATACATTTTTTTTCTCTTAGTCATTTCTTTAAAAAAATCTATTCAAATCCTAAACTCTCTAAAGACTCCCCACATTTAGGGCAAAATTTCTTTGGAATGTTTAGAAGGAAACCGCAAAATGGGCAGTAAAATCTCTTCTTTAATGGTGTACTAGGCTGTGAGGTTATATCTAAATTTTCAGCAAATTCAAAAGAATCTTGGTCAATTCGGGAATAGGATTCTTGATAATATCCTCTCTTGGGATAATATCCCAAGTCTTTTCTTGCTTTAAGAGAAGCAAATAATGTTGTTAATAAGCAGATAAATAGTGGCGCTAAAACAATATCTACTATACTAAAAATAATTTGATATAATATAATCATTCCAAAATTTCTTGTTGCTGGGTTGTTCCAGCTATTAATAGTTGCTTGAAAATCTGTATCTAAAAAAGTATATATTATTGAATTATAAAGGAAGCTAAATACATAAATAAAAATAAAATTAACTACAAAAACTCCAATTACTTTCAAAAACACCCCATTAACAAATGACGTTTAGG
>CAZRBD010000027.1:0-32146 GCA_964598265.1 uncultured archaeon
AAGGGATACATTCCAGATGCAGGAGGTATCGCAGCCCTTTTATATAAAACAACAGGAAAATTTCCTAAAGTTTTTGGAAAACCAAATAAGCAAATGATCTTATTTAAGTTAAATAAATTAGAAATTTTACCAAAAGAAGCCATAATCTTTGGAGATAGGCTTTATACAGATATAAGAATGGGTATCGAGGCGGGAATTACAACATGTTGTGTATTATCAGGAGAATCAACTAGAAAAGATATAAGAAATAGTGATCATAAACCAGATTTTATTATAAATGGGATATGGGTGCTTTTAAATGAATTTCTCAAGCTTTGAACTCAAATAATATATTTTTTTTAGAGTATGCAAAAATTTTATTTCAGTAAATGAATTATCTAGTATAAGAAATATATTTCTAACTATATGAGTAAAATATATAAACTAGAGCTTGCGTTTTTATTTTATTCAATTTTGATGATAATAAAGATTATGGTAAGGAAAAATGAACAACACCAAAGCTAATAAATATATCTACGATTGTAGTGAAGGAAATAAAGGTATGAAAAATCTTCATGGCGGAAAAGTAGCAAATCTTGCTGAAAGGACAAATTTAGACCTTAAAATCCCTCCCGGCTTTACAATAACGACAGAAGCATGCTTGATTTATTATAGAAATACTGAAAGTGTAATGGAAGAATTAAAGCCTAGTGTAATGGAACACTTAAAAACTCTTGAAACTAACACCGAAAAGAAATTTGGAGATCAGAATAACCCTCTATTAGTGAGTGTACGATCTGGTGGTCCGATTAGCATGCCTGGAATGATGGACACGGTCTTAAACTTAGGATTGAACGATATTAGTGTATTAGGATTTGCAAAACAAACTGATAATCCACGATTTTCATATGATTCATATCGTAGATTTATCCAAATGTTTGGTGATGTAGTTATGGGGATAGGAATTGATAAATTTGAGAGAATTTTAGATAAGTATAAGAGAATAATTGGAAGAAATGCTAAAGATACAGATCTAGGAGTAGTAGATTTACAAAAAATTATAGACGATTATAAAACATTGTATGAAAATGAAATTGGATCTCAATTTCCCCAGGATCCTTTAAATCAACTTTTTCTTTCAATTGAAGCTGTGTTTAAATCTTGGAATAATAAGAGAGCTATAACATATAGAAAAATTAATAACATTCCTGATTATGGTACAGCTGTTAATATACAATCAATGGTATTTGGGAATAAAGGGTGGAATTCTGGTACAGGAGTTGCTTTTTCCAGAGATCCATCAACTGGAGAGAATATTAAATTTGGTGAATATTTAACAAACGCACAAGGAGAAGACGTTGTTGCGGGAATAAGAACTCCTAAAAAACTCGAAGAAATGAAAGAAGAATTCCCTGAAATTTATAAGGAGTTATCAGAAACAATGGATAAGCTTGAAAAACACTATAAAGACATGCAGGATATTGAATTTACAATCGACGATGGAGAACTTAAAATTTTACAAACTCGAAATGGAAAAAGAACTCCTTCAGCCGCTGTTAAAATTGCAGTTGATATGGTTAAAGAGGGACTGATTACCAAAGAAGAAGCTATAATGAGAATAGATTCTAAGAAGGTCTCTAAATTATTATTCAAAAGTATTGATGAAAACGCGGTAGTTCATGTACTCGCGCATGGGATTAGTGCTTCACCAGGAGCTGTTTCTGGGAAAGCTATCTTCGATTCTGATAGAGCAGAAAAATTAGCTAATGAAGGTAAAAAAAATATAATTTTAGTAAGACCTCAAACAAAACCAGAGGATATACACGGACTTTATGCATCTAGTGGTGTTTTAACACAATTTGGAGGAAAAACTTCACATGCAGCGGTAGTTGCAAGAGGAATGGGTAAACCTGCAGTAGTTGGGGCTCAGGATGTTGAAATTGATGAAGAAAACCGAGAATTTAGAGTTAATGAGATGGTAATAAAGGAGGGACAATGGATTACTATTGACGGAACTACAGGACGAATTATTGAGGGAAAAGTTAATTTAGTAGAACCCGAGATAAAAGGAGAATTCCTTGAATTGTTAGCTATAGCAGACAGTATTAAAACAATGGGGGTAAGAGCTAACGCTGATACTCCAACAGACGCTAAAAAGGCAATTGAATTTGGCGCCGAAGGAATAGGATTAACTAGAACCGAACATATGTTTATGTCTAAAGAAAGATTACCTGTAGTGCAGAAAATGATAATGTCTAGAACAAAAGAGGACCGTCAAGATGCTCTAGACAAGATTCTTCCTATGCAAAGAGGTGACTTTTTAGAAATCTTTAAAATTATGGAAGGAAAGCCAGTAACCATTAGATTATTAGATCCTCCTTTACATGAATTCTTACCAGAGCTTTCTACAGTCTTATTAGAGAGACAAGAATTAAGAATGACAAATGAACTTTCAAAATCTCTCCTAAATAATAATCCTTTAGATGAAGAAATTGCAAAAAAAAGTAAAGTTATTTCTCTAATAAGATCATTGTCAGAAGAAAATCCAATGATGGGTCTGCGAGGTTGCCGTCTTGGAATTGTTTGGCCAGAAATCAATGAAATGCAAGTAAAAGCGATTTTCCAAGCTGCTTGTGAACTTAAACGTAAAGGTATTGATGTTATTCCAGAAGTTATGATTCCTCTTGTAGGAATGTTGTCAGAATTGCAATATGTCAAAGCTCAATTAATGCAAGTCGCTTTAGAAACGATTAAGGAATACGGTGTCGAGTTAGACTATGCTTTCGGTACGATGATAGAAATCCCCCGAGCTGCTTTATTAGCTGATGAAATCGCAATGGAAGCCGAATTTTTCTCATTCGGGACTAATGATCTAACACAAATGACCTATGGTTTTAGTAGAGATGATGCTGAGGGAAAATTTATACCAATTTATCTAAATAAGGAGATTTTGGATAATAATCCTTTTGAAATTTTGGATCAAGATGGTGTAGGAAAATTAATGAAAATGGCAATTAAATTGGGAAAAAGAACACGGCCAGACTTAAAAACTGGTATCTGTGGAGAACACGGCGGAGAACCAAGTGCAGTTAAATTTGCTCATTTAATTGGCCTAGACTATGTCTCATGCTCCCCATTTAGGATTCCAGTAGCAAAAATTGCTGCGGCTCAAGCAGTAATAGAACAAAGGAGTTCTTAGTTAATAATTTGTTTTCTTAATAATTTAATTTTCGAGTAGGTTAAAATCCGTAAAGGTTTTATCAATACATTTATTTACTAATTTATCAATTAAGTAGTGAACACGAATATGTCATTAACTCTAGATGAGAAAATAGCATTATTGGAGGAAGTTGGAGAAGAAATCATTGATATAGTAGAACTTAGAGAATTAATCAAACGAAAAGAAGATAATAATGAGGAAATTTACGCATACGATGGATTTGAACCTTCCGGAAATATACATATTGCTCAAGGACTTTTAAGAGCAATTAATGTAAATAAGATAACTAAAGCTGGAATACGATTTAAATTTCTAGTTGCTGATTGGCATGCAGCTGCTAATAAAAAATTCGGTGGCAATCTAGAAGTAATAAAAAAAGTGGGAGACTTTTTCATAGAGTTATGGAAAGTTTGTGGAATGGATTTAAGTAAAGTAGAATTTATATATGCTTCTGATATTGTAAAAGATCCTGAATATTGGAAGTTAGTTTTAAAAATTGGGATTGAAACCACATTAAAACGAATTAAAAGATGTACTCAAATTATGGGAAGAAGTGAATCAGATAATCTCTATGCTTCTCAAATATTATACCCTTTAATGCAGACAGCTGATATTTTTTATCTTCCGGCTGATATTTGTCAACTTGGTCTAGATCAAAGAAAAGTAAATATGCTAGCAAGAGAGATAGCTAAAAAACTAGATAAACAAAAACCAGTAGCAGTTCATCATCATATGTTAATGGGATTAACTAAACCTCCGGATACTAATTTATCTGGTATAGATAGAGTTATTATGCTTAAAATGTCAAAATCCAATCCAGATACATCAATTTTTATGTTAGATACACCGGAAGATGTTAAACGGAAAATAAAAAAGGCATATTGCCCACCAAAGCAAGTTAAAGAAAATCCGGTATTAGAATATTGCAAGTACATTATTTTTGAACTCACAGATGTTTTTAAAGTTAAAAGACCTGAAAAATATGGTGGCGATATCGAGTATAAGTCATATAAAGATTTAGAAAATGATTATGGGAAGGGTAATCTAAATCCTCCTGATTTAAAACCAGCTGTAACAGACTATCTCAATCAATTTCTAAAACCAATTATAGAGCATTTTAGAACAAATGAACACGCAATAAAGTTATACCAATTTGTTCAAAATGAATATAAAAAAAATGTAAAAAAAGATAGTTAGAACATTAGTTTTTTTCATATTCAATATCTAATTCAGAAATACCTTAATTATAGAGAAATGAAAAATCACATAATTGATATATTCCTTAATCCAAAATCTGTAGCTGTTATAGGTGCTTCAAAAAACCCGCTTAAAGGCGGACACCGAATTACAAATAATCTTGTATTAAATAATTTTAATGGTCATATTTATCCCGTTAACCCAAAAGCAGAGGGTAAATTATTCGGTTTAGAGTTTAAGAAAACAGTTTTAGAAATTGAAGATGATATAGATCTTGCAGTTTTCTATGTTCCAAATAAAGTAATTCCAGATATTTTGAGTGAATGCATAGAAAAGGGGATTAAAGGAGCTCTAATTGAAGCTTCTGGTTTTGAGGAAATTGGAGAGAAAGGCTTAGAATTGAGAGATCAAATAATAAATATAACTGAAAACTTTTCTAAAATTAGAATTGTGGGTCCAAATTGTATGGGGTTTTCTAGAATCGATAGAGATAGTGAGAGCAAAAATGATGAGATGGGTGGATTTTTTACAAGCTTTGTTGAATTTACCAAATATAAGAGGGGAAATGTTGGCATAATTAGTCAATCCGGGATGTTAAATGGCGGATATCTTATGTATATAATGGAAAAATATCCTTCTTTGGGCTTCAGATACTCTTGCTCTATTGGAAATAAAATGGACTTAAGCGAAATAGAATTTTTAGATTACATGATAGAAGATCCTACTGTTAATGTTATTGCTATTTATCTCGAATCATTTAAAGATCCACGAAAATTCATCAAATTATGTAGAAAAGTCCAGAATATTCCACGTAAAACTATTATATTAGTAAAAGGGGGGTTAACTGCTCAAGGACAGAAAGCTACTTTAAGTCATACTGGTTCACTTGCCGAAAATTCACAATTAATCGATGCCATAATTAAACAATCAGGTATAATTAAAGCAAATAACTTCTTTGAATTATTCCAATTTATAAGAACGTTCTCTACGATTTATAAAACAAAAAAAATAATGCCAAAATACGGTAATGTTGCTATGGTTGCGGGATCTGGAGGTGCAGGAACTATATCTGCAGATCTCACTATGAAATACGGTTTAAGCTTTCCTACGTTAAAGGAAAATGCATATGAAAAACTCGTAAAATTATTTCCAGACTGGATGCCCCCAAACAGATTTGCACTTGTGGATATTTGGCCTACAATGGAAAAAGCGATGATGAATAAAGTAAGCCCGGGACTTGTTATGAATTCGGTGTATGAAATCTTGTTGAATGAAGAGTATATTGAAGGAATAATGAATATGATGTTTTGTTCAAATCGTTTTAGAGGTATGACTAATTTTGATAATACTGCAAAAAATTTGAGTAAAATATCAAAACCTGTTTTCTTCTGGTTAATTGGTGATTTAAAAGAGATACGTCGAACTTCTCAGTTATTAGATAAATATGGAATATTACATTTTAAAAGTTTAGAAGATATGATTAAAAATTTCTGGGTTTTGTATCAAGAATCAAAGAACAAAAACAAAAATTAGAAGAATGATTCGAATTTTATGTCTTGGGGATAATCATATACCTTATAGAGCTAAAAATACCCCTAAACAGATTGTTAATCACTTAGCTACTCTCACTAAAACAGAACTTTTTGATTATACTTTATTTACAGGGGATCTGATCATGTGTCCGGAATTAATTGTACTTTTAAAGTCAAAAACCAAAAAAAAAAGATTCTTCTCAGTTTTAGGTAATATGGATTACCACTATGGAAATCGGGATTCTCCTATTTATCATCAGTTAAATTTAGTATTTAATATTAATGATAAAATTTTTATTGGATTAACCCATGGTTCGCAGATTAGGCCGAGAGGTGATCATGTTCAATTAGAGAAATTTGCCATTGAGAAGAAAATTAATGTTATAGTTTCAGGGCATACTCATAAAGAAGAAGTGTTTCTTACAAAAAATGGAACTCTTTTATTAAACCCTGGAAGTGCTACTGGTGCCTGGTCATTTGTAGCTAGTGGAATTCCATCATTCATTCTGTTAAATATTAATGAAAGTAATAAGGAGATACATATAAATCTATTTCAAGTTCAAAAGAACTCTCGAGAATTAATGACTCTAAATTTTGACTTTACATTTAGAAATAGTAAAATTTTATAACTTTTGAGGAGATACTTACATGCTTCCTACTTACTTAATTATTTAGTGAGATACCTTAAATAAATTTCTGGAATTATTTTCTAATGTATTAAATTTAATCAAAGCATAAATATAATTAATTAATCAAAATTCATTACCTAAAAAGAAAAATTAAAGGTGAACAATTTAAATGTGGCATTTTTATTGTCCGAATATTATATATGGAGAAGGGGCATTAAACTTTTTGGAAAATCTTAAAGAAAAGAGATGCTTTATAGTAACAGATAAAGTTATTGACGATCTGGGGTATCTAAAGATTCTAACAGATAAACTTGCTAAATATGGAAAGGAATATGCAGTATTTAACGAAATTGTTCCTGATCCTCATGAAGAAGATGTCATAAAAGGAAAAGATAAATGTAATAAGTATTCTCCTGATTTAATTATTGCTTTGGGAGGAGGTTCTGTTATTGATACTGCAAAAGGAATTTGGGTGATGTATGAATATCCTGAGTATACCCTTGATGATATAAACCCCTTTAGTGCTCAATTATATGATTTTGCGAATAAAGCAAAGTTGATTGCCATTCCAACAACATCAGGAACTGGTTCAGAAGTAACCTGGGCAGCAATTATATCTAGATTCGAAAATGATGTCTGGAGGAAGATGTCATTACCTCATATGTCATTAGTACCCACTTTCGCTATTGTTGATCCTATCTTTCCTAAAGGGATGCCTCCAAAATTAACAGTGCTTACTGCATTTGATGCTTTAACACACGCAATCGAAGGATATACTTCAACTTGGAGGAATGAATTCTCTAATGCCTTAGGGTTGAAAGCTATTGAATTAATTTTTAAATACTTACCAATTGTTTTTAAGGAGGGGAATAATATAAAAGCAAGAGATTTTATGCATCAAGCTTCAAGCATGGCAGGCTTATCATTTGGTAATTCTCAAGCACATCTTGGGCATGCTATGGGTCATAGTTTATGTGGGGTTTTTCATATTCCTCACGGACAAGCAGTAGGGCTATTTCTTACTTATATTACTCAATATTGCTTAAATAGTCCTACCGAACCAAATGAATCAATCGAAATATTATCTGATATTGCAAAAAAATTAGGATGGGCAAAGTGGGATGATCAACCAAAAAAAGCAGCTTATACAGTTATAGAAAAAATAAAACAACTTCAAAAAGAAGTTAAATTCATTCCGAATCTTAAAGAATTAGGAATTAACAAAGAAGAATTCGATCAAAATCTAGGTAAAATGATAAGCTTATGTTATCAAGACCCCTCTAGCGTTATGGGTTATAGAACCCCAAATAAGGAAGAATTTACTAAACTTTATGAATACGCTTACGAAGGAAAAGATATTGATTTCTAATTTTTCTTCCCTTTCTTTTTTTACTCATTTAAAATTTAGATACTGTATATTAATATTAAATACTTCTAAATGATATTATCTTTTTATAGCATAGAAATATATTTTAAGTAAGATATTTAATCAAGCAACTTCAAAATGACTCTATCTGAAAAAGAGCTAGATGCTATAAAAACTTTGGAAGAAAATTTAGGAGAGATAGTTCCAGAAATTTCAGAACTAGAGCGTTACAGATTAGGATATTATGTGCACGATAATAATATTGTAGGATTAAGTTTATTTTCTTGTGGGTTATCTAATATTCCACAAATCATTGAGACATTCTCCTCCTTAAAAGAAATCTATTTAAGAGGTAATATTCTCGAGGACATTTCAGAAGAATTGTTCTCCATTTCTTCACTAGAAATTTTAGATATAAGTGAAAATCATTTAACAGAAATACCTGATGCGATAAAATCCTTAATATCACTAAAAGAATTACACATAGAATCAAATAATCTAAGGACTATACCTAACTCAATAGGTACCCTAAGTTCTCTCGAAGTACTAGATCTTAGTGAGAATAAATTGAGTACAATTCCAAATTCAATTGGTTCTCTTTTAAATTTAATAACATTAGATCTGAGTGGAAATGAAATAGTTGAGCTGCCTTCCTCAATAGGAGATCTTTCATCACTTGAAATTCTCTATTTAGGAAACAACAAATTAACAAACTTACCAGTAGACTTAAACTTACTCAAATCAATAAAAAGGCTTAATTTAAGGGGTAATGAACTTCTTAATATTCCAGATTCCATCGGTTCACTCTCCTCATTAAAATCCCTTTTTTTAAGAGGAAACTGCCTTGAATCTTTGCCAAATTCCATAGAAAAATTAAAGAATTTGAAGTATTTAGGACTTTCATCAAATAAATTAAAATCACTTCCTAAAGGAGTAGGGTTTCTCTCGTCACTCGAAAATTTAAGTCTTTCATTTAATAACTTGGAATCACTTCCTGGATCGATAGGTGAGCTTAAATCATTACTCAGACTTGAATTATCAAATAATCACTTAAAAAATCTCCCAGAATCAATAGGAGGACTTTCATCTCTTAAAATACTAAGATGTGACAATAATGAAATAGCAGACCTTCCGGATTCAATAGGAGAAATTGATTCTCTTGAAATTTTAAGACTTGATCTTAATAGTATAACTAAATTACCTGAATCAATTGGAGAATTAAAGTTTTTAAAAGAGTTAAATTTATACGATAATAAGTTAGAAAATATTCCTAGTTCACTCGGTAAATTATCAAAATTAGAGATATTAGATCTAAGCAAAAATGAATTAAAATCTCTAACTGAATCAATAGGTACACTAGATTCTCTTACAGAACTTGATATTTCTACAAATAAATTAACACATCTTCCACCTTCTATTGGAGCACTTCCAATGCTAAAAAATTTAATTTTGGGCTTTAATAGATTAGAAAGTGTTCCTAAATCTATAGGCTTCCTTACAACTTTAGAGGTTTTAGATTTAGGTAAAAATCATTTAAAAAATCTTCCAGAATCAATAGGTGCTCTTACATCACTTAAACATCTATATCTATATTATAATGAACTAGGTCACATTCCAGAATCAATAGGGTCACTCCATTCCCTAAAGTACCTGTATTTAGGGAATAATAAACTATCAAATCTTCCTGAATCAGTAGGTTTTTTAAAATCATTGAAATATTTATTTTTAAGAACAAACTATCTTACGGAACTACCAGTATCTCTGAAATCACTCCCATCTCTAAAATATTTAAATATAGAGAAAAATAATCTGAAAGGATATCTCCAATTTTTACATAAATTAGAACTTCATGGAATTAAAATTTATAAATAAAATTCTCCTTCTTGGAGAATAGGCTCATAAACGCTTTAAAGAGTCTCTTGACTGAATTTTCATTATAAAAAATAAAATAATTTAAATATTAAAGGCGGTTAGATAAAAGTATGGATATTTCACGGGCTATGAGAATCAAGCTATCTCAAGAATTACCAAAATATTCAAAATTTTTTGAAGGAATTAGGCGAGCACCATCTCGAGGATATAGACTAAATGCAATCCAAACTAAATTAGCGTTAAAAAATGCCTTAAGATATGTACCTCCAAAATTACATGAAAAATTAGCTCCGGAATTTATGGAGGAATTAATTAACAGAGGCAGAATATATGCTTATAGGTACAGACCTGAAGGAAATATAAAAGCAAAACCAGTAGATGAATATAAAGGAAACATACTTGAAGCAAAAGCTCTACAAGTAATGATTGATAATAATCTAGATTTTGATGTAGCTCTATACCCTTATGAGTTAGTCACTTATGGAGAAAGTGGTCAAGTATTTCAAAATTGGATGCAATATCGTCTTGTTAAAATGTATCTCGAACACATGACTGAAAATCAGACCCTTATTATAGCATCAGGTCACCCTGTAGGACTTTACCCTACTATTAAAACAGCTCCTAGAGTAATTTCAACTAATGGACTAATGGTGGGTATGTTTGATAATCCGGATGATTTTGCAATAGCAGCCGCCATCGGTGTGGCTAACTATGGTCAGATGACTGCGGGAGGTTGGATGTATATTGGTCCCCAGGGTATTGTGCACGGAACCTATATTACTTTATTAAACGCGGGAAGAATATATCTTGGTATTCCACAAGATGAAGATTTAAAGGGGATTTTATATTTATCATCTGGTCTTGGGGGTATGAGTGGAGCTCAAGCAAAAGCAGTAGAAATAGCAGGAGGCATTGGGATTATAGCAGAAGTTGATGAATCAAGGATAATAACTAGATACGAACAAGGGTGGGTTTCAAAAATATCTGATAATTTGGATGAAATTTTCGAATGGGTGAAGGAAGCAAAAAATAATAAGCTACCTTTATCAATTGCATATGATGGGAATGTGGTGGATCTCTGGAGATATGTTGTTGAGAAGGGAATTAATGTAGATTTTGCATCTGATCAAACTTCTTGTCATGCAGTTTATGAGGGAGGCTACACTCCATATCAAGTAAGCTTCAAAGAAGGGAGAAAGTTAATTAAAACAGATATAAAAACATTTAAGCAATTAATAGATGAATCATTGAAAGAACAATTTAGACTCATTAAACTAATGGCTGAAAGAGGTACTTACTTTTGGGATTATGGAAATTCTTTTTTAAAAGCTATATTTGATGCTGGTGCCAGGGAAATCGCAAAAAATGGGATTGACACTTCCGAAGGATTTATTTTTCCATCATATGTAGAAGATATAATGGGACCCATATGTTTTGATTATGGGTATGGGCCATTTAGATGGGTATGTCTTTCTGGAAAAACTGAAGATTTAGATAAAACTGATCAAGCTGCCATGAGTTGTATTAACCCTGAAAAAAGAGCTCAAGATAGGGATAATTATATCTGGATAAGAGATGCAAAAAAGAATAATCTAGTTGTAGGTACGAAAGCCAGAATTTTATACGCGGATGCTAAAGAAAGAATAGCTATAGCACTAAAATTCAATAACATGGTTAAAACTGGTAAGATAGGTCCAATAATGCTTGGAAGAGATCATCATGATGTATCGGGCACCGATTCTCCCTTTAGAGAAACTTCGAATGTAAAAGATGGAAGTAATATAATGGCTGAAATGGCAGTCCATTGTTTTACAGGTAATGCGCTGAGAGGGGTAACTCTCGCAGTTCTTTCAAATGGAGGTGGTGTTGGAATTGGAAAATGTTTTAACGGGGGATTTGGATTAGTTTTAGATGGATCTGAAAGAGTTGATAATGTGATTCAAGCATGTTTGGAGTGGGATGTAATGGGGGGAATTGCGAGAAGAAGTTGGGCAAGAAATCAAAACGCGATTGAAACAGCTTACACTTGGAATCTAGAGAATAAAGAACGAGGTCATATAACATTACCATTTATATCAAATGAAAATCTTATAGAAAATGTCATAGATGAATACTTAAGAAAATCTCGAAGAGGTAGTTAGTTTAAAATGACAGAGACCTTCAAGTATGGATTTGATTTGTTAACAGTAGACATTGCTTTAAAGCTTGTAAATGGAAATATTCAAGGAATCATAGATAACGACACTAGAGAAAAGATTAAAAAAAATTATGAAGTTGTTCAAAAGATCGTTGAAGGCAAGAAGTTAGTATATAGTATCAATACTGGTTTTGGTTCTTTATGTAGAACAAAGATTACTCAAGAAGAAGTGGGAAAATTACAAGAAAATCTTCTTAAAAGTCATAGTGTGGGTGTTGGTAAGCCAATAAGTCAAGAAATTGCAAAATTGATGCTCATTCTTAAAGTGCATACACTATCTAAAGCACATTCTGGAATTTCTTTAAAGGTTATTGAAAGGATCTGTTGGCATATTGATAATGATTACATTCCATTAGTTCCTAAGCAAGGTTCTGTAGGAGCTTCTGGAGATTTAGCTCCTTTAGCACATTCATTTTTACCATTAATTGGATTAGGATATTTATCTCAAGACGGAAAAAATTATGTTTCTAGTAGAGAGGTTTTAAAGGAACAAAAATTGCTCCCAATAAAATTACAAGCAAAAGAGGGGTTAGCTTTAATCAATGGTACACAATTTATTACTGCTCATGCCATAAAAATCTCGAATAAATTAACTAACTGTTTAAATCATGCTGATACTATTGCTGCTTTAACTCTTGAGAGTTATATGGCATCACCACAGCCATTTGCTAAAAAATTAATACAATTGAGACCGCATAAAGGTGCTATAATTGTAGCAGAGAGAATAAGAAAATTACTAGACGGTTCTCAAATTGTCGAGTCGCATGCTGATTGCGAAAGGGTTCAAGATCCCTACTCAATTCGGTGCATTCCTCAAGTTCATGGCGCTTCGAGAGATGCATTACTTCACTTAAATGAAAAGTTAGATTGTGAAATCAACTCTATAACAGATAATCCAATAATTTTTAATGAAAATGAGGTATATAGCGGAGGAAATTTTCATGGACAACCAATGGCTTTACCTTTAGATTATATAAGTTTAGCAGCTTCTGAACTCGGAAATATTTCTGATCGACGTATTTACTTATTACTCGAAGGTAAGTGGGGATTACCTCTTTATCTTATTGAAAAGGCTGGTCTAAATTCGGGATTTATGTTAACCCAATATACTTCAGCAGCACTCACTAGTGAAAATAAGTCATTATGTTTCCCTGCAAGTGCGGATAGTATTCCTACAGGAGGAGGACAAGAAGATCATGTCAGTATGGGTTCAATAAGTGCTAGAAAAGCCCTTAAAATCATAAATAACCTTGAAAACATTCTAGCTATTGAGTTACTGTGTGCAGTACAAGCATTAGATTTTAGAAGACCATTGAAATCAAGTAAAAAATTAGAAGAATGTTACAGATATGTAAGAGAGAGAATCCCCCATTTATATGAGGATACAATATTATCTGAATACATCAATATTGCTGTAGGAATTATAAGAAGTAGTGAATTATTAAAAATTATATAACGGTTAAATAAAGTGTTTGTTGCTTCGACAAATGTAAAAGCAGAGATTATTTCTGAATCAGATCCAGATTTAGTAATATTCAATATCCATGAATTAGTCACAATGGATTTCAGGTTCGGTACACCTAGAATCGGATCAAATATGCGTAAATTGGGTATAATTAATAACGGATCAGTAGTAGTAAAAGGTGATAAGATCATCTTTGTTGGTTCAACTGAAGAATTACAAACAAAATTTGAATTTGATGAAATTCCTACTAAAATAAATGCTTGGAATAAACTTGTGACTCCTGGATTCGTAGATCCTCACACACATATTATCTTCTCTGGTTCTCGTGAAAATGAACTTTCTATGAAACTTGAAGGACTGTCTTATCTAGAAATTTTAGAAGCAGGAGGAGGAATATTAAAAACAGTGCGCGAAACTAGGGAAGCACCAATTGGAGATTTAGTGGTAAATGGGAGAAAAATTTTAGATAAAATGATGCTACATGGAACTACTACAGTTGAAGCAAAATCTGGTTATGGATTAACCACTGAAAGCGAAATAAAACTTCTAAAAGCTATACAAATTTTAAATAAAGATCATCCTATAGATATCATTCCTACCTTTTTAGGAGCTCATGCTGTACCTCCTGAGTATAAAGAAAAAACTGATGAATATGTTGAGAAAATAATATCTGAAATGATTCCAAAAATAGCTAATGAAAACCTTGCGGAGTTTTGTGACGTATTTTGTGAAAAGGGGATTTTCTCTGTTGATCAAGCACGAAGAATATTAAATAAAGCTATACAAAATGGGTTAAAACCTCAAATTCATGTTGATGAGATAGTTGATACTAATGGCGCGCTTTTTGCTTCTGAAATAAAAGCAATTCAAGCTGGACACCTATTGAAATCAAATGATGACGGATTAAAGGCAATGGCTAGAGAAGGAGTGATTGCTACATTACTACCTGGAACACCATTTTGTCTTATGATAGATGAATATGCACCAGCGCGAAAGATATTAGAATTTGGTATACCAATAGCAATTGCAACTGATTTAAATCCAAATTGCTGGACAGAGTCAATGCAGATGGTTATTACATTAGCCTGTTATAAAATGAAGCTCTCTCCTTCAGAAGCCCTAACAGCCGCTACTATAAATGGAGCATGTGCTTTACAACGACAAGACGAAATAGGAAGTATCGAGGTCGGAAAAAAAGCTGACATTGTAGTTTTTGATGTATCAAATCATCAATTCTTACCCTATCATTTTGGAGTAAATCTAGTATCCAAAGTAATTAAAAATGGAAAAATAGTCATAGATAAAGAAGTTTCACTTTAATACACTTCAGAAATCGAAATAATGCTCTAATAAATGCTTCTCTTCAAGCTTCTCAGGTTTTTCAAGTTGCAAATAATAATCAAGTGAATTAAGTACTGCTTGTAAAGGGAGAACCCCTACTAATTCTGTTCCCACTACTGCTACACCATAACGAGCCGCTTCAATTTTAACAAGCTCGATTTGTCTGTATAAAGGAGTCTTTTTAAAATTTAGATTACTTATTCCCACTTGCACACAATCACGGCTTGCTAACATAGTACCCATTGCTTTAATATTTACTAAACCTCCCGAATGAAGATGAATTGCTTTAGCAACTTTTTTCGCAATTCTTACGTCTTTAGTTCCAAGGTTGATATTAAAACTAATTAAAGGATTTCGAGCACCTGTTATAATTGCTCCGGCAGTAGGATGGAATTCAGAAGGACCGAAATCAGGTTTGCGTTTAGGATCAATTCTTATTAAATCTTTCAGTTTTTCATATTCTCCTTTCCGAATATTGTCAATATTTCTCCTTTCTAACATTCTTGCAGATTCTTCATATAGATAGATTGGAATACCTTCCATTGCCATTGTTTCTGCAAATTTTAAAGAAAGTTCTATACATTCATCCATAGAGACATTTTGAGCTGGAACAAATGGTACGACATCAACAGCCCCAATTCGAGGGTGTTGCCCTTTGTGAAAATTCATATCTATTATTTCAATAGCTTTTTTTGCTGCTTCTATATTTGCGTTTAAAACCGCTTCAGGTGTTCCCACAAATGTAATAACTGCTCTGTTATAATCTGAATCATATTCAATATCGACAATACGAGTATTAGGTATCTTTCTTATTTCATTTGCTATTATTTCAACCTTATCTCCATCTGCTCCTTCACTAAAATTAGGTATAGATTCTACTATTTTCTTTTTAGTTTCTTCCATTAAAACAACCTCAATAATTCAATTTATTATTATTTTGTTATAATTTTTCCTTTTATGGTATGTCTTATCTATAAATAAATATATGTTATCTAATCCATATCCAACAACCGAATCATTAACTTTTAGATCTACAACCACCTTTATATCTTTTGTCCCTCTCGGTGTTTTTTTAAAAACTTTTTGCTAATATTTCAGAGTACTTATATTTCGGTGATTATATGGGTTAGTTTATGTTCCCATGATTATTATATCATTATTCTGACAGAGGCATCCGTTTTCCTACCTTTCTTCTTGTAAATTTCGATATTTCTTCAATAGCTTTAAAATTCTTTGCTGGAGCTAAAAATTCAACTTTTTCCATTATATTCGATATTAAATTTTAATAATTCTAAGTATATGTTGATTTATTACTTTCAAAATAATAAAATTTACACTTCGTATTTCTTAAAATACTTACATTAATGAGAATTTTCACTTTTATAAGAAATTGGTTAACTAAATTCTATAAATTTATTTAATAGTTTTAATTTTTTTCTCTCAACATGGAAGTAAAAACAAAACGCATCATTATAGGATGTTTGACAATTCTAATTATAATCCTAATGATAATCTTTGTAGATTATAAAACTATTTTCAACAATCTAAAAGAAATTTCATTATTGGGTATCTTTTTATTTTGCCTGACTTATACAATAGCTTTCATTTTTCGAACCTATAAATTAAAACTAGTATTTAGAGGGATCAATCTAGATCCTAAATTTTACACAATTTACGGTGCGATTGGTACGGGGTGGGCTATTAATGAATTAACTCCCGCCAAAATAGGAGATTTGGCTAAAATAGAATTTATTCATCAGAAAGAAGCTAATTTTCATCTAAGTAAATGTGCTTGTGCTGTTCTAATTGAAAGGTTTATTGATTTTATAATATTGTTTTCTATAACGTGCTTCACCTTAATATTGATATATATTAGTGAAATAACTTATACAACAGATTTAAATATCCAATTTTTCATACTAATTGGCTCAGTAATTATATTGGGAGGATTTATAGCGCTGCTAATTTTATTTTTTAGAACAGAAGCAGTCTTAAATGTTCTTGAAAAAATTTCTCCAAAATTTAGAATTTTTATAGAAAATTTTTTAAGACGATTTGTAGAGGGTATGAAAGATTTTCGTAATGATAAGAAACGAATATTATGGGTATTCTTATTAAATATTCCAACATGGTTTTTTGAATCTCTGACTTTAGTAATCCTGTTTTTTTTAGCAGGTTTTAATATTAATTTCCTTATAATTATTTTGGCACAAATCCTTACATTTTTTACCAAAACAATCCCAATAACTCCGGGAGGATGGGGAATATCTGAAATTGCAGGTGCTATTCTTATTTCGATTTTTTACCCCTTAACTATTTCATTTGAGAATATTTTATCGATCTTTATTTTAGATCATATACTTCGAATAATATACGTTTTCATTTACGGCGGAATATCCACTATCTCGATCAATTTTAAATATCGAAAACTTGATATTAAAAGATTAGAAGAAAATGAAAATCTAGATTGAGTTTTTTACATTCTATCAAAAAACTTTAATCTTAGTTTAAACAAATTCAAAAAAATGAAAAAGGGATCAGATTTTTTCATCTTTGAACCTTCTTCGTGCTTCCATTTAATCGGAATTTGGTATAAAGAATATCCTAATTTCCTGGCTTTATATAAAATTTCAACATCGAATTCCCATCTAAATGATTGTAGGTTTTGAAAGATTCGTATAGCTACTTCTTTTTTAAAACCTTTAAATCCACACAATAAATCATTTATTCTTAAATGGAATAGTATGTTTGAATAAAGGTTAAAAATTAAACTCATAACTTTTCTACTAATCGGTTGAGGATTCTCTATACTTGATGTTGCCTCCATTCTCGTTCCAATAATAATATCATAACCATGTTTCCTATAAATTTTAACCATATTCTTAATTTCTTCTGGTGGAGTTGAACCATCAGCATCAATAAATAATACAAATTCTCCTATTGCGCTAAGAATGCCTTGAAATACGGCATAACCCTTTCCTTTATTTTCACTATAAGTAATTATCTTTGTATTTTCATAATCTTTTATTAAATTTTTTACAATTTGGTAAGTTTTATCAGTAGAACCATCATCTACAATTATTATCTCATAGCTATCTAAATTTTTTTTTGAAAAATGTAATAAATTTTTCATAAAAGAGGTGATTCTTAATTGCTCGTTATAAGCTGGCACAACAATGCTCAGTTCAAGTGTTTCAGTCAAAAATTTTCACTTCTTTCTTTAAAACATTTTAATAGGATATAAATAAGATTATTTATTCATAAGTAAATTTTAATTTAATGTATGTTTTGAAAACTTATCATCTTATGAGCATTAAGTATTAAACCAAGGTGAATAAGACATAATGATTGAAAGAGATGAAGAAAATCATTGGAGACTTAAAAATCCTCGATTATTGGGTATAACATTTATTGTAATCGGTATTAGTATTAGGATAATTATGTTAATTTATTATTATATTGCTCACATGGACTCTAGCGTTTCTTGGGGTGATGTGATAATTAATTATAATACTACTAATACAATGTTTACTGGGGAATGGATTTGGAGTCCTGGAAGATTAGAATATCCCCCATTAACCTTGTTTTTATTAGTATTTTTTAAACTTATATCATTTGATAGTCTTGAAGTATTTGTCTTTTACGCTTTTTTCTTAGAATTAGCTGTGTCTCTTTCCTTTTATTTTATCTTAAAAAAATTTGATACTCCTAAAAGAATACTAGTATTTGGAGCATTTTTAGTAAACCCTTTCGTCTTTCTGAACAATATATTTAGCCCTATAAATTGTGGGTATCATATAACTGATAGTTTTTTTTATATTTTTCTTACCCTTTCTTTATTTTATTACGTAGATGAAAATAAATCAAAATTCTATCTTTTTTCCGGACTAACAATGTGTACTAAATGGTTTACCTTACCAGCGGCACCATTCTTTTTTATTAAATTTCTATTTGAAAAAGATTGGAAAGAATTGAAAAAATTTTTAATATTTTTAGGCATTCCAATTGTCGTGTTTTTAATAAGTCCAATCTTATTTCTACCAAATTATCTTGATTTATATACAGGGTGGCTCTCTGGTTCAACCCTCTCAACTTTTGAAGAAGTGCCATTACTTATTAAATTAGGATTATTTGGCGCTGTTTTCCTCATCTATCTTATTATTCGTTTAAGGAAAGCTGATCTATTAGAAATTACATTTGCTTCGATAATTGTGATGTTTTCGATAATGTTTTGGAAAAGACTATACGTTAGGTATCTGACACCTTTAGTTCTATATGGACATTTAAAAACTAATGAAAATATATTTAGAATTGATCTTGACTTCAAAATCATTCATGTCAAGTTTAAAGTGGGTAATCATTTATTAACATACGGATTTTCTATATTAGGATGTCTCGCAGCAATAGCAGTCATTATATTTGTTTTTTAAAACTATTAGAAATTTTACTCTAACCTTGATTTTAAAGGTATCACTTTTTACCAATTTATAAGGAATATGTTCTTTTCTTATAAGTTCTATCGGTAAAAACATAGATTTTATCTTCCCCATTACTAATTACTTTTCCATCAATTCTTAATTCTGCGAGTAACGGCTTTTCTTTTGTACCTCGTGGAGTTTTATGAACTTTTTTTTCCTTGAACTTAATTATTTTTGCTTTTTGATGAACATATGTATCTGTATTATTACCCATGATGATTATATCATCATTTTGAGTAAGATATCCATTATTTAATGTAATATTTGCGAAACCAGTCCTCTGATTATATTTCTCAATTTGACCCACTCTTATATATCGATAATGAGATAAGTTTGATGGTGATTTATGTTGATGATCCTCCTCAGTCATTCTTTTAAAATAAAAACCTGGTGTGAAACCTCTATTATAGACTCTCTTTAATTCAGTAACCCATTTGCCTACTTTTTTTTTTGTAAATGTTCCGTTATAATATGCCTCAATAGCTTCTCGGTATGATTTTGTCACTATTTCGACGTAATGCGGATGCCTACTACGACCCTCTATTTTAAAAGCATCAATTTTCGCTTCAATTAATTCAGGAATATATGCTATTGTGCACAAATCTCTCGAATTTAGAAATCTTACACCGTCATATATATATTCTGCGCCATTTTCCTCACGAAGCCACCATTTTCTTCTACATGGTTGTTCACACATTCCTCTGTTTGCTGATTTTTCTTCACTTCCACAAATATCTTGAGAAAAATAGCATCGACCGCTGACGGACGTGCACATCGCTCCATGAATAAAAGTTTCAATTTCAGTTTTAATAAGATTTCTTTTTATCTCTTTAATCTTTTCAAGGGATAATTCTCTAGCAAGTATGATACGTTCAGCACCCAATTTTTCATAAAATCTAGCAGCTAAAGAATTAGAAACATTACATTGTGTAGAAACATGAAAAGGTATATCTATTTCTTTAGCAATTTCAATAGCAGCAAAATCATGAACAATAATAGCATCTACCCCTGCTCCTTTGCTTCTTTCGATTACTTCACGCAGAAGACTTAATTCTTTATCGTAAACTAAAATATTTGTGGTTAAGTATACCTTAATTTCATTTTTATGACAGAAATTAACAGTTTTATTTAAATCTCTTAATTCGAAATTTTCTGAACGCATACGCATATTCAGTTTTTTTACGCCAAAGTAAATTGAATCTGCATATTTTAGTGCTGCTTTAATTGCTTTAATATTTCTCGCCGGAGCAAGTAACTCTACTTTTTTCATCTGTTTTAAAATATGAATGGTATCTTATTTTTTTTATTCAACTTGACTTACTTTTTTATTCCTATTTCAATAAATTTTCAATAATTACGATATTCAAATTGTAAAATGTTCATTTAATCAAAATTTAAGTTTTTAACTTAATTTTAATACTCAAAAGTGAATATTGTAAAATTTGATTTATAATAGATGATCAAGACTGACAGAACAGAAAAATAACCTCGTTATAATGAAATTTGGTGGTTCTTGCTTACAACATGCTAAATCATTTGGAAAAATATCGGATATCATTAAAAACTATTTGAAAAAATCCAAATTAATAATTGTTGCATCAGCTATGAATGGAATTACTGATAAACTTCTTGATTTTTATACTAAATCTTGTAATGAGGCCAGAGAATGCGAAAATATTATCGAGGAAATAAATAGAAGTCATTTCAGATTGATAAATCAAATCATAGATTCACAGAGAGAAGAAAATGAAAAATCAATTTATTACCTGAGAAAAAATATCAAAGAATTAAAACAACTAGGGAGAGTTATTCAATTAATTCGGCCAAGTTTAGATATTCAGGATCTTATTTCCTCTTACGGAGAAAGATTAAGTACTTTTATTTTAACACAATACCTAAATTCTATTGATTTAAAAGCAGAATTTATTCCCTCTAACGATTTAATTATTACCGATGATAATTTTAGCAATGCACTACCGTTGTTAGGTGATACAGAAGTTTTAGTAAGTAAGAAAATACACCCTCTACTAAACAATGATTCTACTGAAATTGTTTGTATTACCGGATTTTTCGGTTCTACAAAGAAGGACAGGAAAATCACCACTTTTGGAAGAGGGGGGAGTGACCTCACTGCTGCTATCATTGCCTATTCATTACGAACTTTATATAAATGTAAGGTAATATATTGGAAGGATGTAAGAGGTTTATTAGATGCAGATCCAGAAATCTCAGCTAAAACTTCTTTGATAACGCATATTTCTTATACTGAAGCAAAAGAACTTGCATTTTTTGGTTCTAAAGTTTTGCATCCATTATGTCTTGATATTAGTGAAAAAGGAAAAGTTTCTTCTGAGATTAGGGATTTCAATGATCCTAACTCAAAAGAGTTTACTAAAATTTCTAAAAATAAAATAGTTAGTGATAGGCTTATAAAAGCAATAACTTCTATTTATAAGATCTCTATGGTTACTATTGAAGGTGATACAATGATTCCATTGCCAGGTACAGCATCTAAACTTTTCTCTCTCTTAGGAGATAATAAAATTAATATTATATTTATTTCTCAGAGTTCCTCTGAAAATAATATTACATTTGGAATAGATTTTGAAGATTCTAAAAAAGTAAGTTTCTTACTAAGAGATTCTGAATTATTTGGAAAATCATGGTTTAGAATTAAAATAAATAATGATATTTCATTAGTTGCTATTATAGGTGCAGGAATATTACATACACCGGGAGTAGCGGGAAAGGTTTTTACTACACTCGGAAATTATGATATCAACATTTTAGCAATAGCTCAAGGTTCTTCTGAGTTAAGTTTTACAGCAATAATCGAAAGAAAAAATTGTAAAAAAGCCATAAATGTGTTGTACGATGCTTTTATAACACATGGATGAAATCAGTGATGATTTTAGCAATTTATTCAAAGAAAGATTCAAAAATCTCATTTGCTATATTTTTTCTTATTTCTTCAGATTGAGCTGGAGAAAGATTTTTTTTAAGAGCTTCATTACATATTTTTTTTCCAATAATTACTTTTGGATTATTTGCCCAATTTACGTTAATCAAGAGACAAAGATAGTATACCGATGCTAATATAAATGCTACAAGACAGCCAATATTATATTCTGATGGATTATCAATTAAAATTTTTGCTGAAGGTATCCCTTGTTGGATTAAAGCCTGAAATGTGGCATCCGCTTGATTATTTATAATAGTTTGTGCACTTTTGCTATCTACATAATCAAGAGAAGAGTGTAAAGTTAAATCATGAAACTCATTAGTTATAGTCCATATTATAGGAATAACAAATCCTTTAAATCCTCCTAATAAATACTCTAATACAGAATGTTGGCAAATCGGTGCAGACTGAAAAGTCCCAATCATCCCCTTTTCATCTTTTCCCGTACTTTCTGAAATTCCTTGTACCCATAATCCAACACTTCCCTCAAGATTTTTAGAATAAGGCATTGAAAAGATTGATCTATATCCTTTTTTATATAAATTAAACAGGTAAATTGAAAATTCTAAAGCAATATTTCCCTCATATTCTGAGAAGATTTTATAGCTATCATCTAATCCTCTCAAAAAATCTTCAACTTTAATACCTGCAAGATAAGCTGGAATAATACTAACGTTAGAAATTGACCCCGCATAACGCCCTGAAAGATTTGGAACATCTAAAATTGGACAATTAATTTTTTTTAATATTTCATACATGGTCCCTGAAGAAGATAATCCTAAAAATTTATAGTCACTATTTAAAAATATCCCAATTGTTGAATTAACATCCAATGTTTCACCCCCTCTAGATATCGGGATGACAATAGAATCCTCCGCAGAAGTTTTATCTAAGCATCTCTTTAGTTCTACCGTTCGTGAGCTAGTAATAGGGAATATTTTCCTTTTTGTTAAATGCTTTAGGGCAAGCAACGTTTGAATTGACCCCCCAGTACCTAGAACAATAATATTTTTGAGGTCATCATTTAAATATTGGTTGGACGTTTCTCTGATCTTTTCCATATTTAAATAGGTCTTCGTGTCAAAAAAAAATGGAGGATCCCAATTATCTTTATTAGTTTTAATTACATTGATCGCGTTTCTTATTAACGGGTTGGTTACTCTTGGATAATATTCAAATTTTATGTTTGAACTCATTTAATTTTAACCAATTAATTTGTTGATAAATTTATATAAGCTTTTCTTGTTTTTATTATTTTATTGAATAAGATGCTATTTAAATAGTCCAAAGTATTGTCGCTTTTTGTCTTTATTTCCACAACAGAAATTTGAAAATCAGAAGTCCATTTTGTAATAAATAATGAGGGATACAACTAATCATAATAATAAACATCTATAAAAATTACACCTATTATTATAAGTGATATATTATGGCTAAAGCATCAGTAGTAAAAGACAGTCTTGAAATAAACAAACCTTATTTTTGTTCGGAATGTAATCGTAGTCATGTTAAAGGGAAAATCTATAAAGAACATTTAAATTTTGCTACATATGAAACTTCAGAAGAAAATGAATTAAAGGATGAAAAAATAGAATTAAGTTCTGAGGAAACGGAGGATGATTCTGAATTGATTGACGCTTTTAATGAATTAAACGAAGAAGAGAATACACTCGAGAGCGGAAACCAAGTAGATGATGATATAGATTTCATTAATGAAGAAGATAATGAAGAAATGGACACTGGGAAAGAAGCAGTTAAGAAACTCCCGGGTGTGGGAGAAGCTACATTGAATAAATTAATAAAGGCGGGATTTTCAAGTTTAGAATCAATAGCATTCACTCCACCAAAAATAATTCAAAATGAAAGTGGATTAGGTGAAAAAACTACTGCTAAATTAATCAAAGCAAGCATGGCTAAATTAAACATGGGTTTCAAATCTGCTGAGGATATATGGGAAATCAGAAAGAATATTGCCAGAATTACAACAGGTAGCCAAGAATTAGATGATATATTAGGGGGGGGTGCTGAAACTGGCAGTTTACTCGAATTCTTTGGAGAATTTAGAACAGGTAAAACCCAAATTTGCCACCAATTATGTGTGAATGTTCAATTACCGAGGGAAAAGGGAGGTCTTGACGGAAGAGCTTTGTATATTGATACAGAAGGGACATTTAGGCCGGAGAGAATAATTCAGATGGCTGAAGGTCTTGATCTAGATCACAAAAAAGTGTTAAAAAATATAATATTTGGTAGAGCTTATAATTCTGATCATCAAATTCTCTTGATTAAAGAAGCTGCAAATATTATTAAAGAAAAAAATATCAAATTAATTATTGTTGATTCATTAATAGGTCATTTCCGAAGTGAATACATAGGTAGAGGTACTTTAGCTAATCGACAACAAACTATTAACGCTCATCTACATGATTTATTAAGGTTAACTGATATATTTACCGATCTTGCGATTGTAGTCACAAATCAAGTTCAATCTAAGCCCGATGTCTTCTATGGCAATCCTACTGTAGCTGCTGGAGGTAATATAGTTGCTCATGGCTGTACAATCCGCATTTACCTCAGAAAAGGTAAAGGGGAGCAACGAGTAGCGAAACTTATTGATGCTCCACACTTACCTGAAGCGGAAGCTATATTTTCCATAGTAGAAAATGGAATAATCGATTAAATTCTTATTTTCCAACCCTCTTTTTGTGTAAATTGGATTTTTCTATTTTTGTTCATATGATTTATAATTGTAGTTATAATTTTCTCAGATATGGTTATTCTCTCAATCATAGTTCTCTCTAAAACTCCCTCAGCTAATAGTTTTAACGTTCGTACAGATTTTTCTTCATACAGAATCTTTAAAATAATCCTTTCAATTTGATCTTTAAGTTTTAGTGGAATTTTTGAGGCCATTTTAAGATATAAAATTAGGATTTTAATTATTGAAAACTTTAAGAAAACAAAGGTAATTAATACTTTTAATTCCTCGGAATATGATTATAGATTTGTTTTTATTGACAAATTAAAAAAAAATTAAATGAGTTTTTCATATTCCTTAGATTTATTTGATAATCTCTTTACTTCTTTTGTCATATCAGCTCCCCCTAATTTAAAAATTTCTGAAGCTATTTTAGATGCAATTCTATATTTTTGTGAAGCTTCATTATAATCCTCAACTTTTACTGCTTCTTTCGCATCTTTCTCAAAAGCTTTCTTCTTAATTCTAAGATCTTCAATTTTAGTCGTACGGATAATTTCATCTAATTCATGAAATTCTTTATGTAATTCCCATTCGGTAGCTAACTTAGCTGCATTCTGATAAATTTTAATACAGCCATCATAATTTTTTTCCTTCTTTGCTGATGATGCTTTCTTTTGTAGAATTTTGATCTGCTTTTTTGCTTTTTTTACATTTTCAATTTCAGCGACCTCTAGTGGGGAATCAATTGGAGCAGAAATTATTTTTTTTTGTTCTTCCATGCTTGAAAAATATGCTTCTCTTTCTGCAGGGCCCAACTTTGCTAGATCATTAACTAACTTTTGCTTCTCTTCTGGCAATATATTCTCTAATGTAGATATTTTCTGTTCAATGAGATTTAGCTCTTGTTGTGATATAGTAGGTGCTTCGAGTGTAGTTATATCAATTGGCATTAAAATCTTCTGATCCCTCAATTCTTTAATACCCATGAAAATCTCCGCAGTATCTTTATTCGTCTTTTCAGCTGCTTCGTTTAAAAGAGTTGCTATAAAGAAAAAATTCCTATCTGTATCTTTCATCAGTTGTTCCGCGATTTTAAGCACTTCTCGAGAATGAGGTTTTTTCAAAGCTTTCATACTGGAAAATTCATAAGTAATTTCATGTGGGAGTATAATTGATGTATTAAGCATTTCATCAATTAAAGTGCCAGCGCTTCTGAATAGATCTAATTGCCCTCTCCAATTAGGGAGTTCATTCGCATAAGTTTCCTCAAATATACTTATGAATTTTTTTAAATTCTTACGTAAAATCAACGAAGCTTTTTTACCTAACACTAAAGCAACTCTTATATGTTCCCCATCTGTTAATAATAACATTTTTTCCCCATAAGATATCTCATTCAATTCCTCTTGCCATACGAGGTCTTTTCCAAAGCTACATATAGCAGTGATAAATCCAGAAATCAAATCAGGGTCAATTTGTTCAGATCCAAATGATTTAAAGAAGACACACGTACCTGTTCCCTTATATATAATTAAAACATGTTCTAAATTAATAGCGTCATCGAATAAAGTTTTTACTTCTGCAAGTACACGGGCTTTTGCTCGCTTTTTTGGAACTATAACGCCTTTATATACTCCTAATGAACCACCGCCGATAGCTACCACAGCTCCGATTATTATAATATAAGTTAAAACAACTTCAAAAGGAATGCCCGTAGATAGAGAGGGATTAACAGAATAACCTGTAAAATCTATCAATACTCCTTGAATGTTATATTCACTTTCTAAACTAACTTGTAATGATAAGTTTATTGCATCTAAAGGAATTGTGAATTGAAACACTGCTATTCCAGAACTGTTTGTTATACCTATTAAAGTTATATCCGGTATTCCATTTATAATTGATGTTATCGACACCGAAGCTCCAACAAGCGGATCAGTTGGGGAATTTCTTATTATGGAGACATTTAAGGCTATATTGAATTCTTCTCCCGCAGTAATCTCATCAGTAATATCATATATTGAAATGTTAACAGAGAGTTTTTTATTTATTGTTAAATTAAAGGTAAATGTAGAGTTTACGTAGTTTTTCTTCACTAATAACATTTCTATTGAATAACTACCTTGAAGTAATTGGGATGTATTTAACAAACCTTGGTGAGTACCGAAAGTTGGGGTGATATATACAAAATCAAAACTATGAGAAAGATAACCATATATCGAGCTATTATAGAGATTTTCATATTGTATTATATAATAATCAGCATCTCCTAAGACAACATTTCCAAAATATTCTAAATCAGTGACATTATATTCAATATCTAAGTCGCTACCCTCAAAAATTGTATAATTGTAGTAGTTTCCTTCTGGTATTAATAGACCCCCTGGATCAGCTAGAGATATTAAATTGATAGAAGAGTAATTTCCTCTTAAATAAAATGCAAAATATGCTAAACTCCAGTTATAATTTGGGTATTTCGAAATATTAACTTCAAGGATATAGTTATCTGACGATATTCCAACAGTACTAATATTTAATATATAATTTCCAGGTCCAGGTTGATTATATAAATTAAATCCCGGACTAAAAAGAGTTCCTGTATTATAATCTTTAATAATTATGTCGTTTTCTACTAAACTTATTATTGCTTCTTCGTTTGTAGTGTCATTAAAATAGAAATCTATAGAGATGTCAATATCTGTACTTCGTGCAAAATCTGCGTTTAAATTCCAAGACTGGGTTTCAATCCTTGTTTGAATTATCTTAACTAAAATATTAAATGAAAAATCTTGACTCTGGTTACCAAAAGCTGAAATGCTAAAATTCAGGATATATGAAGTGTCTACTACTACAACATTTGAAGTTCCAATATCTAAAGTATAGTTACCTCCACCATCATTCCAAATAAACCATTCAAAAGCATTTAAAGGTGACGTTGGTTGAAAATTACCATATTTATCAATAGGGGTTCCTAAATTATCTGAATAATTAAATGTGTAAGTTATATTATTCCCTCTAATTACTTCTATTAATGAAGGAGGATTAAGAGGATTAACCTGGGTTAATATTTGCCTTTCAAATGTAAGAGTTCTAGTCAAATTAATATAGTTTGTTTTGTTTGCCCGAATGATAATATCTACATCAGCATAATTAGTACTAAAATCTGGATCACCAACATCGACGGTAATTGTGTATGTACCATCAGTATTATCTACTACATTAATGTCTTTATATGTAGTACCATCAAGTGAATAGGTAATATTTGCATCAGCTATTCCTGTAGATTGAGTATGATCAATATATTCTATCGTAATATCAAAATTCTCATTTTCTACGTAAAAAATTGTCCCAGTAGGGTCTAGAATTGTAAGAGTTGTATTTCCAACAACTAATTCCTCCAATATATAACTTACTGTAATATAATTCTCTTTAGAAATATTGATTTTAATATTATATTTACCATAAGGTCTGAATAAGGGATCACTACAATCAATTGTGAGATTATAGAGACCGTTTCCAAAAGGATCTGGTGTTGTAATGTATTCTTGATATGAACTCGCTGATACTTCCTTAACATAAACATTTACTTGACCTCCATTAATTCCTTCATTTCTACCAAGGTCTTCAAAATATACCGTAATATTAAAAATTTCATCAGTATTATAATATCCAATAACGGGATCTGGAAATTTTGTAGCACTTAGACTAGTGTTTCCCTGAATATAAATGATGAAAAATGTAGTTTGATTATTGTAAAAACTTTTTTCAAATTCAAAACTTAGATTAAAAAATCCATAACCTTGAGTAGCAAAATCATCATCACTACCATTTATTATTAAATTATAATTTCCATCCCCTTGATCAATATTACTAATTGGTGTATAGGAAGTTTGATTAATGAAGACATTTCTTATCGCCCCACTAATGCCTTGTTCTTTAACAGTATCATTGAAGAAAAAGGAAACAATAAATGTTTCGGTTGAATTAAACAACAACTTGGGAATTGAAGCATCTAAACTAGTTTCTCCTATGATTACAATGCTTTTAATTGTGCTTTGATTATTATAAAAATCTTTAGTTGCATTGATCTCGATTAGATTATTACCATAAATACTAAAATCAGTATCGTTACAATCAATAGTAATCCTATAATTTCCACCTCCAAGAGGGATATCATCACTTCTAATCGCTCCATTACCAAGGCGATAAGTAATTGAAGCTCCGTCTATACCAATGTCTAGCCCGGTGTCATTGAAGAAAATGCTAATATTAAAAGTATCACTTGCATTAAATTTTAATGCAGGTAAATTTGGCATGATATCAGTCTCACCGTAAATCTTAATAATTTTTTCCAAAAATCCTGCAGCTGTATTGTTTTTCCAGTAAACATGAATTCGAAAATTTCCAAATTGAGTTACATTATTAGAGATATCCCAATCTACAATAGATATTTCTGAACCAGCCGTGAATGTATTAAGATTAATTGAATAATTTAATTTATTATTAACTGCAATTGGGGAATATACACTAAGATTAATTGCTCCATCATCTTGGGCTATTGTTTCAGAAAAAGTAGCATTAAAGTGAGCGATATGGGAATAATTAAATACATCGCTAGAAGTACTGCCAATATATGTATCAATAGAACTAAGCAAGTTTGTTGAACTTGCAGTTAAATACCAAAATGTTCCATTTCCTGCATTTGGTATAAAAATTTCTCTATATCCATTTCCTAATAATCGTTTACTAATAGAACCGGTTCTTTCATCAGTCGCATTGAACACTTTAATGCTTGGATCAGACCAAGCAGTTGGAATTGTATAATTAATTCGATAATTATTAAATTCCTTATCAAAAAAGTTTAATCCACCATTTCTTGTAACATTCCAATCCGCATTTTGACCACTCCCTGCAATATTAAATTCAGAAGTAGCCACTAAATCTGTTTTTGTAAAATTAATTAGAATATTGGTAATATTACCGGTAACATTCCACCAATCAGCTTGGATTTGAAAATTTAATTTTCCTGAAACATCCGAATAGCCATTTCGAGAAATCCAATAACCAAGATTTTCACCAGATCCATCATCATTTACAGCACTTCCATTTATTTCCAGACCAATATCAGTAGGTTTTGGAGTATTATCACTCAATGTAAGGGTGAGATTTGAACTAATTTCATAAGAACGAGTTAACCAAGTAGCTATAGGCATGTATCTAACAAGAGATTCATATTGTCCTACTCCATCATTTTTTGCATTAAATTCAGGAAAAGAAGTCGGAACTCTTGTATCCCACATAACAATAAAAAATGTACTATTCTTAGTATTTGCAGGATCTAATTCAATATTTGGACTTAACTTATGCCATACTTTCGTATCAGTAGTAAGAACAGTTTCAGTTTGAGAGAATAAACCTGTATTAGTATCAGGATTTATTACTGATCCTGTCCAAGTAGCATTCCAGATTTGAAAACCAACACCTGCATTCACAGATCCAGAACTTCCAGTAAGACACACTTCAAATTCTTTTAACACACTTTTACTAGGTACATCAAATGAGAACGCGTAAGTTGGAACACCGAATAATATTGGAACGTCATCTATATCCTTTTCTAAATCAAGTGTTTTATTTGGGGCTGAGAGATCTTGGATTGTTATATTAACAAAACTTGAAATAAATGTAGTATCAGTTGGAGAAGGTACAATAAAACTATTATTATTCGAATCTGAAGGGCTTAATGGAGTATCATATGAATTATTCAAGTATGATTGATGTAATTCAATAATCATATTCTCTCCAATACCGCTAAAAGTAGATGAGTAATCTGAAACTTTTAGGTTTTCAATTATATTGAGAGGATCATTATGATCCTTATTTGATATGATATTATCTGAATTCCAGATGAATTGACCAACATTCATGAAACTTATCGTGATTGTTATAAGAAAAAGAATGAGAATCCGTTTGTTTTTTTTAATATTTGTGTAAGACATGATATTATCGATTTTTTTCTAATTTTTTAATCTATAATAGAATTAATTATTAATGCTAATAATTTTGTAGGAAGATGCAAAAAAAATAATATATTCAACGTTATAGGTTACATCGCTATTGATTCCTTTAAATGTTACTAATAATTAATCACTACGTTGTCTAAAGTAGAACTTATATAGAAAAATAAACAAGGATTAAGTATCAAAAATCAGTTATTTTTAATAAAAAATATGAGATTTTACTTAAAAATTTTCTCTCTTTTTAAGGATAATCCTTGCGTCTACGCAAATTAAACCATTGTCATAAATAAATACAGGATTTAAATCCATCTCATTAATTTCTTCATGTTTGATTACGAGATCAGAGATTTTCAGTAGAGTATTTGTAATTGCTTTGATATCTGCTTTAGGTTTCCCACGATAACCGTCTAATATCGAAATTCTTTAATTTCATGAACCATCTCTTATTGCTAACACTTTAATTTTAAAAGTTTTCAACTTTATAGAACAATTTTATAAATATTTATCTAAAGATCCTCTTTTTTTATGAAAAACATTATTTTTCATACAATCTTTGTATTTTAATCTAATATTCTGAATACCATATAAATCTTGGACTTGTTCATTAAATTGTTTAATAATTTCTTTTATGACTTTTTTAGGATTCTTTTCAAAACATTTTTTATCAAATCCGTGAATTTCTTTAATTCTTATAAGTATTGTCTCATGATCATTGGCATGTTTATTTTTCCTTATATCATTTTTTTGTGCATATTCATATTCTTGTAATGATTTATGAAAATAATTTGGATATATATCGTTTTGTCTCCCATCAAATTCGCATGCAACTTTAAATTCTTTACCCTCAATTATCACACTTTCATTATATCCATCAAATTTTAGCATGCCTTCACCTGGTTTATATCTTAGACCATATGCTTTCGTTAGTGTTGTCAGGGAAAAAATTTTACCAAAAACTGCTTTCATATATTCTAACAAGTATTCTTGGCATTTGAGTTGATAGCAATAAGGACACCATTTTTACATTAGACAAAATTATATTACACAAATGTACTCATAAATTATCCTAATAGAATATATCAACATAATCATCAATATACAATGAAACTTCATCAATAACATTTAACTAAACTACAAAATCAATATCCACTATTGCTACAACCAACACACGTGCAACATCACCATAATCA
>CAZRBD010000028.1:0-28417 GCA_964598265.1 uncultured archaeon
CTTATTTTCTGCTCATCTAAATCAAATAATCCTAGTGTTTTTAAGATATAAATTGCATAATAAGTGTCTTCTATTAAAATTTCAGCAAGGGGAGCGTAACCAGGATCAAAATAAAGCTCACTTGAATCTTCTCTGATTTTATCTTGAATATAAGTGTTTAGAGCCAACACATCAAAACCAAGAGAAGATATATTTTCTAACCCTAAATGCTCAGAAAGTATTTCTAACACCCTTGTTGCATAGTAAGAATACTCTATAAACACTTTTTCGTTTTGATAGGGAATTGTCCCAAGCTTAAAGGTAAGAAAAGGTAAAAATCCCCCATAATTATTGTACCCCGCTTCAAGAAATTGAGAATCAACAATACTTGATATTAAATTATTCAAATCATGTAAAATTCCAAAATCTCCTAGTTTTGAGATAAGATTTAGAGAATCAAGAGCCATATACGTGCTTTCATGAGATATTAGTATTCGCTCTGCTTCTGGTAGGTAAATCTGATTTCCTGAAAGGTAATATTCTATGGGATATGAGCGGTACCCCAGATAATTCTCTTCAAATACAGTTCCTGCAAAAAATCCTTCACTATCGACAATTGACTTATACAAACACGACCTTTCAATAACAGTATACAGATATTGAAAATCTAATTCGTTCAATCGACTACTAACATTAAAAGAATTTATTAAATTATACAACAGGTTAATGGAAGTGTAGTCTTGCGAAAGGAGAGAAAACCCTCCATACATAAAGAATAATGTGAGACTTGTAGCTATTGTATCTTTTTCTATTTCAGTTAGTTGTAAAAGTTCTCCTGCCTCAGATAAGCTTTTTACCACTTGGAAGGTGTCTATTAATTCGGAATATAAATAATCGGTAGAAAAATTCCAAAGCCCTCTTGTATTGCGTCTTGATAGAGTATAGTTCACCACTGCTGCTCTATCAATTGTGATATAGCTAGTTAAGTCTGAAAGAATTAATCCTAATGACGTTCCAACGAGTTCTCCGTAATTTTGAATTGGTAAGAAATAAGCAATCTGAAAATTATCACTTCCCGAGTCATATAATCCTCCAAGATATTGATGAAAATTACTTATGTTTATACTACCAATAGCATTAAAAACATCAAGTGCTGCAATACTATAGTAACTCGAAAGTAAATTAGGTTCAAATATCGCTAATGTGTCGAGTGCCAAATCCCCATCGTTTAAAAAACCTCCAAAATACCAGAAATAAGGATCAGTTTCTTGTAAGCCTATAATATACTGAATTAATTCAATTTTTTCAGCCTGATATCCATTCCAATTTGGCATAAGGAGATCTAAAGTTTTAATCGCGAAGTAGGTGTTATCAATAGTCGATAATTTGAAATGGGCAGGAAGAATAAAATTATAAGGCTGACCTATGAAACCACCTGTGCTTGGATTATAACAGCTCCAGAGAATTTTAATCACATCTTGGATATTAATTAGATCTAACCTTCCTAGGATTGAAAGAGAGAGAATGGCATAACTATAAACTTCCAGAACTGAGGTTAAGGGATAAAAAGTCTTAGAAATGTTGATATCTAAATATCTCCTTGAATAATCATCCATAAATATTCCCGTCTCTGCATTATAATGACTCATTATAAAATCCGTTATTTCTGTTTGATTTATTGTTGAAATTCTTCCAATTTTATCGAGAATGTATAATCCATAATACGTAGCTTGTAAGGAAGGCTGATACACTTGAGGAAAATATCCAAATGTGCTATAATTTAGTATTTTAGCATCCAAAATCTCATCAATAGAGTCATAATTATAACCGCCTGATATCATCGGATTTTGTTTTACAGGAGTAGAAGTATACTCTTTAGCTAATTTTTCATCGAGAGTAAAATTGAAGGAAGGAATAGAATAAAACAATATTAAATTTACACCGATGAAAAGTGCTAGAAGACACAAAGAATGGCGATTTCTAGAAACCATTAAAAAAATATATGCCGTATTTATTTAAATAAAAAAAAAAAGAAAATTTCTACTTAGTTTTTAAATAGGAAGAAATTCGATCCATCCAATTTAATAATATATCAAGAAAGTTTGGGATTTGGTGCTAAAATTGGAGCTTATGTTACTGGAATCGGAACTGTCAATACAACGGGAAGCATGCCCTTATTTGGTATTCCAATATTGGCAGGAGCTGGAGGTGGACTGGTAATATCAGGTGCTTTTTTTAGTATTGTTAGTAAAAAACTCAGAATTTCCGGTGGAAATTTTATGCTTTTAGGTTTATTATTATTTGTAATTGATTTCATCGGAGGAATAAGTGAGTTTAGTAGTTGGGTAACGTCGGTTGTGGTTTATTATGATAGTGGATCTGTTTTATGGGGTCGTTTTTCTGGAATAGGATTTTCCTTCTTTAATAGATTAAGTTTTGGTTTTTTTATAGCGTTAGCAGGCGGAGTTCTGGGATTATTAGGGGGAATTTTAGAATATAGAATTTCAAAACTTAATTTTAAAATTTTTTAATTTTTTTTCTTATTGAGGTGTTTTATCTTTATAATTGTAATAATATGAAATAAATAAGATTTAAAATCAAGAAAACTAAGTAAATCTTAACTATAAATGAAATACAACGTTGAGAAAAAGAATGTTTGAGACAATCTCTGGTTTTATAAATAATAATAACATGATTTTAGCTACAGACTTTTATCAATTAACCATGGGGGCAGCATATTATCAATATAATCTAGAAAATGAAGTTAATGAGGAAGACAACAGAGCTACTTTCGAATTATTTATCAGAAAATTTCCACGAAATCGAAATTATTTGATTTATGCTGGCTTAGAACAAGTGGTTTACTATCTTTTGAATGCGAGATTTTCAGAAAATATAATTGAGTTTTTGAGACAAAAACCGGTGTTTAAGAATATTGATTCTAGCTTTTTTGATGTGTATTTACCTAATTTTAAATTTGACGTAGATGTGTGGTCTATGAAGGAAGGGAATTTTTTCTTCCCAAACGAACCAGTTCTGAGAGTTCAGGGTCCATTATTTAATGCTCAGATAGCTGAAACGTATCTACTTAATGTAATTAATTTCCAAACACTTGTTGCCTCTAAAGCCTCTCGGATACGTACTGTCGCTGGCAATAAAGTATTACTCGAATTTGGTACAAGAAGATCTCATAGTCCTCTTGCAGGTGTATATGCTGCCAGAGCCAGTTATATAGCAGGATTCAATGGGACAAGTAACGTAATTGCAGATTTAGAATTTGGTATTAATTCAACTGGAACTATGGCTCATAGCTTTGTGCAAAAATTTAAAAACGAGGCAGATAGCTTCGACTCCTATTATAAGGTTTATGGAGAAGACTCTATACTTTTAATCGATACCTATGACACGGAAAAAGGAGCTCAGAAAGCATGTAAATACGGAAATACAATTAGAGGAGTAAGAATAGATTCAGGTGATTTGATTGACCATGCAAGAAAAGTAAGAAAAATTTTAGACCAGAATGGGTGTGATAAAGTGTTAATAGTGGCGAGTTCTGATTTGAACGAGTATAAAATAAAGGAAATTATTGATAAAAAAGCCCCTATTGATGCTTTTGGAGTGGGAACTGAATTAACCACTTCTCGCGATGACCCTACTATCTCAGGAGTGTATAAACTAATTGAATATAACAATGAACCTCGAATTAAAATTAGTGAAGGAAAGGTAACTTATCCAGGAATAAAACAAGTTTATAGAAGTTACAACAAGGACGATAAATTAGAAGAGGATTTGTTGTCCCTCGATGATGAGCCTATACCTGTTAACTCCGAACCATTATTAATACCTATTATAAAGAAAGGGAAATTAGTCACTATTTTACCAAAACTGGATGAAATTCGAGATTTTTATTTGGAGAACATTAGAAATTTGCCGGAAACTTACAAAAATTTAGAACAAAAAGAGAAGTTTAAATTAAGAGTTTCGGAGAAATTAGAACAAATCACACAAAAACTAAAAAAGAACTATTAGAAGAAACCCTTTTCAAGAATGATATTTTATTCATTCCCCTACTTTTGTCAGTTTCACACTAACTTCCCATAATTGTTTTAAGACCTCTTCATCATAGGATATAGGTACAGATTCTGCTTCCTTTTCGTTCTTAAAGTATTTTCCATTTATATCTTCTACTTCTGGCGAAGAAGCAAGAAATATCGATGTTTTTGCGCCTTTTCTTGGGCTTAACATAAAAAGTCCAATTAAATGATAAAAATATTTAACAAACTTTCTAAAATTCCGTATCATTTTTGTTTTGACATAACCTGGATGCAAACAATTGACAACTACCCCACTTCCTTCGATCTTCTTAGCAAAAGCATAAGTAAAAATAATAGCTGCCACTTTTGATAAAGCATAAGCTTTTAATTGACCATAATGCTTTTCCCCATTTAAATTGTTAAAATCAATTGATTTTGCTTGCACACCAGAAGCAACAGTAACAATTCTCGAAGGGGCACTTTTCTTTAACACATCTAATAACAGATTGTTAAGCATAAAATGAGCTAAATAGTTTACAGCGAATGTTGTTTCAATTCCATCTTCTGTTAATGTACGTTTGCTAAGGTTAACACCAGCGTTATTAATCAAAATATGCAATTTATCATATTTCTTATTAAACTCTTCTACCAGTTTATGTATTCCTTTTTGGGATGATAAATCAGCTATTATTAAATCAATTGACTTATTCCCTGTTTTCCTTTTAACCTCTTCTATAGTTTTCTCGGCACGGTCTTGATTTCGACAAACAAATATTAAATGGGCTCCTAGCTTTGCCAATCCAATTGCTGTTGCTTTACCAATACCGGAATT
Organism: uncultured archaeon; assembly: GCA_964598265.1. GTDB lineage: Archaea > Asgardarchaeota > Lokiarchaeia > Sigyniarchaeales > SOKP01 > Loki-b32. Next base: position 4,846 of record CAZRBD010000028.1, read on the forward strand.
AGCCCCAGTAATCATGCAAGTTTTCCCTTTCATAAGCTCTGAATGATTATTTCTGCCTAGATCCATAATAGGGTCCCTAAGTGAACGCACTTTGTTTCCTAATTTCATGTAAGAAAAGTATTTAGAAGAATAAAGTAAAACTATTAAAATATTGGATTTCAATAGAATACGACGCTAAGGCTGATTAAAACAGAGGATGCATTTTCATGTGTTAAAAATATGTGATAAAGAGATAAGGTTTAACTGCTAAAGTTTCACAATTTTCCTAACATTTTTTACCATAAATCCCCAAAAATTATCTTTTACAAGCTTTCCATTAAAATTTATTCTTTCACCTTCAACAAAACTATTCTCACTTTGTAATTTTTCACTCACTCTTACTAGTAAGTTATCAGTAATTTCAGTTTCCTCTTCATGATAATCACTTTTTTTTTTTAACCTTTTGCCGATTTTGCTATCTTTAAGATAAACCAAGAAATATCGAGTTACATTTCCTTGAAATTCTGACTCCCTTTCTACAACCTTGGTAATCTCACTTTCATATACACTAATAGGAGAATCAATAAATTTCATTAATACTGTACCAGATGCGGTACTATCTATAAGACTTGTGAGAGTTGATTTCTTTTCACTTGGTTCTCCTTTGTCTTCTTCAACTAATTCTATATTTTTTATCCTACTCTCGAGATCTTCCGGCAATACCGTTAATTTCCAATCCTTAAGTTTGAACCAATCTTGTTTTAAAGAATAGATAAATCCTACCCAAAAATGACTACAAAATCCCATGTTTGAGCCAATTCGACAATCACAATCTCGTTCAGGGTCAATTATATTCTCAGAGGTGATAGATAAAAATGAAGTATTTTCCCAATTAAATCCTTTAAATAATAGTTCAATCTCGTGTTCTTCAGGGTTTACAACCCTTATCCCAGATATACTTTCCCTATCTTCGCCTCTAATCTTCTTTAATGCTAAATCTATACTCTTTGAGATGATTTCTAATTCTTTTTGTTGTAGGAATTCTGCATATTCTTCTTCTGCTAACGAATCAAGGATAAAGTCAATTAATTCTATTTTCTTCAATTTTGAAAATCCTTTTATCTCATAATCTCGGCAAATTTGTTTCAATTCGTCTACATTTAAAGATTGTAAAAGAAAATTCAAGTAATTTCTATTATCAATTTCTCTATCCATTTTATGTCAAGCCCAAAAATTTTAAAGTGTGAATCCTCCAAGTATAATTTAAATTATTTGCTTATAATTATAACTGTTGTAATAATTTTTTCATCAAATTACTCTTTGAAAATTTAATTACATAAAAGCAAGAAAATAAGGGGAATCCTATGAAAAGTATAACATAAGTGAATATAACTATTCAAATTAAAAGTTAATGAGATTTAATGTACTTAATTTGTCATAGTCCCTCTAACAAGAACATCTGTCAAATTTTCAATGAGTTCTTCCTCTTCAAGTTCAAAATTACTCCGAATCCACCAATTAAAGACTCCAAGTACCGTAGATGTCCAAATTCTAGCTGTTATCTTAGGATTTTGGCCACGTGCTCCGAATTCTACTAACTTTGAGATGATTTTTTCTACTTCATTCGTAAATTCATCAATTATCTCATTTCTTTTCATTCTATATTTATTATTAATCCCCCCCATTTGCTCAAGAAAAATGAGAAAAGTCTCTTTTTTAGCTTTAAATAGTTTTGCATATCCTCGAAAAAGATTCTTAACCGCAGAGATTGGGGGAATTCTATTATCTTGGAAATAAGTGAATAATTCTTTAAATTTACTTACCATTAGTTCAGCTAATCCACTAATTATAACTTCGAATACTTCTTCTTTACTTTTAAAATAGTTATAAAAATTTCCTACAGAGGTTCCTGCTTTTTCTGTGATATCTTTTATACGAGTATTATTAAATCCTTTTTCTTCAAAAACAGAGAGAGCTGATATTATAAATAGGTTTTTTTTTTCCTTCTTAATTATTTCAGACTTTTTTGCCCTTAAAGACAATTATAATCAACTCAAAAAACAATGAACAATTTATTACATAACGAAATTCATTAAAAACATTATTACATGTTAAGAAATTATGTTAAAATTTATTACTTTTTAATTTTCAAATTCCTTTAGATTGATTAAGTTTCTTAGAAATTTGGAATTTTCATATATATAAAAATTGACGCCTATATAATAGGATTAGGTGAATATATTTTAAGGGGGGTAATAAAAACCAATTATTAAAAATGGGAAAATGATGGGTTTTTTCTGAAAAGTGTTATTTTATCTCCTTTCTTTATTATTTCGTTGAATAATAGAGATAAGAATTTAGTAAATGAATGTTCATTCAGTGAATGAGGATTCGGTGAATAACAAGAGATTTTCACAGTTGCAAGTATAGGAAAAGATTTATATATTTGATAATCTTTTCTATTAAAAAGTAATTATTTAATCAAAAAAACGTTTGAATAAAACATAACCACTTAAGGTGAAAAAATAGTTGAGTATTATGACCCCGGATTTTCTATTAAAATTTGGTGAAATTAAATTTGCAGAAGAAAATAGTTTAAGTATTAGCGATTTTGAGCACTCTTTTTTAAAACATTTCTCAGGTAAGGAGAGATTTCCAAGAGGTCGCTATCAATTTGGTGAAATAAAGAACTCTTATATAAAGGATTTTTCGCGATCTTTTAAAAATTATTTTGAATAAAGATTCTAGATTGTATTTTTCATTTGTATAACTATTTTTAAAGTTTTTTTCTTTTATTTGTGTCTTAATTAATTGCAAAAATATTTCATCCAAATTTTCATGGTATTGTAAGATAAACATGAGATTATGTGTAAATTGAATATTATGGAATGAAATAAATAAATTTATAAGTTTCATTTATCGGTTATATAATAAGAGAAATAGGAAAAAGTTTAATTTTATTAAAGAATTTTAATAATTAGATATATAGAACCCTTTTAGAATGACTAATAACGAAGAAAAGTTAAGTTGGACTGTAAAGCTTGACTGGTTGAATATACTATCAATGTTGAGACTAGTAAGCATAAGTAAAATCCCAGAATTTAAAAGAGAAAAAGCCGTCAGACGCGTATCTAAAACGTATGATATACAAACTCTTATGGAATGTGAACCAGAAACATTAGATAAATTTGTAGTAAATGAGTTAAGAGACTTAATGAAAAAAGAATTATTGCAGAATGTAAAAAACCAAGAGAGAATTGAACAACAGATGCGCAATAGATTTATTCCTATGAAGAAGGGTGGAATAATTAGATTAGATCCAAGAGATCTTAAAGATTTTAAGGGAGATCCAGAAGAAATGCTAAAATTTTTCTATAAAAAATTTCTTGGAGAAGGCGGAGATGACGATGATAAGGATGACGATAGAGAGGATAATACTGGATATTACATTTAACTGATTAAATTAATCCCAGTACTATTATACCAAACTATTCTATTACTTAATTTTAATTTTACGTTCAATTAATTCAAGATCTGTGTTTTTTATCTTCATATAAGCAAGAAAGAATAATATAAATCCCAAGCACGACCATAAAATCCAAGAAAGAGCTTGAAATGAACTTAGATTAAAAATATAGTTAAAGAAATCTTCAAGAATTTCAAAACCTATGTCATCAAATTCTCCCGGAAATTTTATAATATTTGAGTATAGGTTTACCATTATTACACTATGAGTATTATTTCTTAGATTCTTGAATATATTATCAACAGATTTATTTGTAGGGTCATCTAAGGTTAACCTCACAAAAGCATTAATTTCTTCACTAGTATGAGTGTCTGAAGCACCGATACAAATTAAATTATTGTCTAATGAGAATTGCCGAATTTCTTGTTCTTGCATATGGTCACCGTTTATAATTTCAAAACCATCCACTCCCCAGTCTCTTAATTGTTCAAGAGTATAAGGAACTCCAAAACCCCCACTAAGATTTGGATAATAATTATAATGGTTTACTATTACATATCCCCCCTTGGATTTTACATATTTTATCATATCTGAAGCATTTAATGCTAAAGAATTACCAGTTGGATTTTCAGATATTGGAGCAACAATCTCTTCTTCTAATCCATATATATTCATGTGAACTTTAGTTATAGCGTCCGTCCATTCTAGACTCACAAATACCATAAAATCTAAGTTATTCGTTTCAACATATTTACGAGCTGCTAAGGCTCCACGAATATTATCATGATCTGAGAAAAAAGCTCCCGAAATTCCTTGTTCGATATACCACGCAACTCTTTGTTCGGGTGTAAGCCATCCATCTGACATTGTACTATGAACATGAAAATCAATCAAAAATTCGTCTTCCTCTAAGTCGGATTCAATAATATGAGTGGGATATGGGGTTGAGATCAAGAGAATATTTGCGCCAAGGAGTATGTAAACGGTTCCAACAATATAAATTAATTCTCTTTTAAAAGTTTTCGAAAATTTGAATCTCAAGGAATTTTTTTTGAAAAGGGACCCTTTATTTTTCACAGTATAATGGAAATTTAGTTTAGGGTGGATAAAAATGATTAAAATATACGCTATTTTAATTATCAGTATTAGTGAGCAAATTCTAACCCCAATTTGTATTATAACCATAAAATGACGACTTACAAAATAATATCCTAGACTTATATAACCTATCAAAATTATCATTCCGACTATCAATATTGTTGCAGAAAATATTTTAAATGTAAATCTCATGAAATTATCAATTGGATACATTAATCTCTTGTACTTTTGGGACCTGATTTTACCGATCTTTTTAAAAATTAAGTAAATTAATCGATATATGATATAGAAAATAATAGCGGCAATCAACCAATAGAATTCCATCCCAATAATGAAAGCAATTCCTGCGAACGGCTCTACTAAATATCTCAAGAAAGAATGATGAGATGCATAATCTGATGATACATTAGTAGCAGGATTTGATGCAAGTCCATCGAGAAAAACCACTTCTCGTAAATTTAGTATGCTTAAAACTATTAAAAATCCAAGCCAAAGCAAGAATCCTATGGTTAATATAAAAAATGGCCTATTTTTTTTGAAGAAGGTATAAAATGACATATAGATATAGATTTAGCTTGAATCTTATTAAGCTTTTTTCTTAATAATAATAGAAAATTGAGTTGTGAACCTACATGTATTTATCTAAAGTTCTTAATGAATTGGTAAATTTTTGATATATTTTCGCATATAATATTGGTAAAATCTGAACGATCCTATTACTTAATTCTTTTTCATTTATTTTACATGAAGTAAATGGACGTTTTCCTTTTAGAACGAGATATAAAATCGGCTTTTCATCGTTGATTTGAGTTTCATTGAAATTTTTATGATTAAAACATGATTTCAACCTTTCAATAATAGATTCATATAATTTATTTTTGCTTCTTATTTGTTTTGGAAGGTAAATCGTCTCCCATTGATGTTTGCGGTTACGAAGTTGAATCATGTGGATCTTTTTAGTAAAAACTGTTGATCCAGAAATCTCTATGATGAAAATACCTCTTTTATAAGTAGAATCAATTGAAGATACTGCTTCTGAGGAACCTGGATTGAATATCCAGTTTTCTAAAATGAATTGCTTATGAAAATGGCCTAAGGCTAAATAGCCAACACAATCCTTTAAGATTGCAGCTTTTTCTAACCTCACTCCTGGAATGTTTTTCATCTGCCCTTCAATTCCGAAGTGTTGAATTAATATATTGAAAAGTTTCTCATCTTTTTTTATTGCTGTATGGATTTTTGGTAAGAAATTTTCCGGTCTTTGTCCAATATACCTATTTCCGTATATTACAACATTTTTGATTTGTATTTTTCCTCCTTTCTTGGTCTTAAAGTTATAAAGTTGAAAAACTTGGTACGGTTGAGCTTCCAAATCCGCATCAAGAAGTATTATTAAACCCAAGCTCGCAATTAACTTCAACCAAGATTGTCCGCGTTGAGAAAATCTAGTTCCTCTAGAAAATTTTCTAATATCATGATTTCCTTCTATTGAAATAATGGGAATCCTGCCTTTAGTATCGTGTTTAAAATGCTTTAAGATATTTATTATCTTAGTTAGATGCCCAGGTAACATTTCAAGTGAAGTAAATACATCACCCCCTAATATTATGAAATTAACATTATGTATTTTTGCTAAAGATAATATTTCTTGGAAAGCTTTTATAAAATCACTTGACCGTTGGTTATTGTAATATTGAGCGGCCCCAAGATGAATATCACTAGCATGAATAAATTTTACTACTTCTTGGTTATGAGGTACACGCTTATTTGCATCATTAAACTCAATACTTACTTGATTCGTCAGAGTCATAATAATTTATCACTACCATCTTTGTTTGAACCTTGTTTAAAATATTTAAAAAGATCTTTTAAATGATTAAAGTGTTTAAAAATAGTAATTCGACCTGAATAACAAAATTATTATTTTGGCCTCGATTATACGATTTACTGTATTGTAAAAAGAGAATAATAATGAGATGGAAGTAGAAGAACCTGAATATAACATCGGAGTAATCCACGGAAGATTTCAGGTGTTGCATAATGATCATATGAAATACCTCCTTGCAGGTAAACAACTTTGCAAACATCTCATAGTAGGTATTACCAACCCTGATCCCTCTTTAACAAGAGATTCAGAAGCAAATCCTCATCGAAGCATGCCTATTGCAAATCCATTGACATATTATGAACGTTATTTAATGGTGCAAGCAGCACTTTTTGAGCAAGGTCTAGAATTTTCAGAGTTTTCTATTGTACCATTCCCAATAAATGTGCCAGAACTTATTTACAATTATGTTCCAATGGATGCAGTTTTTTTCTTAACAATTTATGATGATTGGGGAAGACAGAAAATGGAATATTTCAAATCTCTTGGATTAAAAATACGCATTTTATGGGAAGTTCCATTTGAGAAAAAAGGCTTGAGTTCAATTGATATTCGGACTGCTATGATTAATGGTGATAAATGGGAGCATTATTTGCCCTCAAGTGTAGCAGAACTCATGAAAAAATGGAATATATCACAAAGACTAAAAGACATTAGTTTGAAATAAAAGTAAGTCTACAGACCTAAATCGAATATTATCTCTAATTTAAATTGCTATCTGAATGTTAATAAATAACTATTAATATGATTTCTTAGCATTTAAAAAATAAAATACTTTATTTGGTGTAAAATATACCTTTATTTCAAATTGATACTTCACGATTTATTATAATATATATCGCTCAGAGTATCTTTGTGGTTTATTTTACATTAATTACACTTCAGATTTTACGAAGAAAAAGACAACGATTAAACGTAATTTTTAGCTTTTTTTTTATTACAATCATAATAGCTAATCTCTTAAATATGGTTTATGCTACGATGACAAATGAAACAATTATTTTAATCCTTAACTTTTTTACTAATTTCTTTCTTTGCTTCGGACCAATCTTTATTCTTGTTGTGAATATGGTAATCTTAGAATCAACTATAATTTTCTCTGTAAAAAGACAAAACAGATACATTCTATATTATGGTCTTTTGTTATTGCTAGGAATGGCTATTTTTTACATTTTCAAAGGAGTTTCTGTGACCAGTGAGTTCCGTCCTAAATTTAGTCCGATTTTTTTAATTTTTATTTTAATTATAACTGCAGCTCTAGTTGTAATACCAATAATATATACATCTTTGAAGATATTCTTTAGTTTTGAAATGAAGGCTTTAAAAAGAAAATGGATCTTCTATGTGATTGGTTTCTTAGGATCTATAAGTATTGCATATTTAGTCTTTATTAATAATTATTTAGATAATGATGGTTTCAGACTACTAGTTGCTATTTATTCAATTTCAGTAATTCTCTGGGGATATTTAATGTATTATGGAATTGGGTTTAAATTAAAGAAACAAGAAGCGAATACTTAACTTTTTTTATTGATCTAAATATTTAATCTTCTTGTTATCGAAATTCAAGATTTCTGAACCTATTATTATTCATTTGAATTTCTTTTTTTTCACGTGAAAGAATAGAAAACCTTAAATAGAGTTTTAAAGACTATTACTTACTATTTTATAAATAGATCAAGATTAGGTGATTAGTATAGCACTCTTAAGTAAAAATGAATCAATTCTCCAAGGAGAAAATGTTTATTTTCAAAAATTTGTTGCCAAAAACGGGGAAAAATATGGTTTAAGATTCGGGGAACCGAAAGATGCATTAGAAATTTCAAATATTTTTAAAGAAATTTATGGATATGATTATATCAATCCTGTAGTATATAACATTGATCTTCTAAAGAAAGATATATTAAAAAAAAATAATTTGTGGTTTGTAGGGGAATTATTGGAAACTAAGGAAATTGCAGGTCTAGGATTAATAGAAAAGGAAAGGTATATTGCTCATGCAAGTAAAGCAGTGGCTCGAAAAAAATACCAAGGTTTAGGAGTTACAACAAAAATAGGAGCAGCCGGCATTCTAACAGTAACAAAGATGCCTGATTTCAGCGATGTTTTAAGACTTAATATAGAAGTGAGGGGTCCTGAAATCAGAGCTCAAAAACTTGTTGAAAATGCGGGAGCATTACCTTATGGTTTAGTTCCTGCTTATCTAAACTATGGGGATAAAAGGAATTTTTATGTTGATGACAATAAACCTTATCCCCCAAATAAGGAAGAAGCAGCCATCCTCTATTCAATAATATTTAGAGAATTATGGAAAAGAAGAGAGAAAACAATATATTTGCATGACGATGATGATTACAATTTTTTCTATGAACGCATCAGAATTAGGTGCAAGAAGATGAAGGATGATGATGTTATTTATGTAAAGGGAAGAAAAAACTGGGGCTATGAATTATACGGTGTTTCCAAAGAATATTATGAAGGAATTATTAAATTGTATGGATATGTTAAAGAAAAATCTTTAAATAATTTAATAAAGACATACCATAACTGGAGAATTATTTTGTGGAGAGTCCCAACTACTCAAAATGGATTGCATTCAATGGCCCTTGCTATTGAGAAAGGATTTAAAGTTGTAGGGTATGATATTGGTTTTAGTAATGTAAATTGGACATTATATGATTCTGTTATCCTTGCTTATTATCCTAACAGAAGTTCTCAAGCTTTAGAAGTGAATATACTAAATGTAAATAAACCTCTTTTAAACAAGATTAAAGAGCAATATTCTAACTAAGAATATTTCTTAATTATTTATGATATGAATAGGAATGAAAAAGTAGAGTAATTTTCTTAAGATATTAGATTAAGTAATTAAAGAGGCTACCTTTTCTTCTAAAGTAAGGGTACCTGAGCCAAAGATTTTATCAATAGTATTCCTAAAAGAATCAAATTGTCTTGTTTTCGTAAAATTTGAACCATTATACCGAGAAATAAATTTACTTAATAATTTTTTCAAAATTGGTAGAATGGTTTTGTGTAAATATTTTTCTAGTCTATAATCTTTGTCTAAAACAATAAAAGCAATTATTTCTTCCATTCTTCCTTCATTATCCTCAATATTTCCTTTATTAAATATTATAGAGTATTTACTACTCTCGAAGTATTCTATTGGCGTCATTAGGCATTCAGCGAAACTTAAAAGTCCACTCATTAATCCACTTGTACCAATGATATCTATTTGCACCCTACTAGCTCTATGATAGGTAGCAAAAATGATGGGAAGACCTTGACGAATAATACCTGCTTCTCTAATTAACATGCTAATTCTAATGATGTTTTAATCCAAATCGCTTTAAAATTATATTCTTTATAACTACTCCTTATATACATTGAAAACAACATTTTTAAATATTACCCTATTAATAACTTTCCGTGGCATAAGAACAACAACTCTAATAGTCTTATAATTCAATAGTTTAAGACAGGTCTTTGTCTGATTTTAAATCATTTTAACTATTGTCGCATAAGATTGTTGGAAAAATTTGTAAATGATTTATTCTAATTGACGTGCTACACTGAAATACAAAAATAATTCGACTGAATTTTCATAATTTGAAAGAGCGAAAGAAGATATATTAATTGCTTTTGGTTTATGAAATTCTCTAAATGATTTTAGAAACGATTTTTAATTGGACTAACCTTTTGGAAAATTAAAATTAAGATAAAAGTAAAAAATTGATAATAGATTTATTTCCTCTTCCGCTTTGGCTCAATCTTCTTGATTATTATTGATTCGGCATGTATCTTACAGTTCTTCAAAATTATTTTAAATCCTCCCATACCACCGACTCCTGGAATAGTCATACCAACAGTCCCCATTGGCATCATTGCTCCTTCTTCTTCCCATTCTTCTTCTTCCTCTTCAACTCCTTCGGTAGCTGCTTTATACTCCTCAGTTTCTATTATTGGATGTTTTACTTTCTCTAGCCATGCTGGTAGATCATTTATATCTGCTACATCATCTTCGGAAGCAATTTTATCCCGGATATCTTCTGGAAGCAGATCATAGACACGGTCTTTTACCGTTTTACCCATCCAAACTACTTGCTCAATTCCACTCTTTAGTCCAGCATTGATTGCATCGTACTGCTGGAATTTTGGGCTAATTATGTATTGGATACTTATTCCGTTAAACCCTGCCATCTGTTTGCCTCCTCCAGTTTGGTTGGCCATGGCGGAGAAAGGTAATCCATTTAAAGCTACACCATCATGGTTTCTATCGATGATGCCATGACCGACTCCTGTTTCAGGAATAAAAAAGTCAATTGCTTCAAAGCAACCACAAGAAGTATGAGGGAATTCCATCCCACTGTAAAGATAAATACGCTCAATCTCACCTAATGATCGCTTTTTTATCATGTCATTAATTCCTTGATATTCCCCAGCTTCCTTATTAATAACAGTTCCAGGTGGGACAGCGAAGAGCGGTCCCTTAGGGTCAACACGAGCAGCAGCTCTTGCATCAAACCAAGAAATCGAACCACATAAACTCATTCGATTTGGTGTAATGCAACAAGCATGTGTTGGGGCGAAAGATTGACAAAGTACACAACCATAAAACATATCCACATCATCATCATTAATACTTCGGGCTCTTTCGTCTCGTTTCTTATAAATCTCTAACGCAAACTCGTATGGTTCTAAAATTTTTTCTGGATCCGTATAAAAAGTAACTTGCGCCTTTTTTATAATTGGTAATTCAGCTTTATATAATCTTATTAATACAGTCCCCAGCATATTTAATGAATTAAACCCTTTCTCATACGCTGTTTTAGAAATCCTCATCCAGTTTGTATAACGTTGATTTAAATGCATTATTCCATTAACGAAGTTACAAAATTCATGAATTCTACGTTCGAACACGGCCTCGAGGTCTTCCTCCAACTCAGGTCCACTTACTTCAACGTAAATTCCGATGGGGTAACGTCCTCCTAATTCCATGTCTTTAAGATCAGGACCAATAAGTGTTACTTTTCCATCTTCAATTTCATTTTTGGGAACTACTCTTACGAGCTCAAAATGTTTTTCAACTTTTGGCCCCCCCAACTCTACATACATTTGGTTGCCTCTTATTCTTTCGCCTTCATACACAGGACCTATATCCACAGGTAAATCGGAAAAACTCATTTCATCAATCTCCTCATATATTTTTTTCTTTACTTATTTTATAATTTTTCAATTAAGTTAACTAAAAATATTTTCCAATCGTCATCACTTAGATTAGGTAAACTAAATCTTGCGTTTGGATGAGAATATTTATCGATATCAACAGTCCTTACCCAATTAGTAAAGTTTTTTATTCGCGACATTATTTGTGAAGAGTAATAGACTAAATGTCCTCCAAAAATCGCCATTGAATACTGTCCCTCTCCGTCTAACCCAGACCAGTCCTTATCGCATAAACGATTTGTAATATTTATCAATGACATCTCGTATAGTTTGCCATCTTGTATTTTATCCTTTAGATACATGTTTGAATGACCAGTTGCCACCACATGACAATCAATTTTATTGGCAATTTCTATAAAATAATCAGCAACTTTTTTGCCTTCAAGCTCCCAATTTAAGGATTCTGCACCAATTACAAAAACCTTTTTCTTAGGACTTTTTAAAAGATTTGCCATTACCATTGGATCAGATACGGATGTACCCATTTCGGGACCAGGGATATTTGCTTTTTGATATGGACGTGCCATAATTCACTCAATTTCCTCTGTTCAATATTTTATATTTTTAGCTTTAACTTTTAAAGTTTTAAAATAACTATATTTAATCTTATTAAAGGCAGTTTAAAAAAATTGTTCTTATGAAGCTTAACAAAAATAGGAGGGTTAAAACTATCATTGTTGTGATAAGAAACCACTATTTATTGAATTTGAACGAAAAATTTTATATGCTCTGTAATAAAATTTGAAGGGATTAATTGAAGTTTGGTTTTTTATCTTGCCATGGAGAAATTTCTTCAAAAGCTTTTGAAACTTGAAGAACAGTCAAATCATCCAAACGTTTTCCAACAATTTGCATGCCTATAGGTAATCCTTCACTTGACCAGCCACACGGTATTGAAGCTGCGGGATGACCACTCAAATTGAATGGATGAGTATATGGAGACCACGCTCCTACAGCTACCTCTTTCCCATCGATTTTTGTAGGGGAGGATACACCTAATTCAAAAGCAGGACATGCTAAGGTTGGAGTTATTAATATATCATACTCTTTAAAATGTTTACAGATGTTTTCGTAAACAATTTCTCTTTGAATTTCAGCAAGGTTTATAACTTCTGAGGAAAATTCAAATCCCGCTTCAGCCATCTTCACTAGTTCTGGGTCTAATATCTCTCTATGTTTCTCAATAGCAGACTTTAGAAAGTAGCCTAAACCATATGTCCATATAACCCACCAGGGTTTACTGTAATTTTGTATATTAATTTCGCCCCTAACCAGCAATTTTTTTGATGATAATAAATTTATATTGCTTTTTTCAACTGACCAATTAAACGTTTCAAATTTATGTACAGCGTTTAATACAGATTTTTCAACTTCTGAATGGATTGCTTCTAAATTTCCTAAATCAAAAGTATAGCCTATCTTAAGTTGCTTTGGTATCTCATTTATTCTTTCAAAAAAATTATAATTTGGTTTTGGTAAGGAATATCGGTCGGTATCATCCTCTCCAACTAAAGCATCTAACATTAGTGCTGCATCTTTTACACATCTGACAAGTGGACCTTTATTGACAAGGCTTCCAAAATTTCCCTCGATTTTCATTGAAGTATGTGGAATTCTCCCAAAACTTGGCTTTATACCATATAACCCACAAAATCCGCTTGGAATTCTAATAGAACCTCCTCCATCTGATCCTAATGCTAAAGGGCTTATTCCAGAAGTAGCGGCTGCGGCAGCACCTCCACTAGATCCTCCAGATGTTTTCTCAAGATTCCAAGGATTTTTTGTTGGTCCAAAGATAAGGTTATCAGTTACCCCTTTATATCCAAAGGCAGGAAGGTTTGTTTTACCTAATATCACAACACCCGCTTCTTTTAATCTTCTGACAGAAATATCATCTTTCTCTGAGATAAAATCTTCAAATAACTTACATCCAAAAGTAGTTCTAATTCCTTTAACATTCATATTATCTTTTATAGAGGTTGGAATCCCATTTAATATCGGAATTTTCTCATTTTTTTTTGCTCTCTCATCTGCCCTTTTCGCCATTTCTCTAGCTAAATCGAAAGTTGGAGTACAATAAGCATTAATTATGGGATTAATTTTTTCAATTCTTTCTATTATGATATCAGTTATCTCTTGCGATGTAATCTCTTGATCCTCAATTTTCTGTTTCATTTCATAAGCTGGTAAAAAGGAAATCTCTTTATCATTCATATTAATCAATTTAACTTCTAACTTTTTTATATCAATTAATTTCTATCTAATTTAAAAAACTCTTAAAGAATGAAATTATAATACAAATATTTCTTTTTATTATTTAAATAGATTTACTTAGGGCATTTATAAAAATGTGTGAATTCAAGATAATAGATCAAAGTAGTGGGTCTCAAATCGGAGAAGATATCTTAATTTTATCCTATACAGAAGAAAATGAATTAATTTACAGAGATGTGTTAGGTTTTGGTGAAAAATTAGAATCTGCATTGATAATGGATGTAAATACTGTGAGCCAAAAGTGTACCGTGCTCCAACATCCTCTCATTAAAGATTTCTTATCTATTATTCGTAAACTAAGTACAAATAATCTTGAGAAATCTGAGATTGAGAATTTCCAAGACAAAATTAATGCATTAAAGGGCTCTATTTAATTTAGAGATTTTATATTAAACATTTAGTACTTATTATTGAGGTTGTTATTTTAAATGGATATGGAAATTAAATTTTATGAAGAAATTAACGAATTCTATGAGTTAGTTTTGGAATTTTTAGTCAATAGAGAAGCAGAGAACATTTTGCTAATTGCAATACTCAATACAATTAAAGTTAACCCTTCAAGATATGGGGAAGACAAACCAATTCTTATTACTGCTACAGAGATCGAAGAAATAAAGCTCATAGCTCTGAGAACACCCCCTTATAATCTGGTTTTATCTTTTACAGATGATCTTGAATCAGTTACTGCATTAACCAAAGAACTTCTTAAAAGGAATATGGAATTTCCGGGTGTCGTAGGGTTTAAAGCTGGAGCAGAAAAATTTGCTAAATTATGGTGTAATAGTAAGAACTTACAGCTTAGTTTATTAAGAAATGAAAGGATTTTTAAGCTACAGAAAGTTGCAAAGGAAACTTTAGGAAAAAGACAATTGGTTGTTGGAGATAAATCAAACCAAAAGCTTATTTTAAATTGGGCGAAGGAATTTATGTTAGAAGTTTTATCTGAATCAGATGAGGCTCATATAAAAAGAACCCAAAATGCTATTATAGAGGAGATTAAAAAAGATAAAATCTTCCTTCTTATTGAGGAAGGAGAAGTAGTTTCAATGGCAAGAAAAGCCGGGAAAACCCCAAATGGCAATATAGTGAATTTAGTGTACACTCCACTACATTTACGAAATCAAGGGTATGCTACCGAATGTGTAGCTAAGCTCAGTCAGAAACTTTTAGAAGAAGGAAATAATTTTTGCTTTTTGTTTACAGATTTAATGAATCCAACTTCTAATAGCATTTACCAGAAGATAGGGTATCGCCCGGTAATTGATGTAGATGAATATAAGTTTTTCTCGAAGTAGAACGCTCCTTATAAGATATATAATAAAAAAAAAGTATGAGAAAGTCTACTGATTTTCTCCTAAAATTTTTTAAGAGTTATTTCTACAATTAACTTTTTGGCGGAAATATTTCAATCTCAATTGATGAGACATTACTATTAGTACCATCGCTATTTGTAAGCGTTTCAGTCGATATCAAAATTTCTCCATATGAACAACCGGTCATGAATCTATTGATTAAGATTTCTGATACATCTACTGCTCGAGAAATAGCTCTCCCTCGGGCAAGTAATCTAACGGGGGTATCATTTAAAACAACCATAGCAGCCATAACATAAGCCATCGATTTCTTTTTGCCAATAAAAACTTTTGAATCGTCTTCTTTAGTCAAAATTTATCACCTAATTACTCTTCGGATTTATTTTTACTTTTTATTAAGTTCAGTTCTTTTATTTTCTTTTGCAGTATTTTAGATTAAGACAATTATCTATTAGATACCTATGATTTGATAAATGATGTTTAGATTTTATTATTAACCAATTTTAAACGATTTTCCAAAATTAGTTTTCAATATTAAAACACTAAAAAATTTAGAAAAACACTTAAATGTAATAAGATTATTTTTGATTCCCAAACGTCAATTATTTCCTGTTACTTTGACAATATTCGACAATTTTTTTTAAATTTTCCAACTGTTCAATAGAAAATGCGTTTGATCTATGTAAGCGGTTAAAAGTGATAATACCGAAACGTTTCTTTACTGTAAATTCAATATATTCTCCAAATTTAATATTATTTATAGTCATAATTAACTTTAATTTTCACTTAATAAAAAACAATAATAAATTAATCCGTCATTAGAGTTTATAGAGAATTTAAAGTTTATAAAAAGCAACAATTACATTAATTACAAATATATGCCAGTAAAAATCACTGATTTTGTAAGGGAAAGAACCGGTTTATTAACAAAAAAAGATTTAGTAAAATCTCCAAATTTAAAGAAGCTGTTTAAATCAATCAATCAACATCTCTATGGAAAATTAAAATATACAGATACGGATACTAGGGCTAGATCAAAACAAATTATCAATCTTTTATTATGTAAGTTAGATGATGAAACTAACAAGAATCTAGAAGATTTCTATGATTTTTGTATCAGAGAGGGAGAATCTCGACGTGAATTAATTGAAAGAATTCAGAGATTTTTTGATAACTATGTACGGAAGAAATATGCTGATTATTTTGATGAAAATGAGCAAATAACACTTAATGAAGAACTGGTGTATTTATTTATAAATCAATTACAATATATTTCCCTTTTAGAATCATCTAAAGATATTTTGAGTGATGCATTCGAAATTTTTGTAAGTAAGATTTTAAAGGATGAAGGCGGACAATTTTTTACTCCACCAAATATCATTAAATTCATGGTAAATTATCTTGATCCTGAACCTAATTCAAAAATCCTAGACCCCGCTTGTGGGCATGGTGGTTTTTTACTCGAGATAAATGATTATTTATCTACAAAACTTGATACTAAAAAAGAGAGAGTAGAACTTATTTATAATCTCTATGGTATAGATAAAGACTTGTTTTTATCTAAAATTGCGAAACTATATTTAGAAATTTTAAGTGGTGCTAAATCTAATATTTTTTGTGAAGATTCGTTGGATCCAGGAAGTTACAGAAATCAGGCGAAAAAATGTATAAAAGACAACTCGTTTGATTACATCTTCACCAATCCTCCATTCGGGGCAAGAATACCTATTAATGATAAAAATATCTTGCAAGAATATAAATTAGGGCATAGTTGGAAAAATATTAATAATAACTGGAAGATGCTAGACAGCATAGTAAAACAACAACCCCCTCAGATTTTATTTATTGAGAGGTGCATTCAATTACTTAAGGATGGAGGTAAATTAGGGATAGTATTACCGGAAGGAATATTTGGAAACCCCTCTAATCGTTATATTTGGGAATACCTTAAATCTAATGGACAGATTTTAGGCATAATCTCTTTGGATCAAAATTGCTTTCAACCTTATACTTGTAATAAGACTAGTATCCTATTTTATAAAAAATTAAAGGATAACCCATCCGAATATAAAATTGTTTTTGGAATTGTCGATCATGTTGGGCACGATAAGGACGGAAAAGATCTTTATAAACTAAATAAGGATGGTACAGAAAAATTAGATGATAATCAGCAACCTATTATCAATGATGAGTTGAGAGATCTCCATGAAAAAATAAAAAAAATTGAAGATTTCAATTACAAAAAGAGCCAAAAAGTGTTTAAAATAGCCTATAGCCAAATTAAGAACAATATTTTCATACCTAACTATTATACAGGAGTTGAAAAAACACTTAAATCGCTCGAGAACAATACAAATTATGAAATATTGACTATAAAAGACTTAATTGATAAGGGTATAATATATACAAAAAAAAATGGTTTTATACCCAGGGGAGATGAAATTGGTTCTAGTGTTTATGGTTTAGGTGAAGTTCCCTTTATTCGAACAAGTGATCTTAATGATTGGGATATTAATCTGGATTCACATAAGAAAACATCTGAAGAAATATATGAACAATATAAAGAAAAACAAAATATACAGATAGGAGATATTCTACTTGTAAAAGATGGAGGTCCAAACTTAATCGGGAAAACCGGGTATGTTGCGGAATTAGACACCCATATTATTATTCAGAGCCATATTTTTCAATTAAAAACTTTGGTGAATGATGAAAGTATTGATTCTTTCTTGATGTTATATTTATTGAATTTAGACATTGTTCAAAAACAAATCAAGGCTATAACTTTTATTCAAGGAACGATTGCAACTATAGGAAATCGAATTAAGGAAGTTGTCTTACCCTTCCCATCTGGACATAATAAAAGAAAGGAAATCTCAGATTATATTAAAAATATTATTGAAACTAAAACAGTTATTAGAAAAAAAATGCAAAATTTATCATTTAATTTATTTTTTAATTAGTTTAAGCTTATTTTCGTTAAACATTCTGAATATTAACTTCAACGAAATCTGGAATCAAATGTTTAATTTCCAATTGTAATCTCTCATTTAATCCAGGTAATAATGCATTTCCCGAGAGAATGATATTACTGAATAGTTCTCTTCTACTTTGTATATCACATAAACCTATGACTTTTACGATTATATCATCGAGAGGATCTATATCTTTTCCTAGAATGCTTGGATTAAATAGGCATTCAGGAGCTAGAAATCTCGATTCTTCTACATAAATTTTTGTACCATCTGGGCGTGTAAACGGTTCTTTTTTGCCTTGAGAGTTTAATTTCTCTTTATTTAAATCCAACGCAACATAACAGAGCATTTTCTTTATTTCTGCTATAACATACTTATCCCATTGTACTTTAGACAATCCTCCCTCTTGTAATAATAACCTTTGAAAATATTTTGTAACATCTTGCCCCTTAATATCAAATACTGTTATTGCATGATTTAATACGAATCCTTTATATATAGGGACGATAAATGACTCAATATCGCCAAGATTAACCACCACACCGGTTTTTTGACCGGTTTTAGATAAAATTTTACTTGCTTCTTTTATAAAATGTTCTAATTCACTCAAAGGATTTTCAATAAATATTATTATTTATTATAAGTCAATAAGAACGAATTGTTAATAACTTTATTTCGTAAGTTAGGCTAAATACATGGTTATAAAAAACACAATAAAGTAGAGAGGGTCTCTAAATGAAAATTGAAAATTATTCAATGAAGTCATATGATAGAGTTATTGAACTCTGGAGAAAAGCAGGAATAAGTGTTAGTTCTTCAGATACCAAGGAAGAGCTTGAGAAAATGCATCAAAGGAATCCCCAACTTTTTCTATTATGTGTAATAAAGGAAAATTTAGTGGGAGTTGTAATGGGAGGATTTGATGGAAGAAGAGGCTATGTTCATCATTTAGCTATTGATCCAGAATATCAAAAGAAGGGTTATGGCGAGCTGATGATGGGTGACCTAATAAATAGATTTCGGAAATTGGGAGTACATAAAATTCATCTGTTTATAGAGAAAAATAATAAGGAAGTAGTTAAATTTTATCAAGATTTGGATTGGAAAATTCGCGATGACCTAATAATGATGAGTTTCATTCCTGATGAAAACATTTATAAAATGAAAATTTAGCCAAGATCTCGGTTTTAGAAAGTTAAAATATGAACAGTAATTAAAAAATGACACAAAATCCTTGCGAACTAAACATAAAAAGATTAAGGGTTAAAAAAAAAAATAGTAAGAAAAAAAAAATAAAAATTATTTGGAAATCTATTCTTTTGAACGCAATACTTTTTTATCTACTTTACCCACGACTGTTAATGGTAATTCATCTGTAAATTCAATTATTTTAGGGACTTCATATGGTGAGCACTTTTCCTTTGCAAATTTTGTTATATCTTCTTTTAAAGTTTCCTTATTACCATCAAATTCATAACTGGGATCTATCTGGATAAATGCTTTGACAATCTCAGAACCTGGTCTATCGGGATTTGGAATACCAATAGTAGCCACCATACCTATAGCAGGATGTTTAGCTAATACATCTTCTAACTTTGCTGAAAATACCTTAAAGCCGCCCACGATTATCATATCTTTCGTTCGATCAACAATTTTTAAATACCCCTTCTCATCCATTATTGCTACGTCACCAGTATGCATGTAACCATCTCTATCAATTGCATTAGCAGTCTCTTCTGGCTTATTATAATATCCTTTCATTATTTGAGGACCTCTAACGCAAATTTCTCCCGGTTCTCCTAAAGGAACTTCCTCACCGGTATCAGGATTTACTAATTTTAATTCTGTATTAAGAAGTGGGAGTCCGATTGAGCCCAGCTTTCTTTCTCCCCTATAGGGATTCATAGTAGTTAATGGTGATGTTTCAGTCATACCATAGGCTTCGAGTAATTTCCCCTCACCGACCATGCTTTCTAATTTCTTTTGAGACTCTACAGGAAAAGGGGCAGCAGCAGAAATACAGACGTCACATTTGGAATGATCCAATCTTTTAAATTTTCTGGTATTGATAAGAATTTGATATAACGAGGGTACGTTTACTAATACCGTTGGTTGATATTTTTTGATTTCGTTACATATGTAGAGTGTATCTCTTGGATCTGCTATTAAACACTGTTGCCATCCAAAGTAAATACAATTTATACAGAAGGATAGCCCCGCCATATGAAAATAGGGGAAACCTGATAATGCTACACCTTTTCCTCTCTCCCAACCAAGCCATGTTTGTACGACTATTATATTTGATACCACGTTTTTATGAGTTAACATTGCTCCCTTTGGTGGTCCTGTAGTTCCTCCAGTATATTGGATGAACGCAATATCATCTGGAGTAAAATCCAAATTAGGTGAAGTCGTAGGATATTTTGCAATTACAGCATCCCAGAAATCTAACACAGTTTTTCCTTCTAAGGGTGTGACTTCTCCCCAAGGAATTTCTTTTACTTTACGAATTTTATCTTGGTTTTCTTTAGAGAATGCTCCAATCACACTAGTAGTTATTACTAACGACAATTGTGGTAATTTTGAGGCGATTCCTTTTAATCTATGTTCAAAAATAGCATTGAGAGTCACCAATGCCACATTTTTTTCTCCTGCTCCCAAGTCATTAATTTGATAATGCATTTGAACATCTGATAAAAGGGGCGAAACTCCTGATACTATACATCCAGCTTTTAGAGTACCGACTACAGAATATACATACTCTGGGATGTTAGGGAGGTTTATTCCTACAATATCTCCTTTTTTAAAACCTTTATCAATTAACATGTTTGCAAATTGATTTGAGCATTTTTGAATTTCCTTGAATTTAATTTCTAAGCCTTGAAAAGCTAATGCGATTTTATCAGGAAACTTCTCAAAGGTGTCATGAAATGCTTCAGGTAACGTTTTTTCCCATATTTTAGGATCGAGCTCTTCCAAACCCTCATCCCAACTTTTTTTCCAGAATCTTTCGCTATATTTAGACATGTTATTTTTATCCTTAATTTCACTTAAAAAACAAGAATATGAATAATATTGACAAATTTAATTTAAAGTTAATTCGAATCTTTTAAAGAGGAATTTTGTAAATTAAGATAATTGGAATTTTAATTGAAGAAGAGAAGTAAAAAATAGTTCTTTACCCTATTCGTGATCCGATGTTTTTCAACATTTCTTCCGCCTTCTTTGTGAAACTACTAATAATATCATCTACATCATTAATTGAGTCTATTAAACCACATGACTGACCCACTGGTACAGCGCCATTATCCACATCACCTTCAAGATAAACTATTTCGTATTTATGAAGATCTTCAAAATAGCTATCTATATCAAAAATCTCATTTTCCTGAGCTAATTTTTCTTCCTTTGATAGTGTCTTACCATGTTCCAGACTATATTTATTTTTCAACAATCTTATAGGTCCAAATCCCCCGGTAGTAATCATTGTATCTTTATCGGTAGCTTTAGGAATTAATGCTTTGTAATTTGCATGAAATTCACTTTCGGTTGATGCAATAAACCTAGTTCCCATTGCTACGGCATCTGCTCCCATAGCTAAAGCGGCTGCTACGCCATTAGGATCAGCAATTCCACCACACGCTACTGTTAATAAATCCGGGTATTTTTGTCTAACTTCTTGCACTAAAACTAGTGTTGTAACTCCTTCATAACTTTGATGACCTCCACCTTCAGTACCCGTAGCAACAACTCCATTACAACCTGCTTCGACAACTTTATCAACTAACCATAACGCAGGTGCTACATGAAAATGATAAATATCAGGACATGTTTTTTGCCACATCTTTGCTGCAGTTCTGGGTCCTCCGGCACTTGTAAGTCCGTAAAGCATCTGTTCTCGGATTTTAGGATTTTCCTTACGCCATTGTGCTATTTTTCGTAGTAAAATTCGATGATCAGTTTGCAATCTTGCAACCCTAATATTAAATCCAAAAGGTTTGTCAGTGTGTTCAATAACTTTATCTATTTGTTCTTTAAAATCTGTTATTGAATTTCTCCCTAATAATGTTGCATGACTTAAAACTCCTAAGCCTCCAGCCTCAGAAACAGCAATTGCTAGATCAGTTGTATAAAAAGGTCCCATAGGGGCGCTAATTATAGGATATTTTATCCCAAATTTTTCTGTAATTCGTGTTTTAATCAGTCTATATTTCACCTACTAACTATTAATCTAATAGTCTATACTTCCCGTTTAGAAATAAAAATACTATATAAATTAAGATTTTAATTTATTAAAATTGCTCTAAAAAATAATTAAAATAAACAAAAATTATTTAAAATTCGTATCCGCATTTTTTGCAGATGTTTTTCTTCGCATAAAGGGGCTTATGGCCGATATATGAGAGAACTTTTGTTTTGTCTTCTTCAGATTTTAAATCTTTCCCTACAGCTCCACAACTAGGGCACATTAAACGGTCCTCGCTTGAATATGCTGTAGGCGCCTCAGGGTTTAAAGATGTTAATTCTTTTTCTGATTCTTCTATTTTAACATTCTGAGCATCAACAATTTTATCTTTTTCAGCGAGTGCATCATTTAATTCTTTTATTTTAGAATCTTTTTCAGAGAGAGAATTAGTGATTTCTTCATTCTTTTTATTTAAGTCTTCAACTTGCGCTTTTAATGTATCAACTTCACCCTCTTTTGAGGATAATAACGATTTTACTTCGTCAGCTTCTTTTTTTAGTTGTGCAAATTCAGCAACTTTTGCTTCATACTTTGAATTTAATTCATCACGTTCTTTTGCTAGCCTAGCTAGTTCTTCCTCTTTTTTAACTAACTGTTCTTTTGCAGTATCAGTTTCCACTTTTGCTTCATCAATTTTATGTTGAAGTCCTTTTAAAACTTTATCATCTAGATCTGAAGTTAAATCTTTCATTTCATCATCTTGAGAAATTGTGAATCCACCTCTTATTTATCTCAATTTCATACTAATTTCTTGTAAAATAACGGAATTTTATAATATGAAATTTTATTAATTAATTATAATTTATAGTAAAAATCTAATAATAGGATTTGTATTTAAGTTTTTTTTTTACAGTAGATTGGAATTTAATATGCCCTTTTAGTAAGGTAAATTTAAATAAAAAAAAGAATATAGGGAAATAACTAAAATTTGAAGTGATTTAAAAATGGTGTTTAATCCACTTGGTGACGGTTTATCTGTCGTTTGGGATTTAATTGCAGTGTTTATCTCCTTAGTGTTAGTGCAGCTTGTAGTGATAGTGAATGCTAAAATTCAGAAATCAGGCAAATTAGATCAAGTTATCACAAGAAAAATTGTACACATGTTTACAT
>CAZRBD010000028.1:28427-32019 GCA_964598265.1 uncultured archaeon
CTATAGATACATTAGTTAAGATTTTCTCAAGAAAAATCTTACAAGTTTTTACGCACCTAGTATTTTGCATTTCTTGTATGTTATTTTCAGTAACAATTATCAGTCGGTTTATTGCCTTAATTGTTCCAGGATTTTTCATTTTTGCATTCGTGATGATTGGTCTAGGAAAAATGGAAAATGAAAATATGGTTAAATCTATGTCACGTACTGGTGATCCAAAAGAATTATTGGGTGGCACATTGCATTATGCTATAATAATGGTTATATTTACAATTTTGTGGTTCTATTATCCAGCAAATCCCACTTCTTTAATCATAGTTGGATGTTTAGCTGGCGGTGATGGCATAGCGGATATTGTGGGGCGCAAATATGGCGGTGATAAAAAGTTTGGGCTTGGAGGAAGTCAAAAGACTTTGATAGGAAGCATCGGGATGTTTGTTGGATCAGTTATTTCGAGTCTTATCTTAGTATCGATATTTCTAATTGTAATTCCTGAATTCAATTTAGCTATATTAATACTTCCTATTCTTATCATCAGTGCTGTAGCTACTGTTGTTGAAGCCTTAGCTCCTAAGGGTCATGATAATTGGATGATTTTTGTATCTGTAATTATAGTGATTTTGATTCTTTGGTTAGCTGTTCCAAATTTGTGGCCTTATAATTTTCTGAGTTTTTAGAAACATAGTTTAAAACTAATATGACAGAAAAAAAACTTACTATTTTGAAGCTTGGTGGTTCTTTACTTACTGATAAGTCAACTCCATATAAAATAAGAGAAGGAATTATTGATTTGGTTGCCTCGGAATTATCAATGTGTATTAACTTAGGATTGATTGAGAGTTTAGTCTTGGTTCATGGGGTCGGTTCTTTTGGACATCCTCCAGTTATAGAATATAAACTGTATAAGGGATTTCAAAATACAGATCAATTAATCAACCTCTCTAAAACTCAACGTATCGTTAGTAAACTTCGTCTAATGATTGTGGACAGCTTTATTAAAGCAGGGATACCAATAAACCTAATGTATCCTTCTTCCATGCTTATTGGAAATAAAGGAATAATATCACATTCTTTAATTGATGCTCTTAAAGGTTTTCTTTCACTAGGTATGGTTCCACTCTTAGGAGGCGATATGATTTATGACGAAACAATAGGTTTTAGTGTTTGTGGAGGAGATTTACTGGCAGTCTTTTTAGCTCGTGAATTAGGTGCTAATCTACTGATATTCGTGTCGGATGTTAATGGCGTATATGATAAAGATCCAAAAAAATTTTCAAATGCATCAATAATTAAGGAGATAGAAATTGATGAACTTGAAAAACTAACTCAAGAAGGAGAAGAAAATAATAAGAATGACATTACGGGTCAAATGAAAGGCAAATTATCAACAATTTTTTCCATAAAAGATCTCATTGAAAAAGGACTTAAAGTAGCTATTCTTTCTATGAAAATACCAGATACTTTGAAAACATTTTTAGAAGGTAAAGAAAACCTCGCTACAAGAGTAGTAAGTAAAAAATTCTAAGAAATAATTTTTTTTTTTTACTTTATTGAATTTAAAATTTAAAGAAATTATAGATTTTGTATAAAATCATTTATAACTGAAGTAATTGCTTGAAAATCCATAAGTTCTTCACCTTTTCCATCAAAAGATACTTCGCCTGCCTCGTGGGCACTTGAAATTTCTATTTGTCCAAAAAGGATTCCTGTAAATGTAGAATTACTTGTTTTGAAGATTAATGTTGGATTTTCAACCTCACCATCTCCATAATCTACAGAGCCTTCTTTAAATTTGACCCATAATTTCTTATTATTCTCATCTGAAATAATAATTTGACCTAAAAACTCCATGTCTAACATGGCCATATCCTCGAATTCTTCATGCAAACCCTTAACTTCTGAAGAAATTTGTTTATAAAGTTCTAAAATCTTTAAAGAATCATCAAGAGTATCAGATC
This sequence comes from uncultured archaeon, assembly GCA_964598265.1. Classification (GTDB taxonomy): domain Archaea; phylum Asgardarchaeota; class Lokiarchaeia; order Sigyniarchaeales; family SOKP01; genus Loki-b32. The sequence continues at coordinate 30,386 of CAZRBD010000028.1, forward strand.
CAGCTTCATTTAGCTTAGTTTTAATAGTTGTTAATAGTTCTTGATCAACCATTTTATTATCAACACTTTAGATCGGTTTTTAATCTAAAAAGCAAGAAATTACAACATCTAATAAATCTTTACTTTAAGATATTTTTCTTAGATTTTGTTCATAAAAAATGATTAACATTAATTAAAGAATAAAAGCAAATTAAATCATATCATACAATAAAACTATATTATAAAAAAGTGAGAATTTTGAAAAAAGTAGCGATAATAGGAGTTGGAATTACTCCATTTAAAGCGAGATATTTAGATAGAACTTATTTCGAACTTGCATATGATGGAACAAAATTAGCTCTCGAAGATGCTAATAAAAATGGTGCTGAAATTACACACAAGGATTTGCAATCAACAGTGTATGGAATATATAACGAATTGTTTGAACGACAATTTATGCCTGATATATTTATCAATAGTTATATTGGAATGAATAATAAACCTGGCACCAGAATTGCATCTGGTGGAGCAACAGGAGGATATACTGTAAGAATGGCTTTTGCTGAAGTTGCATCTGGACTCTCAGATTTATGTCTTTGTCTTGGAGTAGAAAAGTGTGCTGATTGTTATGACGAACAAACAGGCGCCGCTACTCCTGAAGTTTTAAATGCTATAGCATATTCAGCAGATATGACATATGAATATCCAATGGGTATGATGGCAGCAAGTTCTTATGTTAGCATGGTAAATGCACATTTTGAAGAATTTGGCAGCCCTACTGAAGAACAAATGGCTCTTGTATCTGTTAAAAATCATGGAAATGCCATGAATAATCCAAAAGCACAATCACCAATGAAAATTACTGTCGAGGATGTCTTGAATTCGAGAATAATATGCTATCCCTTTAAGTTATTAGACTGCTGTTTATATTCAGAAGCCTCTGCCGCACTAATATTAGCGAGTGAGAAAAAAGTTAAAGAATTAAAAGTTGAAAACCCAATTTGGATTACAGGAGTTGGAGCCGCAAATACTGATTGTTTTATAGGAAATAGAGAAGATATGGGGAGACTTTATTCGAATATTTATGCCGCAAAAGTTGCATACAAAATGGCTGGACTAGAATATGAAAAAATTAAGGATCAGATAGATCTTGCCGAATTACACGATGCTTTCTCTGGACAAGAAGTAATTTCGTATGAAGAACTTGGTTTTGTTCCATTTGGTGAAGGAGGTAGGTGGATTGAATCTGGTGGTCCTTTTAAAGATGGAGAATTGCCATGTTGTCCTTCAGGAGGTTTAATTGGATGTGGTCATGCAGTTGGCGCTACCGGAATAATGTCTACTGGGGAAGCAGCTCTTCAGTTAAGGGAAGATGCTGGTGGACATCAAGTTTCTATAGAAAAAGGACGGGCTATATCACACTCAATTGGTGGACCAGGTGCTGCATATGCCGCTATTATTGTAATGGAAAATGAGGAGGCGAAAAAATAAATGGAATTCAAAGCACATGAGATAAGGGATATTATCAAGATAAATTATAAATATACAATGGGTGGACAAAGCAAGTTTTTCATAGAATTAATGAAAAATAAAAAGATTTTAGGAACTAAATGTAAGAAATGTGGAAAAGTTTGGATGCCTCCCAGAATAAATTG
>CAZRBD010000029.1:0-31829 GCA_964598265.1 uncultured archaeon
AGTTAATCCCATAGAATAACCGTATGACTCTAATTAAGCTAATCATATAAAATCAACAAAATCTATGTTTAAAACTTCCTTTTATATTTTAAATTAATAATTTTTAAAAGGTAAAACCAATATAATATCTCGTATGATATGGGATATTAAGGCTGATGCTATACATAAAGGGGATAATTTAAGAGATATTTCTCCTTTACCAGATAAAATGTGTATAGATGAAAATGGTTTCACTCATTATCTTTTCAGTAGGGTTTTGTTTAATAATCCCAGATATGTTTTTCCATCAAATGACATCTCACTTTTTCAAAAATTCATAGATGGTGGTTCAAGAGAGTATCCTTCTGACGGGAATATTCCTACAGATTTAGTTGCGGGGGAAGCAAGAATTATTTTAAAAGAGATCTCGAAAATATCTAAAAATCCTAATGCTGCTTATCATAAAGAAGCTGTTGAATCATTAAAAAAAGGTAAGCTTGCATTAATAAGAGGGACCGTTAAATTATATTTAGGTAAATATACAACAAGAGATTGGAGAAGAAAGAGGTTTACGGATGATATAGATTTCTGGATACACAAAATTGATTTATTAGAACATGTATTAAAGAAAACTGGTTGGGTAAAAAATAAGATCACACGTGAATGGGAAAAAAAGATTTATTGGGACAATCCTTTTTCAAATGAGAGAGAAGAGCATGTACTTATCGCGTCTAACGATATTAATCAAACTCTTGATTTTGGGGTAGGAAGTTATCTTGATGGTTCAACATTGAAGGATATCTTCAAAAAGAAATTGAAGAGGGGACATGATGTTGATATAAGCGATATTATTAACGTAGCAATGGTTTTTAATAAAGCAGAGGGATTTGCTGTCGATCAATGGTATGAAGTATGGGATGCTTTTGAAGAAAGCGCGAATACTCGCAGTACAAGAACAATTTCTAATTTAATTAGTTTAGTAAGGTATTCTCTTTCAATTGCTGATTATCTTGAAAGAGTAGGGAATGCTTTACTAAAACTCCATGATCTGATTTATGATCAAACAATATATCCAAATCAAAAAATAGCTAAAATTACTCGTGTCTCCATTCATTGGCAAAAACATCTGAAAAACCACGGTCCGGATATTACAAGGGAGTTGATACATAACTATATCTTTGAACAAAGTCATCTCAAACTTTATTACTCAAAAAATCTCAGACATTTTGCTGAAAAAATACTAGATCTTTTGAATTCTAGAGTTAAGAACGCTAAAGTTATTTTTGAAGTAGAAAAGGGGGATATCTTCTTTAAAGAAGATTATCTCAACATAAACTAATCAAAATATCGGAGATTTTCAAATATGATATTTAATTAATTTTAAACAACCTGTTAGATGATGATACAATGGAGGGAATTTGGGATATAAAAGCGGATTCAATTCAAGACGGGGATATGTTAAGGAAAATATCCCCTGTAGCTTGTAAAACTAGAGTTGATAACAATGGTTATACACATTATACGTTCAAAAAGCAAATGTTTAACAACCCTAATCATTCAATTCCAAATGAGGATTTTGAATTATTTAAAGATTTCTTAGATGGTGGAACTCAAATTTATCCCTCCGATGGAAATATTCCATGTAAAATCGCCGCCGCAGAAGCTAGAAAAGTATTAGATCATATTGTTGCCTATTCTAAAGATTTAGATAGTCCGTATAATGAAAAAGCAAAATTGGCTTTGATAAATGGTAAAAATGCTTTGGTACGAGGTACTATTAAGTTGTATTTGGGAAAATATACAACTAGAGATTGGAGAAGAAAACGCTTTACTGATGAAATTACATTTTGGACTTTTCAAGTTGGTTTGTTAGACCATGTATTAAGCCAAATAGATTGGGTAAAAATTAACGAAACAGGCGAATGGGAAAAAATTTTAGAATGGACTATTCCAGAAACAGGTGAAGTTAAACATGATGCAGTTTGTAAAGCAAATAATCTAAAAAAATTACTTGATTTTGGAGTTGGGAGTTATCTTGAAGGAACTGAGCTAAAAGATATCTTTAATAAAAAGTTAAAAAGAGGACATGACGTAGATCTAAGTGATATAATGAATGTAGCTTTATATAAAGATAATCTTGTAACGCGAGATAAAAACGAATGGAAGGAAGCTTGGGAGTCTTTTGAGGCAGCAACTAATACTAGAAGTTCTAGAATCACATCAAATCTAATTAGCTTATGTAGATATTCATTAGGTACTGCTGATTATTTAGTAAGGGTTTATAATGCAATCAATAAGTATCGTGAGAGAATCCTTGATTTGAATGAATATCCAGAAGGTTATTTAGAAAAAATCTGTAGAATATCCATTCATTGGATGAAATATTTAAAAGAAAACGGTACAGAAAAAACTAGAATTATGATACATGAATTCTTAATTGAACAGAAAGATCAAAAGCAGGTTCAAGCGAAGAATTTAAGAATTTTTGTTAAAAATATTTTAAAATTGCTAAATTCAAAATATGAATATCAAAAGATTATTTTTGAAATTGAAAGCTAATTAAATAGAATCATCGTGAAAGATGCGTTTCCCGAACTATGTAATAAATTCTTAATTCTTGACTCGTTATTAAATATTCACATCTTATGAAGAAAATATAATAAGAATATCTTTGTTAATGTGAATTCAGTCTTCAAGCAAGTTTTCACTCATGGGTTCTATTTCTTTCGCTAAACGAACTTTAGTTATACCATGAAGAAGTAAAAATCCTATCGCCGCTATTAGACAAAGAATTCCCGCAATATACCACACTAAGTTTGGACCAATATTTTCCATAATTAGTCCAGCAGCTAAAACTCCAAAGAGATTTGGAATACCCCAATGGAAACCATAAACTGCCATGTATCGTCCTCGTTTATCTTCAGGAGCAAAAAAGGCAGCTGTAGTTTGCGAAATAGGTATTGCTATCATCTCACCAATCGTAATAATAACCATAGCAATGAAGAATAAGTATGTTTCAGAGATAAAACCATACATGCCAAAACCAACCATATAAAACAATGATCCAAGTGCCATCATCTTCATGGGAGCAAATTTAGAAATTTTCCGGGTTATCCAGAATTGAAATAACACCACCATAGCTGCATTCAAACTTAATAACAAGGCAAAAATTTGTGCTGGGAACCCATGAACATCCCGTAAAAAAACCGAAAGAGTAGTATTCATTTGCATATATACTAGCACCGTTATTGCAGACACAGAAAGAAATAATATGTATTTCCAATCCTTTAAGACCTCTTTATATCCGATTATGGTTCTCATCATTGATTCTCCAGCTTTTTCGCCCAGTAACATAGGTTTTGTCTCTGGGATGACTATAAATACAATAATACCAGTAATTATACTGCTCACCGCATCTGCAACAAATAGCAAAAAGTAAGAATAGACTACTATAAATCCACCAAGAAGAGGTCCAATGACTGCTGAAAGATTAACCGCTACTCGTAGAATTCCAAATCCTTCTGCTTGTTTTTCTTTTGGAAGAAAATCTGCTACCATTGCTTGCCGTGCAGGGCTTCCAAAATTGCCAAACACGCCTAAAAATGCTGCAAGTATATAAAAAATAGTAAGATTATTAACTAAACCCATAAAGATACTTCCTATCCCAGATACAATCAAACCAATTAGAATTATTGCACGACGGCCATATTTATCGGCTAACGCTCCACCTATCATACCACCGAGTAGACTTCCTGCGAAAAAAATCGAAAACAGGAGTCCTACCTGAATCATCCCTACTCCAAAATGATCAGTTATATACAATGAAAATAAGGGGAAAGAGTAAAAATCCTCCCAATCGGTCTATGAAAGTGGCTAGAGTTAGCACTTTAAAGGAACTGGGATATTCTCTATATATTTGTTTAATTTTTGTGAACATATGTGAACCATCTATTTATAAATTCAATATTTCAATTAATAAACCTAAGTATTTTAAAAATTATACTTTTAATGAATTGTTACGTATAAAAATGTTATAAAACATATAAAAAAATGAATATAAGATATTTATAGTTTAAACTACTGAACTATTACAGAACTTTGAATATGTAAAATTATCTTAAACTTACAAAATTAGATAAAATCACTATTTTTATTGAACCTATCATTACTTAACTCAATATTAATCAAATAGGGAGAATCAAAATTGTTTGATTATTTAATAAGTCAGGATGCTAAAAAAATCAAAGATGAAGTACGAACATTTGTAAGGGATGATGTTCCTCACTCATTAATAAAACAGATGGATAAAGAGGAAATTAACTATCCAAAAGGGTTTTTAGAAAAATTAGGAAAACATAACCTCATAGGATTGAGATTTCCAATAGAGTTTGGAGGGCGAAGTTTAAATTGGGAGTGCGAAGTTGTAGCACTTGAAGAAATAGGCGTGTTGGGAAGCTCATTACCTTGCTTATATTCTCTTCCAATCATTACTGGAGAAGCAATGAATTTATTTGGTTCTGAAGATCAAAAATTAAATTATTTGAAGCCAATGTGTGAAGGTAAAAAGTATACAGCTGAAGCGTTAACAGAACCTAGAGGAGGGTCTGATTTTTTTGGCGCAACTTGTACTGCCGTTAAAGAAGGCGATTATTATGTCTTAAATGGTGAAAAAAGATTCGTTGTAGGCGCTGAAGGTGCTGATTTTTTTCTAGTTTATGCTAAAACAAATACCGATCCAAAAGCTGATCCGCGTTCAGCACTTAGCCTTTTTATTGTCGATCGTAGTAAAGGTGTCGAAACAGAGTATATTTATGGTTTATTAGGAACTAGAGGAGGTGGTGCTGGAAGACTCAAATTTAAGAACGTTGAGGTCCCACAAGAAAATATTATTATAGGTGAAGGGGAGGGAGGGAGAATTTTTTATCAAATGATGATCCCTGAGCGCCTTACAACTGCAGCTGGAGCATTAGGATCAGCAAGAACTTGTCTTCATATTGCTACTAAATATTCAACAAAAAGGAAGGCTTTTGGGCAGATAATAAAAAATTTCCAAGCTGTCAATTTTAAAATTGCTGATAGTATCACTCTATTAGATGCAGCGAGATCAATTGTATTAAATACGGCAAGGACAATTGATGTAGGAGCCCCACCCGCTTTGCAACGAAGATTAGTTTCTGAATCCAAAAAATTTTCCACCAAGGCTTGTTGGAAGATTATAAATAATGCAATGCAAGTAATGGGAGGAATTGGTTACACAACGGTATATCCCATTGAAAGATTACTTCGTGATTCAAGACTTGGAGAAATTTGGACTGGAACCTCAGAAATTATGAGTTTAATTATCCAACATGAGTATTATAAAGAATTATTAAGTGAAAAATGGCTTGATCGAGATGTAGAAAAGGATGCTATTGATGCTGACCATGAGGAAGAAAAGCACTATGGATAAAAATCGAATAAAAATAATTGATTATGAATTTAAGTAAATAGAATAGAAACTGACTACGAGAAAGAAAATTCAGATTTTTGTTATATTAAGTGAGGTTTTTAAAGCTGCAGATACAAAAACAGAAATTCCAACTATATTGGGGTTAAATTTTTCAATTTTTTTTTTTATTTGATAAGTGGATAAGTTTCTCACTTTTGTATCTAGAATTTCTACATCTACATCAATTAAATAGCTAGCTATATATGTCAAATTAATTGGAGGAAAATCCATGTTATAATAATCCTAACCAATTGTTCTATAATTCGGTTTAATTAGTAGAATTTTTTTCCAATGGAGATTCTGATATTTTAAAATTTCATACTCCATTATTTACTTCATAAGTTTGATTAATTCACTTTTTATGCCTTCCATTTGTTTTAGGTTACCTGATCTCATTTGTCTTATCTTTCGCATTTTGATTCCGTCTAAGTTTTTAAGGACAATTTTCTTCCACTTGAGATAAGCTGCAACTGATCGGTAAATTCTTGCAGGGTGTAGTACATATAAATAGCCTCTTGAACCGACAGTTCTACGAAATAAAGTGATCTTATTTCTTAAATTTCCAGCATAGAATCCAACTGCATAAAATGCAAGAAAGAGTAGCATTCTTAGAACTTCGGGTGTGAAGTTATTAGTTTTGATAACAGCATTCAACCAATTAAATTGGCTGTATTCTTCTGTGAGGAGTAGGCCATTTTTTTTCATTTCTTCGTAAAAGCCTGTTGATGGGAACGGTGTTAACAGTGTAAAACTTGGTAAATCTAAAGTTAATCCTCCAGTTATATTAATACAAGTAAAAATGTCATCCAATGTATCATTTATATTAACTCCTAGAATAACATTTCCCATAACTATGATTCCATTTTTATGCAAAATCTTTATACCTGCCTCAATTTGATCCATTTTACACCCTTTATTAATAGCTTTCAATCTTTTGTCATCAGTAGCTTCAATACCTACTAAAACAAGCCAAAAACCAGCTTCAGACATCAATTTAATAATTCGTGGGCGTCTTGCCATTGAATCCAAGCGCCCTTGAAAAAAGAAACGCAAGTTGTTTCTAATTCTTCCCGTTCTTTTACCTTTAATAATTTCAATACATAATCTCCCAACGCGTCTCATATTAACAAGAATATTATCATCTACAAAAAACACGTCTGTAATTTTTTTATTTTTTGATACTATTTCTAATTCTTTAATAACACTTTCAATTGGCCTAGCCCTCCACGTTCGACCATATACTACATTTGTGCTACAAAACTTGCATGCTTGGGGGCACCCGCGTGATGTCTCTATTGCATCACAGTTCATGTTAAATATTTTATAATAATATTTTTTAACCAAATGACGAGAAGGCATTTTTAGCTCATTTAAATTACTCATAAATGGTCTATCTGGATTGTGAATTATATTTCCATCCTTTTTATATGATAATCCGTCTACATTCTCTGGAGAACCCTTTTCAATAAGTTCACGGAATGTAAATTCTCCTTCTCCTTTAACCAATATATCAATCCATGGAGAAGATAAGGTCTGTTCAACTGCTAAAGTAGGATGCCATCCTCCTATTACTGTTGTAGCTCCATATAATTTTGCAATTTTTGCATGATTGAGAACAATATCTATCGCACTTGTAACTGGAACTGATAAGCCTACTAAATCAGGTTTAAACTTTTCAATTTTTTTTTTTACTTGAAGAAGCTTTAAATTAGCAGCTTTAGAATCTAAGATCATTACATCTACCAAATCTTCAACATATGCGGCAATATATTCAAGAGCTAAGGGAGGAAAGGCAGAATCATAGAAATCATAACCAGTAGTACTGAAATTAGAAACTAATAATAAAATTTTTTTCCATTTCATTTTTTTTATTTGAATTGATTTAATTAAATAAAGGTTTGTTTTTCTTACTATTTTATAATAGTGAAAATTTCTTATTTTAAAGATTTATAAAAAAAAATAGATATAATAGTAAATATTTTGTAAGAAAGATATAGGAAAGGATAAGATTTATTTTTTTTTTGATAAATAGCGGACCTTTAGCAATAAAGCACGTAATTCCATTTTATCGTTTTCCGGCGTAATAAATTTTTTTTTTACTCCTTCAGAAAGCGGTATAGTTTCAATTTTATTACCTTGAAGAGAGACCATATTTCCAAATTTACCTTCTAAGACTAGTTTCATAGCTGCTAATCCAAATCTTAATCCCAAAATTCGATCAAAAGAATTAGGGGTTCCAGCTCGCATAGTATGTCCAAGTACTACACTCCTACATTCAAAATCTACTCCATTTTTCTGAAAATCATGTTTTAAATCATCTCTCAAATTCAGTTCCTCAACTATTATTTGAGATATGTTCAATTTTGCTAATAACGGATTTCCAAATGTATCCTTAGGTAATTTATCAATTGTCTCCTTAGATATAGTTTTAAAATCTCGGTTTAAAGATTCTAAATTTGGATAAGCTCCTTCTGAAGTAGCTATTATATGATATTTATAGCCGGCATTAACTCTTTTTTTCAAAACTTCCACTATATCTTTTTCTAGATCGAATGGTGTTTCTGGAATTAATATAATATCAGCTCCAGCAGAAATTCCAGCATACATAGTTAAAAAACCAGCGTTCCTTCCCATAACTTCAACAACAAATACCCTCTGATGAGAACGCGCAGTAGTAGTAAGATTATCAATGGTATTAGATGCTAATTGTACAGCACTCCAGAACCCAAATGTATAATGTGTTCCACTTAGATCATTATCAATTGTTTTCGGGCAGCCAACAACTTTAGCTTTAGCATATTTGTACATTGCATCTGCAACACCTAACGTATCGTCTTCAGTTTAAAATAGAAACTATTTTAAAACTCCACCGATAGCAATTAAAGCATCAATGCTAAGCGTATCAAATAATTTTTTTAATTCTTTTGCTTTTTCCTGTTTCGAATCAACTCCCTTAAATGGATTGGTCCTGCTTGTATATAAGATAGTTCCACCAACAGTATGTAGATCATCGTGTTCTGCAATATCAAGTGGAATAGTTTTATTTTCCAAAAATCCTTTCCATCCTTTCAATATTCCAACACATTCTATACCAGGATCGTAGGCTTTTAACATTATACCATAAATTACAGAATTTAATCCCGGACAATCTCCTCCTCCGGTTAAAATCCCTACTCTTTTTATTTGATTTCCCATTTATTCTCACATTACTATTAAATTGCTGTTAAATTATTAATGATTTATTATAGTGAATTATGATTCTCTTATATTTTATTCTTCACTTTTCTCAATCTTCTGGAAAGTATATTTCGATTTATCTTGGGGAATTATATAACTTCCTCCTTGTGTATCGGTTAATTTTAAAGTGAAATTAAATTTTCCTTCCATGGCTTTTTTTAAATTATTTAATATTTCATCAATCTCTTTTATTTCTGGATCATCTTCTTCTAGACTCCTTCTGTATATTGATACAGCATTTTCAAACCTATAGAGAATACCTTCTACATTTGTATAATAGAAATCAGCTCTAGGACCAGGTTCTACTATTAACTCTAATTCAGGTATTTCTAATCTTCCCTTTGGTGAACGGTAAATTTTTGATTTAAGATCCTCCTCTTCGGATACCTTAAGAGTAATAATTCCCGCCTCCATATTAGTAGTTAAAGGAATCACGTCATTTTTAAGAAAATTACATTTATCACATTCAAATTTCAAAATAAGCATTTTATCACCATCGGGAAGATCATAGATAGTTTTAAGGATCTCAATTTCTCCCTTCTGACATAAAGGGCATTTAAACGAATATATAATTTCACTATTTCTATTCTCTTTAGACATATTGATAAGATATAATCTCTCTCAATGTTATTGACCAAATTTATTATAGAAAAGATTTTAAAATAAGTTTAATATCGAATCTTCTTAAAAATCAATTAATTATTATAATCAATATAATTATAAACTCTATACTATTGATTAATATTGCAGTTATATTAGTTAAATCAGTAGTGCATTCATTCAATGTGTCCTTGCGGATATAAGTAAAATCTTAGGAAAAGAAAAAAATTAGTTGAGGGAATTTGTCAGACGAGGAAAAAATTGTTGAAATATCAATGCATTGTAGAGGGGGTCAAACATGTATTACTGCTAGCCAGCTGTTAGGAGAAATGGCATTTGAGAAAGGTTTTAAGGATATAATTGCTATTCCGATAATCGGTGCTGAGAGGAGGGGTGCTCCTATTCAGGCCTTTACTAAAGTCTCAAGATCTAGATCCATTAAAACGTATGATAGTGTAGTAAATCCAGATTTTATTTTAATGTTCGATATTTCTTTACTTGAGATACCAAAGATTAGAGACACTATTAAAGTTGGAGTAAATCTTATAATTAATAGTCCAAATCCTATTGATAAGGAAGGACTTCCTGAGGATATTAGAATATTTATTGTTGACGCAACAGGAATATGCATTAAAAGAGAATTTATGCATGCCAGTGGCCCAATATTAAACATCCCTATGCTTGGTGCTTTTGGTAAAATTTCTGGATTTTACGACCTTGAAACAATGGAAAAAGTAATTAAAAAGAAATTTGGAGAAGAGAAAATAATAAAAAATATGAGCACTGCTGAAGACGCATATCACTCAGTTAAGGAGATTTAAATATGTCCGAGCCGAAAAAATGGAAAAAGATTAATAAATCTGTAAAAGACCGTCCTAAGGTGCAGGAATATAAAAATTGGAAGGAATTACCTCCTATTCCAATTTCATTACCTATTGATGGAAGCATGGGCACTACAGGGGATTGGAGAACATTTCGACCAGTAATTAGAGAAGGATGTAATAAATGTGGGATTTGCTGGATGTATTGCCCTGAAGGTGTAATAACCAGGATGGATGACGGTTCATTTAAGATAGATTTAAAATATTGTAAAGGATGCGGAATATGTAAAACCGAATGTCCGACAAAATGCATTGAAATGGTAAGAGAGAGTGAGATAAAAGATGGTTGAGTCCCAAGAAGATTTTATTCAAGAAAAAGAAACTATAATTATTAAGGGAAATGTAGCAGCAGCATATGCTGCTAAATCAGCACGTGTACAAGTAATTAGTGCTTATCCAATTACACCACAAACAACAGTAGTTGAAAAACTCTCTGAGTTTGTTGATAAAGGAGAGATGCCAGGAACCCAATATATAAAAGTTGAGTCGGAACACAGTGTTTTTGCTTCAGTAATCGGTGCTAGCAAAGCAGGTACTCGAACATTTACTGCAACTGCTGGTCAAGGGATTTTTTATGCCCATGAAATGATTCATTGGGCCGCTGGAGCAAGACTTCCAATAGTAGTGTCAATTGCTTCTCGTGGAGCAGCTCCACCGTGGAATATATGGGCTGATTTTACCGATGTACTAAGCCAACGCGATACAGGATGGTTAATTTCGTTTTGTGCTACCCATCAAGAAATTTATGATGAAATTTTAATGGCCTATAAAATCTGTGAGGATACTGAGGTATTACTTCCAAAGTTTGTTGCTTATGGTGGTTTCATTCTTTCTCATACCTCGAAACCAGTAATTATTGAGGAACAACATCTTGTTGATAAATTTTTACCCCCCCTACCTAGTGAGGAAGGTTGGCCGCATATTTGGATGGATCCAAATAGACCAATGATGTTTGGTAATCTTATAATGCCTTCCGGGTTCTATTACGAATTTAGAATGAAAATACATGATGCACATATGATTGCTAAAGAGAAAATCAAAAGTGTGGCTAAAAAGTTTGAGATTATTTTCGGTAGAAACTATGGAAATGGTTTAATTCAAGAATATAAAATGAATGATGCAGAAGTAGGAGTTCTAACTTACGGCGACCTTGCTTTACAAATGGAACAAGCTGTCGATGATTTGAGAGAAGATGGTTTTAAAGTTGGAATGGTAAAGCTTCGCCATTTTAGACCGTTTCCCATAGAAGATATTGTTGAAATTGCTAAAAAAGTGAAATTGCTTGGAGTAATTGATAGAGCTACAGCATTTGGGTCTCAAACTGGAGGACCTGTAAGTTGTGAGGTCAAATCTGCTTTACATAATACCCAAGGAACAGCAGACATATTACCAATAATAAATGGATTAGGGGGAAGAGAGGTCACTCTTGACCTTCAAAAAAATCAACTGAAAATGTTAGTAAAATTATATGAAACTGGAGAACTTCCAAAAGACATAATTCATGGAACCCTCTGGGATGGATTGTTAGAGGTTGAATAACAATGGTGAAATTAAAAGAAGCGTTGGATTCTTGTCAAGAAGAATATTTTCTTCCAGGAAATTCTTGTTGTGCAGGATGTGGCTTAGAAATTGCTCTTAGATGGGCAATGAAAGCATTAGGTCCTAAAACTGTACTTGTAACTCCGGCTTCTTGCTTAAATGTGGTTGTGGGATTATGGCCTAAAACAGCATCAACTTTTCCTTTTATAAATATGGCTTTTGCAGCAGGAGCAGCGGCAGCTACAGGTGTTTCAGCAGCTTTTAAAGCCAAAGATTATAGATTTCCAGGTAAAGGATGGGATGAAATTACAACAATAACTTTTGCTGGTGATGGTGGTACAGCAGATATAGGCCTTCAAGGCTTGAGTGGAGCAGCTGAAAGAAATTCTGATCAAATTTATGTGTGTTATGACAACGAAGCTTATATGAATACAGGAATCCAACGGTCTTCTTCAACCCCTCACGGGGCTATAACCACTACCACAACCTTGGGCAAAGAAAGATTTAAGAAAAATCTCCCCGCAATTATGGCAGCGCATGATATACCTTATATTGCTACGTGTAGTATTAGCGAACCTCTTGACCTGTATGATAAATTTAAGAAGGCAAAAGCAATTAAGGGTTGTAGATACATACACAGTCTTGCACCCTGTCCTGTAGGGTGGTGGTATCAAAGTTAGGAGTCAATTGAACTAGCTCGTTTAGCTGTAAAAACATGCTCATGGATATTATATGAAGTTGAAGATGGTTTAATGAAACTCTCAAAGAAAAGTAAAATTCTTTTGGACCCGACAAAAAGAGCTTCTTTAATTGATTACCTTTCAAAACAAAAGAGGTTTTCGAAATTGTCGGAAAAGGACTTAATAAAACTTCAAGAAAGAATAGATCATAATTGGGACCAGATAAATATTGAATTGAATTGTCAAGAAAATTACACTAAATAATTTTGGATTTCTATATACCTCATTTTTTTAAAATGCTTAAAATTAAATCAGGATTGATATGGGTTTTTTAATAAAACTTGCTGGAAAAGAATTAAAGGAAATTAGCTTATATTTACAGATTGCGGCTGAAAATATTATTGATGGAAAGTTAATTGCTTTCCCTACTAATTCAGTTTATGGGATTGGGGGAGACCCACAAAACATAAATGTTATTAATAGAATTTTTGATATTAAATTTCGTGATAGGACAAAGGGTTTTTTGTTATTAGTATCGGATTATGAAGAGGCATTAGAAATTGCTGAATTTAATGGAATTGCTAAAAAACTCGCGAAAAAATATTGGCCGGGTCAATTAACGCTTATTTTAAAAAAGAAAGAACCAAGTGTTATTCTTCCCGAAGTTACAGCATTTAAAAATACAATTGGACTTCGAGTTCCTGAGAATGAAATTATTTTAAATATTTTAAACCGCTTAAAGGAAAAAGGGCATCTAGGATGTATAATTGGTACATCTGCTAATTATAGTGGAGAACCTCCCTCCGTTAGTGGAGAACAGGTTACAAAGAAAATTTTAAGCCCTATAGATCTAATTATTGATGGAGGTAAGTCAAAATCAGAGTTACCTACTACTATAGTAGACTGTAACTCTCAAGAGATTAAATTTTTACGCATTGGAGTGCTGACAAAAGAAGAAATACTAGAATTTTTATCAAATAATAATCAGCAGGTTGGGGATGATATTAATTAGGAATTTTAATCTCCTTGTCTCAACTTCTATATACAACGAAAGGAATGCATCAGCTGAATTATGGTTTACTCTATTGATGTGTGGGGATGCTTACCCTATTATATTAAATACTCAGTATCCGGGGTTGATTAATGTATTAACTAATTTGAATGCGAAAAATGTGATTTCGCAAATTAAAACAATATTAGAAGAAAATCCGCGTTTCTATAATTTTATTTTAAAAATCCTTCCAATTGATTATACTTGTGAAACTGATACCAAAATTATAAGTTCAGTTATTCAACAGCACTATCAAGAGTTCATTAATGATGGAGATTCTTTTAAAATCACCCTAAAACGCAGACAAAATGAAAACATAGAGCGAAACAATTTTATAGAAATAGTATCTAAACACATTGAAAATAATGTTAATTTAGAAAATCCCGATAAAGTAATCAGAATTGAAGTTTTAGGCAATATTTGTGGCATTTCCTTTTTAAATAAAGATGAAATTATTACCAAAAAGAATTGAAAGATCTATATTTACGCTTTCTAAGTATTTTCGAGGCTTAAAAGAACCATTTTTTCACAGATCAAATCAAGTAAAGCGGAATATTTGAAATTTAATTTAAGATTACCTATATTAGAATCAATTCCATATGATTTTAAAACACATTTAATTTGATTCTCAGAAATTTCATAAAATTCTTTAATTAAATTAAATTTTTCGTCTGAAACAATGTTGATGGTCAGTGGCTCCTCTTTAGCTTTTAAATTCTGTAATATATTATCATTTATGGCGTTTAAATTATTAGAGGAGGATATAATACAATATAATAGCTTCCCTTTACTTAAATCAGATGAGTCTATTCCAAAAGTTTGAATACTCTTACTTATCTGTCTATAAGTAGACATGTATAATAATAATTCAATTTCTTTTTTACTGGAAATATTTAATTTTTTATTAAATGCTCTTTCTACATAATAACATGCTGTAAATATATGATCTTGATTTAAAATATATATATCCTTCATAAACTGAATAGAAGAATAATGATATTGATCGTGGTTCTTGTTAATTGTTTTGAAAAATTGATCTAAAAGGAATTTTTCTTTAAAGTTGGCCTTATTATGTATAGATTGATCAGATTTAAATTTAATTTGGCTAATCCCTACAAAATACTTTAAATTAATCTCTTTTATATTAAATTTTTTCTCTATCAAAGAGGGAAACTCCACATTAAGATTTCTGGCATTGAATAAATATTAATTCGCACAATGATTAAAAATACTAAAACAAGAACTAAATAAATAGAAAAGATCCAATCCTTTAATGAAAATTTTATTGTATAATAATAAGAACGATTTTTTATACTGCCAAAGGCTCTTGATTCTAGAGCTTCTGCAACATTGAAGGCTCTTCTGATAGAACAAATTATTAATGGAATTAATAATGGAAATAAGTTTTTTATTTGTTTAATTAGCCCCTTCTTTTGGATTTCATATCCTCTGCTTTGTTGAGCGTCCATTATGTTTTGAGCTTCTATTGCTATAGTCGGAACAAATCTAAAGGCTAAAGAAAAGGAAAAGGCAATTTCATATGGTATTTTCATTGAAATCAATGAGAGAGCCAAATCATTTGGATCAACTGTAAGAAAGAAGATAGAAAAAGCAGATATCATGATTAAAATTCTAAAAATCATTGCAATAGCAAAATTTAATGATAAAAATAGTGTATTTAAAATGATTATAAAGAGAATCAGAAAGGACAAACCACGTATGCTTTTTATCCATTGTTTAAATAATTTCCCAATTAAAATTATTGGAATTAAACTTAGAAAGATAATTAATAGAGGGACAATTTGAGTAAATAATAGAGCAAGAATCGTGTAGATTATCGCAAATAACAATTTTGATCGAGGATCCAACTTATGTAAAAAGGTATCTTTTTTCATAAATTTAAAAGCATTGAGAAATTCTAACGACATGTATTTTTTTACCTCTTAAGCTTTTGTTAAGTTACTTCTTAAAAAATCCTGTAAATAATTAATCAATTTATCTCTGGAATTTAAATTATTAACTTCTTGAAAACCAATCTGCTCCATTGCTATACAGAGTTGCCGAATCTGGGGTAAGACTAGAGATGCTGCTAATATTAGTGGCTCGTTCTCAAATATCCTTTGAGTTGGACCATCTGCGATTATATCTCCATCTGCCATTAATATAGTTCTTGGTAAGTGCTCGTAAGCAAATTCAGTATTATGAGTTATGATGATGATAGTTTTTCCTTTATTCTTTTCTCTGTTAATTATATTGATGAAAAATTCCATTTCTTTTCCATCCTGCCCTAAAGTCGGTTCATCAAAAATTAATACTTCAGGATTTCTACATACAATTGAAGCAATAGCTAATTTTTTTGACTCTCCTCCAGAGATGTTAAGAGGAGATCTTTTTCGATATTTTTCAAGATTAAATTCCTCTAATATCTTATCTATTCTATTTTGGGTTTCTTCCTGAGGTAGTTTAAAACTCCTCAATGAAAACTTAATTTCCTCTTCTATTGAATTTGCAAATAACTGATGATTCGGATTTTGAAATACTATTCCAACCTTTTTTGATATTGTCGCAATTGTTTTTTCATTAATATTTTCATTTTCAATATAGATATTACCTTTAGTAGGTCTTATTAAGCCATTAAGGGTGCGAATAAGAGTTGTCTTGCCTGCACCGTTTTTTCCCATAATTCCTATCAACTCACCCTTATAAATATTTATATTAATATCTTTTAGGGCTTCTGTGCCATTTGGATATGTATAACTCATTTCACTTATCATAATCAATGGTAAGTCTTTAATAATAAATATCACCTATTAAAATCGCGTTTTGATTTCAAATATTTCACTACATCTGAAATGGAGGTAGGTATCTTACTATCAAATAAATTTTTTTTTTTGAGATCAGAGAAGATTGAATAAATAATGGGTTTATTTAATCTTAAGTCTTTGAAAATGACTCCATTAATAACATTATCTTTATCTCCAAACTCAACAACTCTTCCTTTCTTCATTAAAATCATGAATTCTGAGTATGAGAGCACAAGATCAAGCCGATGCTCACTAATTATAATTGTAATCTTTTTTTCCTTCTGTATTTCTTTTATTAGACTGATTATTTTATTTGCCATGAATGGATCCAATAAAGCTGTTGGTTCATCTAATATTAATATCCTAGGTTGTAATACTAAAATAGAAGCTATCGCAACTCTTTGTTGTTCTCCACCACTCAATTCAAATGGAGCCTTATCTAAAATATGTTCAATTTCAGTTAATGACGCACTTTCCTGAATTCTTCTTGAAATTTCTTTTGGTTTAACACCTAAATTTTCTAGTCCAAATGCGATTTCATGCTCTACATTCATGGCAATTAATTGGTTCTCCGGGTTCTGAAAAACAATTCCAGCCTCAGTTGAAAGTGAAGATATAGGTGTCTCACTTGTATCTTTTCCACACACGCTTACAGAACCTTTATAAAATCCTGCGTAGAATTGTGGAATTAGACCATTCAAACATCTAATTAATGTGGTTTTCCCACTTCCGGTTTCTCCACAAAGTAAAATAAATTTATTCTCTTCTAACTCTAAATTGATATTATTCAAAGCATATTCTTCATTTCCTTTATACCGAAAATAGAAATTTTGAAAACTTACTAGAGCCATTTTAAAAATAAAACAAAAATAAATTCTTTTATGTGTATTAAAGTTTTAATTGTAAATATGATTTTACCTTCTTTATGATTTTATCAATTATGATAGATGCTTCTACCTCAGAGGTTATCGATGCTGCTCCATCATGTCCACCTCCACTTCCTCTAAATTCATTCGCTATTTCACCTAGAATTTTTCCTAAGTGCAAACCCGTCTTTAAACATACATTTCTTTTAGCTCTCGCATTTATACGAGATCCATTTTTTTCTTCAGAATAAACAAAACTAATATCAAATCCAACTCTCATTAACATTGAGGAGATTGTCGCACCATAGCTACTTACATTTGTAATCCCAATTAAATAATTCCCCTCGCGAATAAGCTGTACCCTTTGAAGTCCCTTAATTTTGGCGATTTTTTCTGAAACATCCATCTTAAAATCAAGGAGTCTCAATATATCTTGAAAATTAATTTTTTCATCTAATAATTTACTAACATTTCTTATAGTGTTGTTATCACCATGTTTGAAAAAACCAGAATCTGTTAGAATGGCAGCAATCATTAGAATCTTAAGTGATGTAGAAATTTCAATATTAAATGCGCTATATAATTCCAGAATTATTTCTACCGTTGACGAGTAATGTTCATTTATTAAATTCATTGAAGATAAGTTTATGTTAAATTCCTTTTCTAGGGAATAATGATGATCAATATAAATAATTAAAATTTCAGTATCTTGTAATTCTTTTTTATATTTGATTTGATCAAGATTATTCGTATCTAAAACCAAACAGACATCAAATTTCAAAAAATTTATTTTTGTTTCAAACACAAAATCAATATTAGGATAATTCAAAGCAATATTTTTCATAAAACTTTTTGTATGTTTAGAAATTTCTGAAAAACAAATAACTGTTTGGCTGGTTTTTAAAAGCAGATTTATGAAATTTTTAAAAGCGTAGCAAGATATTAAGCCGTCAATATCTACTAAATCATGAGTTGTAATTACAATTTTTTTACCTTTTAAAAAAGATATAACTTTCTCAAATTTTGTTTTTAACATAAAAATATCCCTCTTACATTCAATAATTTTATGATTACTAAATAGAGATTTATCTTAAATCTCATGCCACACTTCAAAGCCTTCTTTTATAATCTTAGAACAGCGAGAACAGTAATATTCAGGAAGGGAATCTTTATATTTTGCTATATATCTAGATTTTCCTTTTCTTATCCATTCAAACAGCTTTTTATTAGGAGGGTGAAAAACACATTCTCCATCATGCTTCGCTAGAACGAGAGTGAAATGAGTATAACCAAGTAAATTAGCAATAATCTCACCTAACTCATGTAGTAAGGTAACTATCATTCTATGCTTCATAAGTTTTCTATTATCAGATTTAATGTATATAGTTGAAATTAATATTGCATTTTTACTACCTATAGCAGAAAATAAACCAATATCATTTTGTTTAAAATTATTATCTATTACTTGTAAACCAATTATCTCTTTATTATACTCTTTTAAATTAGAAGAAAGAAATGCAATATATTTGGTGTTTAAACAGTTGTTTTCAATAAAATCTTTTGGATCACATGTAAAAGAACTCTTTTTACAGTATAGTATGTTTTTATATTCATTTTTGGTAATAATTTCATTTATTACTTCCGAGAGGTCAAAAGTGGAGGGATTAATTGTTATTAAGCCAATTTTCCTCATAATTCCAAGAGTTTTACATTCAGATAGGCATTCATTAAGTGTTTATATTTTGAAAATCTAATTGAAGAGATTTTCTTAATGTTTCAATTTGAGTTTTAATACGATCTTCTTTCTGCTGTAAGGTTTTTAGGCGCATAGTCAAAGTTACTTTCATAGATTTTTTCTCATCTAATAATTTAGTTTTCTCACTTTTTACTAAAATTCCTCCAATTGCCTTATAAACTGTATCATTTAGATCAATTTTCTCTAACTCTTCAATTGCTAAAACTGTTTCACTTAATGTGCGTTCAGTTTGTAGTTTTTGAGTTGTAATAAATTCAAAAGATTGTTGGAAATTATTGAGATTAACAATCTTCTTTTTTTGTTCTTCATCTAAATTGTCAAGGTTAATTGTCATAATTCTTTTATCTTTGTAGATATAATTTAATTTATTCTATATTCTAAATAGCTTTTTTTTTCTAAGAGTTATTAATGCATTTCATAGTATTTTCTACAATTTTTCCAAAACTTATTATCTCATTTATTGAAGCGCGAAATGCCGTAATATCCTTACTTTCTATATTAAAATAAATAGAGTCGTTATTAGTTTTCTCTATTGAGATATTGGATCGTTTAGTCTGCAATTTTTTAAGATCAGGTAGAAAAGAAGTATAAGAGATATTTCTTAATTGAGAACTTTTAAAATGTAACTCTATTGTTGATTTTATTGAAAAGTTGCTATTTGGATTCATTATTCTTCTATAACTTCTAATTCACGCTGTTTACGCTTAGCTATTCGAAAAGACTCTGCTCCTCGAGGAGTTTCAGTGTAATAAGCTCCACCAGTAAACTTCGCATTACATTTCTTACAGTGCCAAATACCAGTTGATACTCGGTGAATTGATGCTCTTGTCTCACATTTTGGGCATTTAATATCCCCTTTCATTTTTTCAACAATTAGCTTCCACCGTTTCCTGAGCGTAGACCCATACCTCGCCTGAAATCTTCCGCTAATACCAACCTTCTTTGTCATTTTAAATCAAATAAGTTTGAATAACTGATGTTATATAAAAAATTAATATAAACTTTAAATTTTTCTAATTGTGGTTAAAAATTTATTCTCTTCCGAATTGTAATTGACAGAAAATGAAAAATCTATGGTTTAACAAAAACTTGGAGATTAATCCAGCAGTTATCATCACTGAAGATGGACATTTATCTATAGGAGGTTTCTTATATAAATAGGGGGAAAATGTTCCCCTAATTGGCATTAAAATTGTTGATCAACCATTTTCGAAAAGATGAAATACTTCCAATTAGTTCTGAATTAAAAATCACTGACTTCCATGGAAATAATCATATACTGAAAGCTCTAGTTGGTCCAATAATACCTATTCTGTTAATAAATAAAACTGGAAATCAATCTATATTAGTTCAATCAATGGGAAATTTTGAATTGGATGGAATTTCAGGAGATTTTGGCTCATTTGAGACACTCAGAAGAGTGTAAAAAAAATGATTTAATTTTATGCAATTTTAGAATATGAACAACTAATTACGTTATATTTTGTGATTGTTATAATATTATAATATTATCCTAATACAATTACAAAAAAAAATATAAAAAATTAATCAAAATTAGTTTGATACTGTAATAAATTTAATTCTTTTCTCAATTTTTTACCAATATCTAAAGATTTTTCGCAAAGCATTTTGATTTCATCAAAAGAGAATGTAGCAGCGCCACTTTTTTGAATTGATGTTATTTTTTCCTCGGTTACTGATATTGTTATCCTTCCCTCACAAACTAACTCTTCAGGTAAGTTAGGATCTAGAAAAATAATATCATCAATTTTTCCATATGTAATAGCAAATGGTAATTCATTAACAATTGTTTCTCCAGTAAGATATTTACCAGTCCATTCAAGACCATTTTTTCCAATTATTCCTTCAGGTACATGAGCAGTGATTAATGTCGTTAAGGCACTTACTCCTCCAGCATCAATTAGATTTCCGCCATGATTTATTACGTACATATCAAGAAAGAGAATATATACAGCTTCATTTTCCTTAATACATAACTTTTTAGTCTGAACACAATCAGCGTGTCGAATTCCTCGATCTACTACTCGAGCTAACTCTATAGATTGTTCATCTGGAGGACCTCTTTCAAATAAAGGTGAGGCAAGAGGTAATAATTCTGCCATTACTGTGCAGACTCCTTCATTAGGTAAATCCGGAAAGGGTGTTCCAACTTCGTATTTTAAACCCGTTATAATTCTAGTATCACCCAATATAACATCTGCAGAACCTTCTGCTGATGCGATAATGTTGCCCTCTATTTTAAAGTCTCGATATTCCCAAAGACCTCTTCCATCAATTCTTTCCTCTTTTTTTAGGTTTGATGCTATATAATTTCTTTCAATCTTAGAAATAATTCGTTTTACATCCATCATCTTTATTTATCACCTTTTGTATTATCTTCATCTTGTTTTTCTGACGATTCTTCTAACAATTTAAGAAATTTACTCTTTAGAGTTTCTAATTGAATTTGATGAATGGTATTTAAAGCATCTTTAGCTAAATCCAAAAATATATTCAATTCTTCCAGAGTCATATCCCCATCAAATTGTAATAACGATAATTCATCGTTAAACCACGTAATAGCACACGGTAAGTCGGCTTCACCCGCTTTATCTTCAATACCTGAGAGATCTACCACTAATTTGTTATCAATTTTACCGACAGCTACAGCAGATACTAAACTTTTCATAGGAATTCCAGCATCGGCTAAAGCTAAGGCTGCAACAGTAGTACATGCACAACGAGTTCCCCCATCTGCATCCATGACCTCAACAAAAACTTCAAAACTTGTACCAGGATAAAGTTCAAGAAAAAGTACTGGTTCTAAACAATCAGAAATTATCATAGAAATCTCTTTTTCTCTGCGTCCGGGTGCAGGTCTTTTCCTATCAAAAACCGAAAAAGTAGCCATTCTGTAAAAAACTCTAAGAATTCCTCTATCTGGTTTTGATAAATGATGCGGATGTACCTCTCTTGGTCCATAAACAGCAGCATATATTTTATTATTTCCCCATTCAAGATATGCTGAACCATCAGCATTTTTAATTACACCAACTTCCATTTTTATTGGTCGTAATTCATTTTTTTCACGACCATCTAGTCTTTTTCCATCTTTACGAAATAACTCTTCAGGATATTCGTCCTTAATTATTAATGGCATCTATTCTATACCTCTTTTCTTTTTTTCATTAATTACAAATTCTTGCATTCTATCTGTTAACCCAACAATATGGGCTTCTGAGGAAATTTTGTAAATTGCTTCAATCAGTAACCTTTCATGCGCAAGGTCTTCACCTTTCAGCCAAATTCGGCCGTTTTGAGTAACGAATATATTACAATTCGTTAAATTCTTTAACATCTTAATCATTGACCCATTTCGACCAATTACTCTTGGAATTTTAGGTGAATCTATTGAAATCACGATTCCTCCGTTTTTTTTTCCTAAATATTTACCAACAGTTGTTAATTCAGGTTTGTTTAAGCGATCTGCAGAGAGGATTTTAACAATTAATATATCTCCTATATCATATCTTTCGGTATTTAAATCTTTAGGTGAATGATTTCCCCCTCTAAAATCTCTACCACTTCTTCCTCTCTTTATAGTATCCCTTGGTTTTAGTTGACCAAAATCTTTTGCATTGATATCACACTTGTATTTAACTGGATTTTTATCGACAACTAAAGCAATGACTTTATCTCCAGGACGTGGAGTATAAAATCCCCTAAGAGGAATAACATTAATATAGTTCTTTCTTATTTGTTTTAGACCTATATTTAAAGAGATAATCTTATTTCTTTCTTTATTTAAAATTGTACCTCTACCAGGTAAAAAATTTTTTGTATCTTCAGTTAATATTTCTCCAGGTACAACTAAGTCTCTTGAAGTATCTACTTCTTCAAATTCTTCATTATCTGCTTCTTCATCTTCTAATTGTTCTTCAAAATTATCCATAATTTCTATTCACTTTCGTTTTAAAAATTACTTATTTTCCTAAAATTATACAAAAAATAATATAAATCAGAATAAATTAATAGTTACGAGGCTAAGATTTTAAGATTTTTGTCTGTACTCTGCCATGTGTTAACTTATTAACTTTATCTATTAGTTGCATCTGTAAACCTGCAGGTAAACTTACAACGGCGGCCCAAGAACCATCAGATTGCCATTCTTCTTTCTTAATTTGTGCATACTGAGCGACTATATTGTATCCTTTCGCGGTAAATGCAGAAGGGATTTTTATTGCCATCTCTACTTGTTCCATTCTTATGGGAATAATAGCGCGAATACTCTTAATTACATCATCTACTTGCTCTTCAGCATTCCTCATTAAGTCAATCCTAACTTTTGCTTCTTCTAATGCTTTTTCGATGCGTTGGTATGGATGGGGTTTGTTATTCTGTGGATTTATGGAATTTTTACTTATAATCGTAATAATTTGTTTCAATTTCTTCCTTTGTTCTTCTTCCCTTTGAGTTTTTGTCCAGTGTATTTCTCCTTCTAATAATATATGACTCGCAATTGCCATTTTATCTGTGGTATTGAAGACAGCTTCCATATCTCCATCTGTAGCCTTTTTCCCTCTTCTTAAATCTTCAAATACCATAAAACTCTCAAATATAAGCTCTAAATCGATAGTATTCCCGTTAACTACTTCTTCTACACTCATTCGAGAATTTTTCCTACCTTCCTTCAATCGTTTGTTGATCTCTTCCCGAATAAATTTCTTCGCTTCCCATGCCTTGTCAGGATCTAACAACATTTCAAAAACTCTTCCTGACTTCTCTATTCGTCCAATGATAAATCCACCTAAATCAATTCTTGCTCGATCTATCATGTTATAATTTCCTCAAGTATCTAATTGAATATCTCGACTTCGTTATATTCTGATTTTTCTATCTTTCCTGTTAAGAGATAAGTATGAAGGGGTCTTACCTTGACTTTACTATCTGTAATAAAGGAAGTTATAGTTTATTCAATACTTCTTCCTTCTCATCTAAATTTAATAACTTAAAAGTTTTATCTTCTTTTAAGATATAAGCTACATCATAAGTATTTTTATTTAAATTATCTCCCATTAATTCTTTCAAGGCTATTATAGGTAATAATTTCAAATCTTCATCATTCATATCCTCTTTATAATGTTCTTCAAGGTATGTCCTTGCTTCTGTTGCTTGCGAGCCAATAGCGAAGGCTTTATAACCCCACATAGCTCCACTGGGATCTGTCAAATATAAAGAAGTCTGATTGTCTGTGTCAATTCCAGCGATAAGGAAGCTTACTCCAAATGGTCTTACTCCAGCATTCTGTGTAAAAACTTGTTTGTATTCACATATATTTAATGTACAGCCTTTAACTGAAATTCTTTCATCATAATTTAATAGATTAACCTGAGCTTGAACTCTCGCGCGATCTATTAAGACTCGAGCATCGCTCGTAAGTCCAGAAATGGCTACTCCAATGTGATCATCAATTTTAAAGATTTTTTCTGAACCAACGACTTCTTGAAGTTCAGAACTTTTTTTCTCAACAGCAAAAACTACTGAGTTTCTATTTTTACAAACAATTGCAGTTGTTCCCCTACGGACCGCTTCAATAGCATATTCTACTTGAAAAAGACGTCCTTCCGGGGAAAATTGCGTAATAGCCATATCATATCCTCGACCTTGACCGGAAAAAATATTACATCAACCTCTTTAATTATTTTTGACAGAATCAATTAAAATCCTAACATCTTTAACCAAATTGGTAAAACTTCTTAAAGATATTATTTAATAAATTCTTTCTTTTTATATTATTTTTTTTAATTTTACTTTGTTAAAAAGTAGTAATAAACAATAGAATAAATATTTTAAGTTGGTAATTAAATTGGTATTTTCTCAAAAGTAGTGAAATTTTCGATTTAAGCCATTAAAAATCATTCAATTATAATGATGCTAAAAAAAGAATAGGATGCATAAAATCAATAGCAAAAGTAGTAAAGAATTGAAATTTCATGAATGGTTAAAAATTGAGAATGTTGGAAAGTATTGAAAAGTGTGAGAATATTCAGAGAACAAATTAAAGTTAAATTCCTTTTTTAATAATATTTAGCCTTTCTTAAGCTTTCCATAACATTTCTCACAGTACCATTCTTTTGTATTCGGATTAAAAGCATGATCCTTTTCCATATCGCTGCAAGTTGCACAAGAGCATATGGAAGCCTTTTTTTGTCGACGCAATTTATTTTTTTGATCTTCTAACTCATCATGTAGCCGGTAAAATTTCTCATCATCTGATGGACGATTTTTTCTTAAGTCACTTTGCTCTTTAGTTAAATAACCTATCCTTTTTTCTACTTTTCTTACAAGTAAGGTTCTTAGCTCGGTCCGAATCTTACGTAACTTCGAATCTTTTAATCATATGGTCCAATTCTTGTCCAAATGAATCAACTCTCCAGGTATAAGTATATTTTCCCTTGGTTTAATAAAATAAAGAATATAATTATATTTAAATCCTTTGTGTGAGCGAATTTTTTAACTTTCGTTAGAAAGTTGGAAGACTTGTCTGCCTTGCCAATCTTTTGTATGTAGCATGAACTAAACCCGCGAAGATGGAATTTATATATGCTCTGTCTTGCTGCGTGCAAAGAATGCTCGATAATTGAATATTTTTAAAAAAAGGTGAATTTAGGTAAATGATAAAAATAAGGATTATTAGATAATTTGGAAATATACTTTTTTTTTACCTAACTTATGACCATGCTACTTTATTAATAAAAATGGACCATTCCAAAAGAATCAGATCCTCATCTCTAGTGTGAGCCATAAGATAATCTCCTTCTTTAGTAATTGAACCAATGATGTTTCCCTTACCAGCTCCAATGTTTTTCGCTGCTAATTGTATTTCATCATTCTTCAATATAGCAAATCGATATCCTTGATATGAGAGAGCCGGTTCTTTTGATTTCCATGCATTTAACATTGCTTTTGCATCTTCATTAGATAACGGGAAGTCAGTGTTTTTGTTAACTAGTTCTCCTTCTTTATTTAAAAGAAATATTTCCTCAACACCTTCGTTCTCGTGTAATGCCTCTACCAGAGCATTAAATCTTTGTTGTTACATAATTTCTCAACTTTCTAATTGCTACTTTTATTAATTTAATGAAAGATAAAAATATTACAATTTAAATCTTTTTACAACGGAAAAAATAAGCTTGAAGATTTTAGAGTCCTATTTTGGTTGATTTATGATAAAATACTTAATGTTTGGGTAATATTTCTAATTAGTGTATCTTAATGGTAAAAAAACTAGTTTTATTCGATAAAATATATAATATCTCAAAAAAAGGAAACAAAGAAGATATTTATCTAAGATATTCTAAGTATATAAAAGAAAAAGTTGTTGGTTTTCCAAACACGTCTGTTAAAATTAAAAAATTAAGAGTTTTTGATAAAAGATTTGAAGTTGTTATTAGTGGTCCAGAAGAAATATTTATTTCTAATATTTTGAAAAAAGAGATTGGAAGTATACATGAATTCAAAGAAATTAAAGTAGGAAAAGTATATAAGGGCACATTAATAGAAGTGGGAAAGGTTGGATTCGGCCTTTTTGTAGATTGTGCAATTTTAAACCAGAAAGTCGATGTACTTATAAATTTGCACACTTTACGTAAGCAGCTTTGTAAAGGGAAAGACAAATCTTTAAGACAAATCATTGATGCATATGATTTTATTGACAATTTCCCTCTTTATGTTAAAATTACCTACATTGATACAATTAATGAAAAGATGTTAGGAGAAATTGCTCCTGAATCATTAGAAATCTTTCACAAAATCTTACGTGAGAATATCGAAGGCGTATTTCTTAGTGGCGAAACTAAAGGCCAATTTAAGAAGATAATTGCCAGAATGGGCCATTTTCGAGATATAATTACTATTAAACGATTTGGATTTTTAGAAAACCTTGTTATTTTAAAAGAAGGAACAGACGCAGTAGGCATTATTGCTCATATAGGTAAGAAACTAAAAAATTGTAAGTTGAGTGCAATTCGACCAAAAAAAATAAATGCTCTTATGAACTAAAGGGTAAAAAATGGTGGGCCAGGAGAGGATTGTCCAGAATGCCCGTAGTGGGGATCCCATTGAACTCCCGACCTTCGCGGTGTAAGCGCGACGTCATAACCACTAGACCACTGGCCCATATGTTATATACGCTCAGGGTGGGATTTTCGACGATATGCTATATGCAATATCTTTTCGAACCCACGAATCCGTTGGACACCGGTTTAGCAGACCGGCGCTCTACCAAGCTAAGCGACATCCTTTCAAAAGCACGAAGAGGCTAATGATCTGAGCTCCTTATAGGCCTGAGCATAATTTCACTTTTTAATATTTCTTATATTTTCATTATAACGATTTAAAATTTTAATATTTTATTATATGTAATTTCAAGTTTAAAAAATTATATTGGATCTAAAGCTTAAAAACAACTTGTGTCAAACCCTCTTTATTTTCCGTATGCCTTAATTTCCGTAACTTAGTCTCGAGATACCACCACATAACACCAATATGAATTCAAGATTCAAATTTAAGTCTTATTATGATCTTTAACACTCATTTGTAATATTCAATAAAAGAAAAGAAAAAGATAATTCTTATTCTAAAAGTTTTTTATTATTCAGAGATTATCTCAAAAACCATTTTTTCAATAATAGGTTTTTTTGTATATCTTTTATCGTAATACCAGCCCATTAGATGCGCTTTTTGTTCTTTCCCCGGAACTGGAGGAATTACTATTATCATAACACCATTAGATAAATATTTCAATATTCGTTTATCTATGGCGTGTAGTTTTTCATTTCCAGAGGGATGACTATGCCACATCCATACGATATCTACCCCTAACTCAGCCTTAAATTTACGCATGTTGTAAATTTTTGATTTTTTATAACGCATCCAGCTTCTAGGTTTCACATGAACTTTACTCTTGTGTAAATCTGCATTGATTATAAATTTAGTACAGATTCCAAAGTTTTCCTTCCGATCGGCAAATAACCAACCATTGGCTATCTGGGGATATTCCGCCCCCGCTTTATTGGTAATATCTATAAATAAACTTTCAGGTATTAGGTAGCGAAAATCCTTTGCCGCACTCATTTCTTCACCATCTCTTTAAATTGTCAATGTAGCATAAAATTTATATTTTACTTATTGTACTTATAAATCCTTATTGAAAACCATGAAATTTAATCAACTAGGATAGTCAAGTAATTTAAATCTTGAAGAGAATTTTTTTTTTAATATGAAAAAGATTTTTTGAATTAATAGATATACAAATTTTCAAAATTTTAAAGTATTAAAGCAATATTAATCCGATAATAATTCCATACATACAACAAGAATACAAGATAGTACATATCAACATCAAAATTGGAGCTAAAATAGAGAGTAATGAGGGGCTAAAATTATATTATATAATAAGTTTATTAATTTATTTGTATTAATTTTTGGATTTCTGGTTAATTAAAAGAGCGGGCTATGAGGGAATTGTTCAGGTTTCCGATTTGGAAATCACTTTTTGAACCCCCGACCGTCAGGTTAAGAGCCTGCTGCGCTACCTGCCTGCGCCAATAGCCCTTTTTATATATTTCTTTTATTTTTTAATCCATATAGAGCGCAGATGGAGGGACTCGAACCCCCGAACGCTTACGCGTACCGGCTTACTTGATTACATTGGTATTTAACACTCAAGGCCGGCGTCTTACCAGCTAGGCTACATCTGCACTTTTAAGACGATATCTAAATTCTTATTATATCACAATTATTAGCTATTAAATTAGAGTGTTTACCCTATAAAATAAATTTTATTCATCTTGAAATGATTTTAAAACTAATTTCTTGTTGTATATTAATTAGAATATAGTTTAGAAATTTTTTATTGGAAATAGTAATAAGAGAAATAAATTTGCATTTTCAAAAATATGATGAATTTAAAGAGAAGATCATAGTGCATTTTAAACACAAATGAGCTTATAAATACTGAAAAATTACTTCAAAATCGGAGAAATCAAATGGTTTTAGGATGTATCCATCTGCTTTAGTTTCTCCCATTTTTCTCTCAACTTCAGATCCTGGAATAGCTGTCAATAAATAGATAGGTAAGTCTTTATATTTTTTATGATCTTTAATCATTTTACAAATTTCATAGCCAGATATATCAGGTAAAATAATATCTAATAATATTAATTTAGGAATTCCCCCTCTCAACTCTTCTAGACCTTTAGTTCCACTTACTACTCCCTTACACTTAAAACCCTTACTTTCAAAATAACTCGTTAGCAATCGAATAGTCGCAAGATCGTCCTCTATAAGAAGGATATCATAATGGGAAATAGTATCTTCTAATTTAATATTATCTAATATACTAATTATCTTTGATTCTAAAAGCAAACTTTGGTCAAAAATATTTTTCACTGTATTCATAACTTCTTCATTTAATTCATCTTTATAGTTTTCCAGAAGTAGTTGACTGAATCCCTTTATAGTTGTTAATGGTTCTTTCAATGCATGAGATATGTTTGATATCCTTTTATCATCCAATTTATTTAGCCCACCGATTAGAAGATCACTTTTCTGTTCGATAAAGAAATCAACACTATCTCTAATCAAAGAAGAAATTGTTGAGTACTTATGAGATTTTTTAAAATCCTGCCATTGACGTTTAGTTTCCTCTGAGACATACAACGAAATACGTTCTTTATCCCTATCATAAATTTTTTCACCTTTCAACCACTTTTTAAATCCTTCAGTTATAGCACCACGCCAAATTGAATATTTATCTGTCTCTTCTTCATATTGGTTTTTTAGTTCTTGAATTTCTTGACTATCTATATCAATATTTTCTATCTCTTCATCTGATAAGCTCCTTCTATCTGACTCTATAGCAATTTCCTTTGTATCATTTGTCTTTTTAACTTTCCCCTTTTTTTTTGCCATATTGTGAATTTTTACTCGTTTTTAATTAATTTTCAATCAGTTTATAATTCTTTTATATTTTTATGTGTTAAATTATTTTAATGTCCTAGAATTTGTTCTAAAAATAAATTATTTAAATAATATGATCTCCCTTTTTCCAGTTTTTCATAAAAAATTTTCGAGGAAATATTAATTGTTTACAATCTTTATTAATTTTTTATCCGTTTATAAATCTTTATTATTATAAAGTTAATGTATTATAAGATTATGCTCAAAAATTCCAATTTGATGAAGTTGAATGTATTAGAAAAATTTAATTTTAAGGTCTAAAACATTTTAATTGCCTAATTATGAATTCTCATTAAGAATCTTAAAGATAATTTCAAAATCAGAGAAGTTAAATGGCTTTAATATATAACCATTCGCATTAGTGTCTTTAAGATTTTTTTCAACTTCTCTTCCTGCAATTGCGGTTAAAAAATAAACAGGGATACTGGCCCATTCCTTATCTGATTTAATCGTTTTGCAAATATCATATCCACTTAAATCTGGTAAAATAATATCTAATAAAATTAATTTAGGAACAGAATTCCCTAATTCTTCCAATCCCTTTGAACCACTTACAACCCCTTTACATTTATACCCCTTACTGTCAAAATAACTCGTTATCAAACGAATTGTCGCGAGATCATCCTCAATTAATAAAACATCGTAAAAGGATTCAACCTTAATATTGTCTAATATATTTATAATTTTTTTTTCTAAAAGAACACTCTGTTCAAAAATATTCTTTACAGTATCTAATACTTGTTCACTTAGCTTTTCACGGTAATTTTCAAGAAGTAATTGAGAATAACCTTTAATTGAGGTTAAAGGCTCCTTTAGAGTGTGAGATATATTCGAAATTCGTTGTGGATTTAATTTAGATAAACTACGCTCTGTTGGGTTTGATTTAGCCTCAATAAATGCCTCAACCGATTGTCGTATCAATTTCGATATTGTTAAAGTACCATTATCCTTTGTGTAATCCAACCATTTTAATTTAGTATCTTCAGATACGTATAAAGAAATTCGTTCTTTGTCTCGATGATATACTTTTTCACCCGCTTGCCATTTTTTATAGCCTTCAGTAATTATTCCACGCCATACAGAATATCGACCTGTTTCTTCTTCATATTGCTTCATCTCTTTTGTTTTTTCAATGGAATTTTTGTTGAATTTCCCTTGAGATTTGCTATCTTTGCTATTGCGGGGGTTCTTTTTATCTCTGTTGGGGTCACTAATTTTTTTACCACTAAATTTTACTGTAAGATATATCTGAAACTCTAATAATAGAACTTTTATTTAATGTTTTTTCATTCAATAATCTTACATAAATAGTGAAAATTGCATTATTCAAATATTTTTTTTACACACAAATTATTTTAGGGATATAAAAAAAAGAAAAATAGATATTAATAACTTCTTAGGCTCAAAGGAAAACAAATTCATCTTTTAAAATATTCATTGCCGCTTTTTTGTGAGTACTATCCAAGTTTCCAATGAATTTACTTTTTTTCTTATCCAATAATGGTAAATCTTTACGGAGATAAAGTATAAGTATTATTAAGCAATTTTTTAAGACTTCTACATTATCTATCTTTCTTGATAGATAATTTAGCATATAATTTGCTAACACTACCTTACTATTCTCCAGTAGATCTACAATCCTAATATAGAAATCCTCATCTGTCATCTTTTCTACAAGTATATTTTCACCTAATAATAAATATTTCACCTTTTTTTCTCTTTTTTTTGAATTTTTGCCCCGAGTATAACCATGGTTGCAACCAAAAAAGTGATTTCTGAATTCCTTTGACTTAAAAATATTTATTTTTTAATTTCTTTAAATTTGTTCCTTTAGCACTAATCATTGGAATATTATTTTTATTTATTTCTGATTTTACAAATTTTTCCCAATTTTAATGATTCTATCAATCTTAGGAGGGATTATGT
>CAZRBD010000030.1:0-5051 GCA_964598265.1 uncultured archaeon
TGTCTTAGATCATTTCCTATGTTCCATGAATAGTTATAAGCAGCGAGAGGAGTAGAACCATCAGCAAGAGCCGTCCAAGCGGAATCTGGACTAGTAGCTGTTATACTAGCCGCGGCGAGAAGTCCACTATAAGTAGGGTCAGCAAGGAGTGCTGCTCTTGCTGCTGTACGGTCGAATGTAGGGTAATTCAATGTGTAGTTAGCATATGCAATACCCATCGGAATATAGGTTGGGAGTCTCACAGCTACCCCATCAAAAACCACATCTATTATATAGGAATAATTCAAAGCGTATGCTATAGATTTTCTCATTGCCACAGGAATATGATCGACATTGAAAGTAACCCAAGAAGTGGTAAGGGTACCTCCTGCGTATTCAAGATGTATATCAGGATCGGCGTCATGTTGATCAAGAAAGGCTGGATCCATTGCAGTTAAAATATCAATATCACCCGATAATAATGCTTGATTTAGAGATGAAAGACTCGAATATATGACAATTTTTATAGTATCAAGTTGAGGTCTTCCTTGCCAATATTCTATAGTTTCTCCTAGATTCTCAAGATAAAAGGCAGAGAGTCTTATTTCGACACCCACAGTAAAGGAATCATACATAAATGGTCCAGTACCTATTAAATCTTCAAAGAGTTGTATATAGTCGTCATCGGGTGTTGAAGTAGGCGACAAAATACCGCTGCCTGAGAAAGCTAGAATAGATAACCATGCTGCTCTAGGTTGATTTAGGATAAATTTAATGGTATTAGCATTGACAACTACAGTTTGGTTAATAATTGGTGTTCCATCTGGATTCATATATATGGCCCCCCATAGTTGAGTCGGGGTCGGGATTCCAGAATCTAAAGCAGCCGGTAGTGATACGTTAAATGGTGCTGGTAAATCTGAATTACCAGAATAATTCCAGAACCACGCTAATCTATCGAAACTCCATTTAACAGCGGTGGCATCCATTGTGGTGTTATCATGGAACATGACACCTGTTCTGAGTGGAATGGTATATTCTAATCCATTAGGTGAGATTGTTGGCATAGCTGATGCTAACCACGGAATGGCATTATAAGCTGGATCTGTTAGATTAAACCTATAAAGAGTTTCAACAACTTGATCGATTATACTATTTGAAGCTGTATCATAAGCATATGCCGGATCAAGATGTACAATATCTCCTTGGAAGGTTCCAAACACAAGTGATTGTCCGTTACTTGTACTTAGGTTTAGTTCATTGGTAATTTCTAAACTTTCTTGGGAATCCATTCGATAATTACTGATATCTATGGCAATAAAACTAGATACTGTTAATATACTTCCCAAAAGTAATAAAACTAAAACTTTTTGTTTGATTTTTTTCATTTTTATTTCACCACAATACAGAATTAATGAATAATGAATATATAAATCTATTTAACATTTTTCCTAAGAGATCTTTTAAAAGTGGAAATTTTTCAAAAGGGTATAAACTTTAATTTTCTTTCTCTGAAAGTTAGTTTTATAAACCTTCTCTTTTTAATAAGAAACAACGAAAAAAATAAAGTATGAAAAAAATAATGAAATAAATATAAATTAATTAGAAAAAAATTATCTAAAATTGAGTTTCTTGAGAAATACTACAAATCTTTTTATAAGCTTAAATACAAACCCCATTTAAAAAAATGTGAAGAGAAATCTTCTGACTTTTGGTTTTGGTTTAATAATAACTATCTTAAAGAAAGGCAATTATTGTTTACCAAACTTAAGGATTTCTATAAAATATAATTTATATCAAGTCTACATAATAATTGAACTTTTGAGATGATATTAATAAATTTTTAATAATTTATATTTCTAAAATTATTTTTTATTAAAATTTTTTAGATGTAGTGATTTCTAAAACTTAAGTTAAAAAAATCTATAGTGATTTCATAAATGTTTGATAAAGAAGATGGAGATGTGTTTGATTTAGGAGGAATAGAAGCCAAGGTTATACATTGCCCTGGACATTCACCCGGATCTATATGTTTGCTTACTTCAAATGGTGAGCTTTTTACTAGTGATGTCGCTTATTATGGAGATCAGTTTTTACCTAAAAGAGATAAAATCCCTCAAGTCCTTAATACTCTTTCTAAATTGATAAATTTATGTGAAAAACAGAAGATAAGTGAACTTTACCCTTCTCATAGAAATTATCCATGTGATATGACTCTTTTAACAGATCTTTATAATGGAATTAAAAATATAGAGAATATCTGGGATACAAAGAAACCATTTGATTTTTTTGAAGCGTGGCAGATTGATGATGATAAATTTAGATATTATATATCCCGATTGTAAAGCATTTGATTAATAATATCTTTTTTTTAAGCTTTCTGGGTTGTTCAATACATTTATCTTATGTAAACAGATCTGTTTAAATAGACCTATTTATATAATTTACATATGACACAAAAAACAATTTCATTATCAGAACGAGCTTTTAAATTATTAAAAAAAGAAAAGAGGGAAGGAGAATCTTTTTCAAATTTGATTGAAAGACTAGTATCTAAGAAAAAAAATCCTTGGTTAATGATGGAGAAAAAATTTGATCCGGAATTATGGGAAGGATTAGAGGAAAAATTAACGAAAGTCAGAGAGGAAAATTTAACTGGTAGTGGAAAGAATGATTAAAATAGTTGAAACAAATATTGTTATTGATTTTTTGAGAGGAGATGATCCAAAAGTAGAAAA
This sequence comes from uncultured archaeon, assembly GCA_964598265.1. Taxonomy (GTDB): domain Archaea; phylum Asgardarchaeota; class Lokiarchaeia; order Sigyniarchaeales; family SOKP01; genus Loki-b32. Next base: position 2,718 of record CAZRBD010000030.1, read on the forward strand.
AAAAATCAAAAATTTAATATCACAAGGAACTGATTTAATGATAACTCAAATAACTTCATGTGAATTGTGGTACGGAGTCTATGCTCTAAAATCTAAACAGAAACAAATTGTTGAAGCAAAAAACTTAAATAATTTTATCAGCAATCTTTCCGAAATAAAAACATTAGATTCAAATTCAAGTAAAATTTATGGCGAGATTTGCGCGGAATTGGACAAAAGTGGGATGCGAGTGCCTCAATTTGATTTATTGAATGCTTCTATAGCAATCGCAAATAAAGTTATTCTAATAACAAAAGATAAAAAGCATTTTCCACGAATTAACTCATTTTCAGAATTTGATTTTCTTGAACTATGGGAGTAATAACTGGAGATTTAGTATTTTTTTAGCTATATATTTTTATTTCATGTTGAGATTAATATTAAAATAGATCTATGAATTTTACTTTTAAATTAGGTATTCATTTTTAGGTAGGAAATATTTAAAGAGACGGGTTTCCCTTATATTTAGTATGCCAATATATATTCTTGTAACAAAACTTCAAAATCCCGACTTAGTCGAGAAAAGGAAAGAACAAGGCGAAAAATGGTTAAAGATGGTTAGAGAAAAAGTTCCTGATATAAAATTTATCGCGCACTATGCCATCTTAGGGCCTTATGACTTTCTCGATATTTTTGAAGCAAAAAATGAACAAGAAGCAGCAAAGGTTTCTTTATTATCTCGCTCGTTTGGAGCTACTTTAGCGGAAAGTTGGACTGCAATTCCATACACGGAATTTCTTAATGTGATAGAGGATTTGAAATAAAAATTAACCACTTTTTCGCGGGAATTATAGAATTTACTTGAAGAGAACTAGTAAATTTGAAAGATCCTAAATTACTACAAGAAATTATTTTTAAACCATTAGAGCAATTTTTGAAGATTCTCCTGTTGTTTTTGTTGGAAATTTTCTTACACATGAAGATGCGAACGAAAGAATGAAAAAATGGTTGACATAAAATGGTCTAACGATGCTCTCTTAGGCCTAGATGCTATATCTGAATATAATTCACAAGCTTCTTAGGAAAATGTTGAATAATTTATTCAAGAAATATTTAAAAAAGTAGATAATTGCATATGCGTTGCTTAGCATGATGGCATTGTCTTTTCGTACTTGAATAATCTTTATAACAACTGTACTCCTTCAGAAATCGCGGTTATAATGAAAGGATTTCCATTCTCTCTCATTTGTTCAAATTCTTCTTTGGTATATACAAGTGGTTCAATGTTGAGATCGTACGGGACTAAATCTAGAATTTTTCCGATTCTATCAAAAAATCTCTCCTTAAAATCTCCTACAATAATTAAATCTATATCGCTATATTCATGGAAATCGCCTCTCGCATGACTTCCAAATAAAAAAATTTTCTCGATATTAAATTTATTTATTATTGCGTGGAGGAAGTCTTTTAAACTTCCTCTAATATCATTCCTACTAAGTGAACAATCTTCTGAGCATATTTTACACATAAATCTGCATCCTCCAACGAGTAATATTCATGAGGTACTTCATCAGGAAGTCCATTTGGATATCTAGTAGGTATATAATATTGATCTAATACTTTTGCTTTTTTTAATTTAAAAAATTCATCATTTAACTTTCCACATTCTTCAATAAGTTTTCTTATTGAATGTGTTATCACATTTCTTCTTCGGTTTAAGAATAGAAATGATTTCAAAGCCTTTTCAGCTGCTTGTTGAGCTTGAAAACATGCCCACTCAAAGCTTCCAGTTTCTCTACTAACATGAGCTGCTTCTAAATCATATTTAGCTTGTGTGAACCAAATATTTGAATATCTTTCGTTATTTGACATTTCTTACAATTAAATTATAGCAATTCTATCTATTATTCTTTTAGTTCATATATAAATTTCAAATCAAAACATCTATGAATAATGAGTGGATATCTAATTTCTCTTATATTTTCAAATTCTCTATTATTAATTTTTTTTGAAGCTTTCCGGATTGCTCAAGATAATTGTTTTTTTAAAGAGATCTGCTTAAATAGATCTATTTATTTCTTAATGAGTTTGTTTTTAATCTTTAAAAAAACTACAACACTAAATTATCAAAAAATAAATAGTTTAAGGGAGACTCTCGATAAACTTTTTGATATTATCAAAAGCCTTCTTGCTTTCTGATAGCAAATCGCCAAATGCTTGGAAAACGTGAGTCATTTTTTCATATACTTCTAGTGTGACATGAACTCCAGCAGATTTTGCTCGTTCCGCTAATAAAATTGAGTCGTCTAATAGTGCTTCAATGCCTCCTGCTTGTATGAGTAGAGATGGTAATCC
>CAZRBD010000030.1:5061-31518 GCA_964598265.1 uncultured archaeon
AGGATGTTTAGTTGATTTTCTCTCAGTATAATTAGTAGCAACTGGGACTCCCGAGTCTACTATTTCTGGCTCGTATTTATAATTAGTTTCAAGAGATTTACCGCTTGCGGTAAGATCTACCCAAGGTGATATCAACACTGCTGCTTTCGGGAGGGGTAATTTCAATTCTTTTAACTTTAATAGGGTCGCCATGGTTAAACCTCCACCAGCAGATTGTCCGCCAATGATAATGTTACTAGGATCAATATCCTTGGCTAATAGCCATTGATACGTACTAATGGAATCATCTAAAGCGGCAGGAAAAGGGTGTTCTGGGGCTAAACGATACTCTATATTCAAACATCTATAATTTGTAGCCTTAGATAGTAAATAAGGAATCCAACGGCGACTTTCAAGATTACCAATGTAATATCCTCCACCAAATAAATTCAGATAGATTTTGTGTTCAGAGGCTCCAGGAACGTAGATCCATTCAGCTGACATCTCACCAATATTTATTCTATCTATGGTTACGTCCCCAGGTATTTTTTCATTGTTTATTATTCCAAATGAATCTGCGAGGTGTCTGTGAAATTTAATGATCATCGTCGGTTCTACCTTCCCTCCTAGCAAATCTTCTACTGAGACACTATTTTGGGAAGCAAACTCTTGCATAAACTTTTGGGTTAAGTGAAATCTTTCTTCCTTAAGTTTTCCAAGTTCTTCATGAACTTTTGCAATTTCTTTGTATGATATTTTTCATTCACATCTGGTCTCTATATTAATTAGCTTTAAACTATCTTAATTTAAAAGATTAGTTAATTATTATAATGATATCTTATTAGATTACTTAAGGAAATATAGCAAAGTGGCGTGATTTAAGATTGTTTGACAAAAGTTATATTGAAAAAGTAAAAGAAGAAAAAGAGAAATGGGAAAAACTTTATGAAAGTTTAAAAGAACGAGATGTGAAGTTTGTAACTGATTCTGATATTCCAATTAAACAACTTTACACCCCTCTAGATGTAAAAGATAAAGATTATATGACTGATATAAGTTTTCCGGGAATGGCACCATATACACGAGGTGTATACCCTTCCATGTATAGAGGACGTTTATGGACCATGCGATTATTTTCAGGTCACGGAACTCCTGAAGAAACTAATAAAAGATGGAAATTCTTGTACAAAAATGGCGAAACTGGATTTAGTGCTGCTGTTGATGCCTTAACATTTAATGGAATTGACCCAACTGAACCTGACGGTGCGCCTGAAGTTGGAACATCGGGTGTCCCTCTTTATTGTATAGATAGTCTTTTTGCACTCACCGAAGATATCCCAATTGATAAAATAAGTGTGGCTTTAGTAGTAGAACCATTTACTTCAGCTCCCGTATGTTCGATGTATTTTAACATGGCAAAAATGAGAGGGTATGATCTTTCACAATTGATAGGGACAACACAAAATGATATATTAACAATGACGGTTGGTTATATTCCATACAAGAATTCTCCTCCAAATCATATACTCCGTTTAGCCTGCGATTTCATCGAATGGACGGTAGCCCAGAAAAATGTTCCTAAGTGGCATCCTATAAACTTCACAGGTTATAATTACCGCGAAGGAGGAATTGACGCAGTTCAAGAACTTGGTTTCGTATTTGCAAGTGCATCTTCTCACATCGAGAATTTGATGGAAAGGGGATGGAAAGCTGATGATTTCGTTGGTCGCTTGGCCTTTCATTTAGCTGCTCACAAGGATTTCTTTGAAGAAATTGCGAAATTTAGAGCTGCGAGGAGAATTTGGTATAAATTAATGAAAGATAAATATGAAGTAAAGGATCCAAGAAATTTAATTTTTCGATTCCATGTACAAACTGCTGGTTCATCTTTAACAGCACAATCACCTAAGATTAATATTGTGAGAACAGCAATTCAAGCTTTGGAAGCAAACTTGGGAGGATGTCAATCACTGCATACGAATTCATATGACGAGGCGATTTGTTTACCTTCTGAAGAAGCCGCTTTAATCGCGTTAAGAACTCAACAAGTAATTTCAGATGAAACTCGAATCCATAATACAATAGATCCTCTTGCTGGGTCATACTTTATTGAATGGCTTACTGACGAGATTGAAGACCGGGTTTGGAAATATATCGATAAAATCCAAAAAGTTGGATCTATCGATAAAGCACTCTCTACGGGATTTTTATATAAAGAAATGAGAGATGCATTCCATAAACGACGAATGAAAATTGAAAGCGGTGATGAAATTATGCTTGGTGTAAATAAATATCCTATACCTTACGACACAGTTACTGATGTATTTCGAACTAACAAGAAAGCACTAGATATAGAAGTTCAGCGAATAGAAAAATTGAAAGCTCGGAGAGATAATGCCAAGCTTGAGAAGATTCTGGATAAACTACGAAATGTTTGCGAAAAAGAAGAAAATGTAATGCCTACTATCATGGAGGCAACTAAAGAAGGCGCGACCGTTGGGGAAGTGTGCAATATTTATCGAGAAATATGGGGAACTTGGGATCCACCATTAGCAATTTAAATATTTAGGTGAAAAACATGAGTGAAAAGAAAATAAGAGTTTTAATGACCAAACCAGGTATTGATGGTCATTGGCGTGGCGGAATAGTTGTATCCAGAGCGATTCGTGATGCTGGTATGGAACTTATTTTTGGGGGTTTTCAAAACGTGCAACAAATCGTAGAAACTGCAATTCAGGAGGATGTTGATGTAATAGGACTAAGTATTCATTCTGGAGCACACTTTGCCTACACGCAACAAGTTATCGATCTATTAAAAGAACGCGGGGTACTAGATAATATCATGATACTTGTTGGTGGAGTTGTCCCTGCTCAAGATTTTCCTAAATTAAAAGAGATGGGTGTTGCTAACGTGTACGGTCCAGGAAGCATGACTTCTGATATTGTGGAGTTTATTAAAACTAATGTAAAAAAATAATTGGAGAGTTGCATTGTAGAAAAAACAAAAGAGTAAGCAGTAAAGAAGGTTAAGATTGATTTTTATATTAATGCCGCAGACTTCATGGATGTCAATTTAACAAATGAAGAATCAGAAAATTTAATCAGATTAATGAATCGTGAACCAAATGAGAAGTCTAAAAAATTTTCTGAAGAAGCTTTAAAATTCTATAATGACATGCTGATTAAAAATCAAGATTGGTATTAATATTAATTACATTAAAAATTACTTCTGAAGGGAGAAAATCTAAAATATAGAAATATACTTCATTTTCCCTGTAAGAGACAGGGAAAAATCTTCTCTGAACTTTTAATAATCATTGATATTTCTAATATTTATATTTGCTAAGATACACAAAGAAGGTGATCACATGAAGAAAAAAAAAAAGTTGGATCTAAAACCAATCGAAATGCATACCCCAAGAGCAAATAAATTGAAGAAGCTGGCCAAGTTTGGCAAATTACCTATAATAAAGCAAATCGTCAGAAAACGCCTGTACCCCGATGGTTTGGAGAACCAAACAGGGACTCCTATACCAATTAATGTATCTCTGGGTACTTATGAGGATCAAATATTACCTCATATTGTCACAGAATACTTCATTAATAAGGCAGGGACTATACTTATAATGGATTGTCCATGTCGTACAGCTAATAGGTGTGAAAATCACGATGTTCATCTGGGTTGTACTTGGCTAGGGAAAGGAGCTGGCAAAATAGATTTATCTAAATGGCCAGGAGCACATATTGCAACTAAAGAGGAAGCTTTAGATCGAGAGCGTTTGGCTTATGATAATGGTCTGGTTCCCCATTTAGGAAAGTTTAGAAGTGATGCAGTTTTATATAAGGTGTTAGATTATGAGGACGAATTTATGTCTATTTGTCACTGTTGCTCTTGCTGCTGCGTTGTAAGCCTAATGAAATATGGTCCATCTTTTATACAAGAAACAGTAAAAAGAATGGAAGGTGTTGAAGTAAGGGTAGATAGGGAAAAATGTGAAGGTTGTGGAGCGTGTTTTAAAGTCTGTATATATGATGGATTGAAGATGAAAAAAGAAAAAACAATGATTAAGCAAGAAAACTGTATGGGATGCGGTCGTTGCGAAAGGGTATGTCCTAACGGGGCAATTTCCATTTCAATAGATGACTACAGTCGTATTGATGAGTTGATTGCGAGATTTGAATCGCGCGTGGACATTTCTGGTTAGGAGAAGAGTTATAAAAATTCTAGTTTTATATTAAAATAAACAAATTTTCATAGTACCCTCCTTTTTTTTATTAAAAATTTATTAGACCAATGTCAAAAAATAAAAAAAACATGGAATATTTTTTTTGATTAAATTATTATTTTATAGCTACTTTTTTATTGAGGATGTGTTCGTTGAAGAAAAATTATGATATTAACACTTTAGTTAAGAATTTTAAAAATAAAGATAAAATCGCTTTAGCTAGGTTAATTACTCTTATTGAAAACGAACCAGAACATACACACAAAATCTTTAAGCATTTTGAAGAACTAAAAAACGATTCTTATATTATTGGGATAACAGGTTCTCCTGGAGTTGGAAAAAGTACACTAACTGGAGCTATTACACAAAAATTACTTGATGAAGGAAAGTCAGTAGGTCTTATTTGCGTTGATCCAACCTCTCCATTTTCTGGGGGGGCTTTTCTAGGTGATAGAGTGAGAATGACAAGCATCTCATTGCATCCAAATTTATTCCTGAGAAGCTTGGCTTCAAGAGGGTATAAAGGCGGAATCTCTCGGGCAGTATTTGATATAAGCCTACTTTATGAAGCTTTTGGCATAGATTTTATTATAATAGAAACTGTAGGAGTAGGACAAGCCGAATTTGATATCTACAATCTTGTCTATACTGTTGTTATTATTTTAACTCCTGGATATGGTGATGCCATTCAGATGCAAAAAGCAGGTATCATTGAGATTGGTGATATATACAATATCAACAAAAAAGATCTCGGTGGAGAAGATATTGCCGTACAAATTGAGATGATGCTTGATGATACCATATTTCAGAGTGGTTGGAGGCCACCAGTTTCGATGACTAACGCAATTTCAGGAGAAGGAATAGAGGAACTTATTCAAAATATTTGGGATCATAAAGAACATCTTGAACTTTCAGAATTAATCAACACGAAAAAGAAGAACAGATTCACATACAAAATTAAGGAATTAATTTATTCTAAAATAGAAAAACTGATATCTCAGTATATTATAAATGAAAGTGAAATTAAAAGAATGGTAAACCATGCCCTAGAAGATGGGAAATTTAAAATTTATCAAGAGATTCATAATAAATTTGAAAATTTGAATTTCGAACTGAAACAAAAATAATTTTATAGAGGAATTAAGAGAATGCCTATACTAGGAATAGATTATGAAAAATGCAATAATTGTCAAATTTGCTTAAACGCATGCTCAAGATATTTTCGACTAGATAAAGAGCAAAATAAAATAGTATTTGATGATCCTCAGAATCTTTGCGATTCATGTGGTCGTTGTATCGCCAGGTGTAAAGAAGAAGCTATTATGTATGAAGATTTTAATGAAATTTTAACTTTTGAAGGAGTTCAAGATCCAGATACGTTAATTTCGTACGAAACTTTGCATAAATTTATGATTTCTAAAAGGTCAATTAGAGGATACAAAAATAAAAAAGTTTCAAGGGACATAATGGAAAAGGTGTTAAATACAATGAAATATGCCCCAACAGGAGCTAATGTCCGAACTTTGCAATGCACTATAATTTCAGATGATGATAAAATTAAAAAGTTGTCCGAAGCAGTCATGGATCACTTAATTGTCTCAAGTAGTTCATATAGTGAGAGTTCCAAGAAAGCTAAAGAATTAGGTATAGATAGGATATTCTATAGGGCACCACATGTATTAATTATTCATTCAAAAAACCCCGGGGATGCAATGAATTCTACGATTGCATTAAGCTATGGAATGTTAAGTGCTCAATCATTAGGGTTGGCATCCTGCTGGATAGGGTTAGCTCATGGAGCTCTGATAAAAAACAAACAAATTCGAGAGCAAATTGCTGGAATTAATGGTTTTGTTTGGGGAGTAATAATTCTTGGTTATCCACATAATTCCCAAAGATATTACCGACTGCCTTCGCGTCCAGCTATAAAAACTATAGGATTACAAGAATTAAATAACTGATATCAATTTTTTATTTAGCTAATCTTTTTTCTATATTTTTTTCTGAAGGTCTTATGCTATTTTAAACACGCGCTCTCGTTCTGGTAGAAACAATGTAAACTCACTAAAGTTGATTTTATTTGGCATGGATTACTTTACTATTTAGAAAGAAGAAAGAATAAAATAATAAATTTAAGAAGATATACATTTTAATATGGTTGATTTTTGCCCTGAGTGTGGAAACATGCTAAGGAGAAATGCTTGTGGGTGTGGATATAACAACCCGAGTATTAATTCCAAAAATTTATCTAATACTTCTTTAATCCATATATGGAATCCTCCCACCCCGAATATCATCTACTGTAAAATAACAGCAACATCACTTGATAAGCTTAGGAAAATGTTGAGTAAGGGAAATTATCCCGAAAAATTAAAGGAAATAAAAAAAAAGTTAAAAAACCATCTCTTTTCATGCAGTAATTGTCTTTATTATAATGAAGAGATATTTCACTGTCAAATTAAGAATAAATATTTAGACAAGGAATCTATATGTAGTAGTTTTGAACCGTTTGATAAAGTTTAATTGTTTATCCTTTCCCAATCCTAATCCACTTTATCATAATTTAGAATAATCTTAATAACACATCTACTTTCTATTTAAAATGTTTTCTATATTCCTAATTCATATTAATCCTTGAAAATACTAATTATTTCATTGAACAGATAACCATTTTTCTATAATTTCTAATCCTTTAAGCGCATCTTTTGCATAAGCATCAGCTTTTATATTCTCTGCTAATTCTCGTGACATTGCAGCCCCACCAACAATAACTTTTATGTTATCTCGCAGACCCGCCTTTTCTAAAGCGATAATTGTTTTTTTGACATTTGTTGTAGAAATGGAAAGTAAGCTTGAAAGAGCTATTACTTTAACTCCCTCAATTTGAGCATTTTCTACAAACAATTCAGGGGAGACATCAATCCCTAGATCCCTCACATTAATTCCTATTGACTTTAAAAGAGCTATTAAAATATTTTTCCCCAGATCATGAATATCTCCATGAACTGTGCCGATAACAACCACACCTAAGTATTTTTTTGAAATTTCTTCTTTAACTGTGCTTGAAATTTCTTTGCTAAGAGCTTCAGCAGCTACAATTAAACCAATTTCTCCCGAGTTTGCAAGTCCCTCCAATACGCCCTTTTTAATTATATCATAACCTGGAATTCCAGCATTAAATGCTTCTCTTAAAGCACTTCTTAAATGAAAAAAATCTAATGTTGCAACAGTGTTTCTTATTTTGGATAGGAAGTCCTCAACCTCATCCATTTTAAAAATCTCCGCATTCAGATTACTAATACAATACCATGCCATGAAACGCAGGGAATTGATGTTTTAGGATGCTCAGGCATTATAACATAAGGTTCTTTCCAGCCTGCATTTCTAGCTGTAGCAAAAACATCCACACCGCATGCCTCTAGAGCTGGACGCGCTCTTAACCATTGATCACACATTTTTCCTTCAAGAACAGGGCAAGATGGAATTTCCTTACCCATTATCCAATCGCTCACATATTCTGGAGAAAATATTCCACAAGCGCTACACGGACCACCCTTAAATCCCATTGCAAGATAATATCCAAGATAATTGGCTTCAGTCTCAACAATTGATACTATCTCATTTAATTCATTGACATGTTGAGCCGTAGAAGTCATATAAGCCGGATATACATGATCTTTTACTTTTGGTTCATATCTTATTAAAATTGCGTGGGAATAACGCGAAACAATTTCTTCCATTTCTTTTACTGTTGGAGAATTAGGAGGGCAACATGGGCTAGAATTATAACCAAAACAGAGGGGGATAATGCATTTCCATCTTACTCTTGGATCTATTACTATTTGTTCGGTTTTTATCACACATGCATCGCCATTAGCCTTTGCTTTCGCTCTTGTTGAAACGTCTTCAATAGCCTTTTTTGCCATCTTAACAAGTGTATCAAGATCTTTTGGATCTAACTCATTTTTTATTGGAGATGGAGGTCTATCTTGTTTCTTAGGGAGAGGATCTCGTCTATCGAATAGAATATTAGATTTTTCTCTTTCATGTTCAGCAATTTTTTTCTGACTTGTCAAAATTTCTTCACATCTATTTTTTTGGTTTAATTTAAATTTTAATTATCCATAATACGATATTCATATAAATAATCTATATTTTTACATTTTTTCACGATAAATCCTTTCTAATTTATCTTTAATGTTAATCTTCCATGGTTAAATACATAGAGTTTTCGTATTAATTGTAGATATTCCATTATACTTGAAATCAAGCTTACCAATTTGAGATCATTTCCTTACCTTTCTCTAAAACAACTTCGATCTAGATAAATCATGTAGAAATGAAATAAGACTTCCTAATTTAGTGTTTAAATTCTTCATTAAACTTGAAAAAATGTTCTAATTAGTTCACAAAACATTTATTTTTTCGAACTTTACTTGTATCATAATACAAAAAAAAATATGATGTATAAGAAAATGACATCAAACATTAACGAAATTGGAAAAAAAGCATTAGAACTTTCCACTCGTGATCGTGCATTACTAATTCGACAATTATTAGAAAGCTTAGAAGAAGGAGATGAAGAAGAAAACACCGAAGAATTATGGATCGATGAGGTTAAACGCAGATATAATCGATCTAAACAAGGAAAAACATCAGAAAAACCCGCAAATCAGGTTTTAGAAGATGCAAAAGCCAATCTGAAATGAGAACGAGCACTTTTTTGTTGGAAGCTGAAGAAGAAATGAATTTTTCTGCACAATTTTACAATCAACAATCTTCAGGATTAGGGCTCGATTTTTTAGAAGAAATAGAAAAATCACTTCAATTTATTGAAAAAGATCCAGAAAGATGGCTTTATTATGAGCAAAATATACATAAATATAATACTCGGCGATTTCCTTTTTCCATATTTTATGTTTTTGAAAAAGATATAGATAAAATAATAATTATTGCTGTTGCACATCAGAAAAGGAAACCTGGATATTGGAAGCAGAGACTGAGATGAGCTCGTTTATAAATCATAAAAAATCTTCTGAATTTGCTGAAACCGTTGCCGATTTAATAGCACGAGAATATTCTTGGAGCGAAGAAAAAAAGAAAATGGAGATTCGCCATTATCTTGAATATGTAGAAAAGTCTGTGTCATTTATCTAAAGTCACTGTCAAATTTATAGCAAGATCATATTATCAGAGAGTATTTATAATGTATATCTAAGATTTGGTGGTGTCATCATGTTGTAATGTGAGTTGTAAGTTAAGACCAAAATGATTATTTTTTTAAGATTTAAACTTAATATTGATATGTTAGTTTTTTGAAAAATATTTAATTAGTAATATCAATTTTTAAGAATTAAATAAGAATAGGTAAACGTTATATGGCAAATGATATTGAAATTAAAGATAGAAAAATTTTCGGAGGTTGGCGAGCACCAGAAAATCTTGTGAGAGACAAAACTACATCAATTCATGATGACGAAGTAGCTAAAAGTGTTGGTATGCGTGGTGGAACGATACAAGGAACTATACATTTAAGCATGTTCGCACCTTTGGCGCAGAAAATATTTGGTGATCGTTGGTTTGAGCAGGGGACTGTTAGCATGTATTACACGTTTGCAACAGTCGATAAAGAAGAAGTAAGAGCAATCATAGAATTACCCCCAGATACAACTGAACAGATGCTACCCATTGCAACGAAAGATGTGCAAGTTAAAGCGTGGGCGGAATTGAAAAATGGGCAACAAATAATGACAGGGACAGTATCAATAGGTTCACCCAAAGTACCATCATATTTACAAGCTGTAGAATTAAAAAATAGTAAGCAAGAGGATTTACGTATTTTAGCAAGATATAAAATCGGGGATGAGCTTCCTTCTCAAGAGATTTTGCTTACACAAGAAGTAGCTAATAAAGGATTAAGAAGGATAACAGATCAATTGGATTATTATAAAGGAAAAGATAAATCTCCTTGGGAAAATGCGATCTTATATCCTACAGCTATGTTTGAGGCCATGGCATTGGGTTTTGAGCAAACGAGTACTGATGAATTCAAAGCCGTTCCATTCTATGGTGCGACCGAACTTAGGAACATAAACGGACCAGCACTTATTGGTGTTCCTTATATTGTTAAAGGGAAATACGTTTGTATTGGAGTGTCTAGGAAAACGGAGTATTTTTGGCTTGATTCTACATTAGAAGAAAAAGAAACAGGAAAAATAGTAGCGTCAATTCGTCACTTGAATCGTTTTATGAAGGCAGGATCCCCACATTATAAAAATCAATAATTTTTCGTAAGCTTTCAATGAATTACATTATTTTTTTATTGTTTTCATTAATAATTGATTCCATTCAATTCAGGATTTTGTAGGCTAACTATGCCTTTTTGATATAATTCCGTCATTTGCTTTATTTCATACTCGCTCAACTTTTGTAAAATGAATTTCCTCACAAGAGCAGAACGATCAATATTTTCTTTTTTTGCGATTTTTTCCAATTTTTTTGCGTCTTCATCACTTATTCTTGTACTTATAGTCTTACTCATTTTTTTCTCCCTCATTTGAGATTAACCTGCTATCAATCATATGTCTATTATTAGTTCCATCAGACCAGTTATACTCTTTTATTTGCTAAACTGTTGTCATTTTACTCAGAGGATTGATAGCAGATTCATAGTAGAGAATTTCATCAGAGACCTTCTCTGCATTTCTTCCCCAGAATATACCAAACTGGTCCCAAATTCCCTGGAACTTTCCTTCTACCCCAAGAATATATCTCTCAGGCAGAAACGCCAATGGTGCTCGAAGCCATCTAGTATCTGTGTCAAAAAACTCTAGAAGCTCTTCACATGGATTTGCGGTCTGTCCAGGAAAATTGTTGTATCCAATGTTCTTGTCTTCGATTCCTAGATAATCAATGAGGTTGCGATAAGTGATTATATGAATCCCTGTTTCATAATCACCCAGTTCAATAGGAAGCTTGTCAGGTTCTGAATGATTCAGGGTATTCATTACTCTTTCACGCGAATTCATTCTCTATGCTCCTATTGTGTCTAACAATAACTACTATCCGCTCAGTAATTCCAAAATCCTCTAAAATATGCATGTTTAATCAAATCGAATGTTAATTTTATTATAATCCTAAATTAATAACGTTGGAAATTTATTTTGCTTTGCTAATTCCTTTTGAATTATATCATGTAGTAGCTCTTCGCGTTCATTTCCTGAAAGAACTTCTAATTTCCTAATATTTAATGGATCTACTTTTTCTCTTAGTAATTGAATTTCCTTTATTGTTGGTGGTAAAGTTTCTTTCAACTCATTCGGTGTTATTAGCTCAAATCCAGTTGAATCTTTAAGAGTTTCTAGGTCAACTCCACGATGAATTGAACCTAATTTCATTCTTTTAGATCCATCATCAAAATCTAAATACGCAAGATTCGTAATAACGCACTGAGGTCCTGATCCCCCACATATGGAAGATTTTCCTTTGGAAAATCCTACACCAGATATAAAATCAAGTTTATCAGTAGAAACAAAAGTTCTTGTATCATGTCTCGGTGTATAGAGGAAAGACCCACGTTTATAAAACATACTAAAATCTAAAATGCCTGCAGCTCCAGGAAGTCTTATTTTTGGTTTATTCCAATCTCCAATGCAAATATTATTGGTATTCCCGTAAGGATCAATCTGAGCTGGTCTGAAAAATTCAATTGTAGTTAGTTTATCAGAAGGAAGAGATTCCAAAGTACATTCTACACTGTCTTGAAATCGATAAGCCCTTGCGGTATTCATTTCAAGATATAGCAAACTGACTTCTCGAGGTTCCATAACAAACGTATTACCCATTATATAATGGTAAATCGCATCAGGTGCATGTGTTACTTTTGCTAAAGTAAAAGCTGCCCATACCATGGGAGTTGCGACGCCAACTATCATAACATCATCATTATTAACCTCCCTGGCCATTAATACAGTCATCATTTCATCAACTGTATAATCAGATGAACGCTCACTCACTACATATCCCTCATACTAGAGAATTTTATTCGTTAGATATAAAAGGTTTAAGATTTTATAAAAATTCAATCCTAAAATTATCCTTATTAATTGGGATTTAATGAAAATCTAAATAAAAATTTATACTTAAGCCTTATCATGTATATAGTCTGTTTTGATTTAGAAGGTGTTTTTACACCTGAAGTTTGGATAGCGATAAGTAAAGCAACTGGTATTGATGATCTTAAATTAACTACAAGAGATATTTCTGATTACGATGTTCTAATGAAAAATCGAATAGAAATTCTAAAAAAAAACGGAATTACATTAAAGGTTATTCAAGGAATTATTTCGAATATGAAACTATTACCTGGCGCAAGAGAATTTTTGGACTGGATTCGATCTTTGGCGCAAGTAGTTATTGTAACAGATAGTTTTATAGATTTTATAATGCCTTTTATGGAGAAATTAAACTTTCCTATGTGTTTTTGTCATAATCTCGAAATTGATGAAGAAGGGATGATTACTGACTATAAAATTCGTGTTAAAGAAATGAAAAAACACACAGTTGTAGCCCTAAAAAATTTAAATTATGATGTAATAGCAGCAGGAGATTCTTATAATGACATTCCAATGCTATTAGAAGCAAAACAAGGCATCTTGTTTAGGCCTCCTAATAATGTTATTGAGGAATATCCAGAACTTCCAGTTGTCTATAAGTATTCTGAATTAAGGAATATTATTTCTAAATTTTTAGATTTAAATGATCAGCTGTAAAAAAGAGTGTTAATTACTTAATTCTTCCTGTAAAAAACCCTTAAAATCTGTGTAATTATCTATTTCTATTAAATTTGTAAATTCTGTTTTATTCTGTATTTTCTTTAACGAGTCTGGTAATTCTGGTGTAATTTTAATTAATGAGATAATTTCTTCTGGAAATTTCGAAGGATCTGCAGTCTCAAATGTTATTGATTTAACGCCCCTTTGATTTGGAAAGGAATTACGAAACCTCTGAGTAGCAGCCCATCCAACAGCTCCGTGAGGTTCTATTATTTTTTTATAATTATTATAGAAGTTTATAATTGTATCTTTAGTGACCCTATCAGTTATAGAATAAGAAATAATATCTTTACGAATCTCTTCTATTTTTGGCATTTTATGTATAGTTCCAGTTTCATCTATTTGTCCATTATATAGATCAAATATTCTAGCTAGATTTGAAGGATGACCTACATTCATGGCATTAGATATACAATTTTTAGAAGGTTCGACTTTATTATATTTGCCGGTTTTTAAAAAGGTAGGAAATTCGTTATTTTCATTTACAGCTGAAATAAATATTTTAACAGGAAGACCCATTTTCTTAGCAATTAGACCTCCTGTAAGATTTCCAAAATTGCCTGAAGGAACAGAAAATATGACTTTTTCCCCCTTTGTTGTAGTAATTCGGGAATGACTCCAGAAATAATATAATGTTTGAGGAAATAATCGACCAAAGTTTATAGAATTCGCGGAAGATAAATTAAGATTTGTTAACTCTTTGTCAGCAAAAGCAGTTTTTACTAACTTTTGGCAATCGTCAAATTTTCCATTCATCCCAAAAGCAATAACATTTTTACCTAAAGTTGTCATCTGTTTTCTTTGCAAATCACTAATTTCATCTTTAGGGTATAAAATCACAACTGTAATTCGAGGCATTTCATAAAATGCTTGAGCAACAGCACCACCCGTATCTCCGGAAGTTGCCGTTAGTATTATTAACTTCTTTTTTTCAATTTCGAGAAAATATCCCATTATTCTAGCTAACATTCTTGCTCCAAAATCTTTGAAACTACAAGTGGGTCCTTGATCTAAAAAGCATATGTAATCATTCTTCACAATTCTTTCAATCGGAACTTTAAAATTAAAGGTATTGTTAACGATTATATTAAGTTTCTCTTCCGATATAATATCTCCAATTAAATTTGAAATTACAGTTCGAGTTATTTCAATGAAATCCATACTTTTAAAAGAATCAATTATTTCCTCAGTTAATTTAGGGATTTCATTTAACATATATAATCCATTATCCAAAGCTTGCCCTTGTAGAATAGCAGTTTTAAAATCCACCTCTTTAGAATTATAATTTGTGGAATGAAATTTCATTGGAATTGTCCTCTTTATTTATTTTTAATTATGGCTCTCCTTTGATCTCTCTTTAACGATACTAATGAAGTCATTGAGTATCGCAGATGCTGCTTCAAAACCACCAGCTCCTTTTCCTATTAATATTATAGATCCTGCGTGTTTTGTTTGAAGTTTAATAAGATTTAATGCCCCAGTAATATTTAGAAGTGAATCCTTTTTTACCAACCTTGGTTCGACGATTAAACTATTTTCTTCTGCAATCGCTAGATGTTTTATTATATAACCATCTAATTTCGCTAATTCCAGAGCCTGTGGCGTAATTTTAGTAATTCCTTCAATTTTTACATCTTCGATAGTTTTGTACCAATCAAGTATCTCATTTGCAAGAATTACTAACTTGCCAGCTGTATCAAAACCACCAACATCTAAGCTTGGATCTGATTCTGCATACCCTAACTCTTGTGCTTCTTTCAATGCTACAGCAAAAGAAATTCCTTCGGTTGCCATTCGATCTAAAATATAATTATTCGTCCCATTCAATATTGCTTCAATACGAGTAATCTTATTCCCTATAAGATTTTTTTTAATAGATAAAGCAGGAACACAACTAGCAACTGTCGCTTCATATTTTATAAAGCAGTTCATTTTTTCAGCTAAATTTTTAATCTTTTTAAACTGTAAAAAAAAGGGGGCCTTATTTGACGAGATTACATCAATATTATTATTTAAAGATTCAATAATATGTGTTAGTGCAGGTTCTCCAGTATGTGGATTAGTAGGAGTTGTTTCAATACAGATATTTATATCTAATTTGGAAATTAGATCTTTAGCTTTTATATCTTTTTTCCAAAATATGTTTTTTCTTAAATTAATACTATTGGCTAAAATCTCATTTATTTCTATTCCATCTTTATTAATCAGTGCGCCATCGTGTTCGAAAATTGCAACTAGTTTACAATCACAATTATAAATTTCTTTAATAGTATTTCTTCTTTCAATTAATAATTTTAAAAAACAGGTTCCTACATTACCTTTACCGATTAAACATATTTTTAGTTCCAAATCACCGCACCTCTTTAGTTTATATGAATGTATGAAGAAAAGATTTTTCTCTTTACTAATTTTTTTAATTTCAAGAATTAACTCTATTTTTTTTATTTAATTAAGGAATTTTTAATTCAGCTTAACATTACTTATATCTTCAAATCCAGTAAATTTAGCTTGTAATTCAAGAACATGAATATTTTTAAAATCTAAACGTTGAATTGTGTCAGTTATGTCTGTATCGAAAACGTGTCCCGATAATATTACGGTTATCATCTGTTTTTTAGGACCTATAGAAATTTTAATTATTTCTATATTTTTTTCAATTAAATCTTTTTGAATATTTTTTATAGACAAATCAATAAGTTCCTCATTTAAATCAAACCAAATAGTTACAGGAATCATATTATTTAATTTTTTATCATGTTTGTGTAATATTCCATAAATATTTCCACCATATTGGGAGATTGGTTTAATCATTTCTATTAAACTTCCCGGAGTGTCGGGTATTTTGACTTCCAAGTAAATCATTTTGACAATAACTCTTAATTTTTTATAAAGCTTATTTAATAACTAATTTGGTAAATTATAATTTATTTTTATTTGGATTAGTTCATCAATGTAAACTTTTTAATTTTTCGACCCGTAACAAAAAAATTGAAAATTAGCATTGACTATCTTGAGGGCTAATAACAGATGTTTATGTTTAAATTAGTATTACAATAAGATATTTAATATCGTTTCTGCTCCCCCAGCATTCTCTAGATATTCCGCGTTAGTTTTTACATCAATAAATTTACGCTTATAATCTTCGAAATTCATTTTTAAATATGACTGAATATGTAACGCATCAAATGTATACAAAGGGTAAACAGAACTTGGATGAGCCCCGAAAGGAATCTTAACAACTGCACTTGTTGTTTGCATAGGTAATTGTGCTTTACCAGGTAAGTAGCGAATATCTTCAGTCTCTACAAGCTTTTCGCATGTAATGATTGTTTTTTTAGCGGTTTTTGCCATATCTGCATCCATCCAGACTGCACCTGCAATATTGCCATTCCCCTTCCCATCCGCATATGGTACATGTAATATAGCTACATCTAAATCGATTTTAGGAAGTGCCATTAATTGAGTTTTAGAGCCTAGAGGGTCTTCAAACTGTTTGATATCATTCCTTACTTTAGGTAAATCGGTTCCAATAATTCCTTTTAAAGGCATAAATGGGACTTTCAAATAAGAAGCTCGTAATCCTAATGCTATGGAAGCTTCACTTTCCTCAGAAATCTTAACCGAACCAGATTCTACTGCTTTTCTATAATGTGGTGCCATTCCGAAAATTTCCATTCCCACAAAGCAACTTCTCACTTCAGAAACACATCCAGCAGCTATGAGCAAGTCAACATCTATCCCTCCAACAAATGTACAGATAGTTAAACCTTTTTTATTTTGCCTGATTATTTCTCTACAAGCACTTATAGGTTTTCTCCAAAAAGAAAGCCCTCCAATTCCTATAAGATCTCCATCTTGAATATGAGTTGAAATAGCTTCCTTTAAATTCATTAATTTACTCTCAACCATTAAGAATCTCCAATTTTTAAGCTACTTTTGGATTTTTTAGAGTTTCATTTAGGAATTATAAATGTTTTTCGAATTAAAAGTAATATTATTCTCAAATTTTTTCAGACGGATATACCCATTGTTCATGCAAGAATATTTTCCGCTAAATTAAACAAATAAAGTTAGCGAATATTTTTTCTTACAACCAAGGATTTTTTAGTTCTGAAGTTATTATTTAAAATAAGCTTAATTACGTACTAAAAAACAGTGAAAACATGATTTTATTTAAAGAGCGTATCGATCTTGCAGCGAAGTGGATTAAGAATTCAAAATACCTTATTGCTTTTACTGGGGCGGGGATTAGCACTGAATCGGGGCTTCCTGATTATAGAGGAATATGGAGGTCAGAAACTAATAAAACCACTCTCTATAATGCATTATCTGTTAATTGGAAAAATATTAAACCCAATGATGCTCATATGGCATTAGTTAAGCTACAAGAACTAAACTTATTGAAATTTCTTATCTCTCAAAATATCGATAATCTCCACTTGACTTCTGGAATTCAGGATGAAATAATAGCAGAACTTCATGGAAATATAACTTTGGCCAGATGCCAGCAATGCGGAAAAAAATATGCTAAAACATGGGATCGTCCAAGTAAATGTTTTTGTGGAGGATCCATTAAGTCATCTATCATTAAATTTGATGATGAACTTCCCAAAGAGGAATTAAATAAGTCATTTAACCATACAAAACTCGCCGATGTCTTTCTAATGGTAGGCTCATCCTTAATAACGCAACCCGCAGGAATAATACCAAGAATCGCTAAAAAGAACGGTGCTAGACTAATCTTCGTGAATCGGGGGGAAACCGCTTTAGATCGATTAGCAGATTTAAGATTCAATGAGAATGCTAGTAAAGTGTTAAATGAAATTATAAAAAAAATTGTTAAAAAGGAGAAATCTCAATAAAATGAACTTATCTAATGATATTTCCCAAAAAACTCTGCAAGAATTTAAAGTTAATGACCACATCAGCTTAAAATTGGAAGGAAATAGTACTATCATTTATGTAGACGGTAAAGAATTCAAACATTGTAAATATTTATTATTAAGAATCCCAATTGATGAAATTGAAACATTTGATAGTATCGAATCTATAGATGAAGCTGCTGAAAAATTGGATAAATCAATGGAGCGCAAACGGGATAAAGTTGAGGTTCCTCCATCTGCTGAATTTTGGGGGCATTGTAGCAATCTACAAACATGGTCTGAGAATAATTATGACACAAGACTCCTTCATTCGAATCTATCTTTTCCTTTATTAAAGAAGTTGACAAAAGCCGGAGACATTGAGGCTAAAAGAATTTTTAAGGATGAGATCGCTAAAAGGTTTTCAAGCGGTCATAGTACAGTCATGAAATATTTGGCAGTTAGAGGATACCTATGTTATCTAAATGAAGAAGAACTGAAAACATTATTTGAGACTTATAAAGAGAATCCTGGGAAGCTCTTGGAGGCTGCACCGCAATTTGCAATGATAATAATTAACTCCTTTACAACAAAAACACCTTTTCAATACATTAGAGAAGTGCTAGAAAGCATTCCAGCAGAAAAAAAAGCTAAATTCTTGGGGCTAATTGGAACAAGCATAGCGAATGTAAAATTAAAACCAATAAACTTTGAAACTCAAGTTCAAGTTCAGAAATCAAAAGACTCTAATATTGATCTAGCAATAAAAGTATTTGAATTAGCAGCGAGCAATCCCAATTGCCCTGATAAGGTGTATGAACTTTTACCACATCTTTATGGAACAAAAAATAGATGGGATAAAGCTATAACTATTTATGAGAAAGCAATTGAATATAATGGTTTAAAACCATTATACATTACAGGTATTTTCTTGGCTGCATTTTATACAGGACGTCAAGATATTATAAATAAATATCTCGAACGATCTATTAAGAATCCAGAAGTTCTGGATGATCAGTATTCAATTTCAAATGTAATTTATGCTTTGAATCGAAAAGAAACAAAAGAAGCGAGTGAGACAGCACTAAAACTAACAAAAAATTATTGGGCTAATATGAAATACCCAAAAGTTAGTCCAGAAACCTTGAATATAGGTGTTCCAAGGATCATTGCTCAGAATGTAGAAAAAAAAAGGATGATTGCGTCGCTTTGGGTTAATATGACTGATACTTTTATGGTGGCTGATATTATAAATGAAACTTTAGAAGAAATCGTAAATGAGATATTGAATAAGCTAGACAAGATGCATCCTGCTATTTACGAAAATATCGCTTGGTATTTTCTAAAGATGGGAATAATAGATAAAGCAATTTATTACTTGAAGGAAGCTAAAAAATATTCGCACCCTTGATTTGGAGCAATTAAAGATTCAAAATATTTCAGTTCTATAGCGGATAATCCCGACTTTCTAAAACTTTTTGATTAGCTAGTTTATTTATAAACTATCGTAATTGTATCAAATGGAAAACATAAATTCTAGGGTAAATAATGATTATATAAGAAGAAAATGAAGCAGTTCAAATTTTATAATGATGAGTTAAATCGTGGTTATGATTTTTGGGAAAAAAATGAATTCAAAAAAGCTTTGAAGTGCTTCAAGTTGGTTGCTTCAGAAAATAGAATTATAGAAAATCTCTTGAAAACTCATCAATTTCATTTAAAGGTATCAAATAGCCATGTTACAAGCATAGGGTTTTCTATTGATAATACAAAAAAGTTTCCAAAGGTGATATGTGAGATTCCTTTCCTCAGAAAACTTTATATATCCTGGACTGATCTATGAGAGTTTCCTGAATTAATAACTTTAATATCAAATTTCAGATCATATCAAATAAAATTTTACAAATGGAGAAGAAGGAATTTAATGATATTTGCTCCTTGCTCAACTTCACACTGAGAGATATCCGTGAGGAAAAACGCCAATTAGAAGAATATCAGAATTCTCTAAAAATTAATCGAAAAAAATTACACATATAGAAAAATATAAAGTACAAGACACACAAAAAAATTTAAAAAAAGAAAAATTAATAAAACTCATCCATTCCCTTCTATGCTTTAGTGTATATTTTTGTAAAACATTAGAGTAATTTAAGAAGTGGAATAATTCAAATCAATGGAAAATATTGGAAAGGGAAAGAAAAAAGTGAAGGAAAATATTAGAAAAAGGCTAAAACACGGATATGTTCAAGTTTATTTTGGACGCGGGAAGGGGAAAACCACTGCTGCTCTTGGTCAAGGATTTCGGGCTACGGGACACGGCTTTAAGGTATATCTAATTCAATTCATGAAAGGAAATACAATGTATGGGGAAGTAGATGCAATAAAAAACACGTCTAATTTCGAAATTCGACAATTTGGCACTAAAGACCTTATAGAAATTCCACGAGAAATAGATTTAGAGGAGGGGAAAAAAGCAATTGAGTTTGCAAAAGAAATTATTATAAGTGATGAGTATGATATTGTTATCCTGGATGAGGTTGGTGTAGCTATAGAAATGGGAGTTATTGAAGTAGAAGAGGTTATGAAATTACTCGAAATTAAACCTGAAAAAGTTGAACTGATTCTTACTGGTGGTCAAAAGATGCATCCGAAATTAAAAGAAAGAGCGGATCTTTTAACAGAGATGAGAATGATAAAGCATTATTATTCTTCAAAAGGGATCACTGCAAGATATGGAATTGAGTATTGAATTACATTTTTCCTAATAATATATCACATCAGAAAATTTAAATTCCCGCAGGCCATCTCACTGATAAAATCGGAAAAAAAAAAACTTTGATTTTATGTGAATTATTTGGTTTAACATTCTTTTCCCTAATTGTTATGGCTTTCTTTTTTTGGTAGAATATTTTTAAAAGTTCATTACTTCCGTTATTAATTATAGGATTAATTATCAATGCTGCGGTTACTACCACACTTATACCCTCATAAGGTATAACCTTAACAAATTTAAATGAAACCAGGAGAGCAGAATCTTATGGGATAGTACCACTTATTAGAGGAATTGGTGTAATGCCTACAGGTATAATTGCGGGATTCTTAATACAGAACGTGCATTATATCGCCTCATTTATAATTTCCATTGTAGGTATACTAATTTTAATCTGGATTTTACACAAATACTTTCATGAGTAAGGAATATAAAATAGACAAAAATATGAAAAGAATTGAAAGTGGGAATTGTGCTCCTATTTTGATAACCTTGAATAACTTTGATAATCGATGTTTTTCCTACTTTAGAAAGCCCAAATATAAATATCTTTGAGTCTGAACGCCTAATTGTAATGCTTTCCTTAGGTAAATTATAGAAAACATTAAAAAATAAATCTTGAACTTGTATTAATTTACTTCTACTACCCTTTTTTTCCTTAGAAGAATCAGCGTAAAAGGGAATAACAAATTTATTTGTACTCTCCGATTTTTCATCTAAATCCGGATAAAACGCTTTATATGCATCATTAATTTCATTTACTTGATCCACGAACCATTTAAGAAGTGATTTTGAAAGATCTGTATTTAAAAATTCATCTTTACAAAGAATTGTTATTTGGAGTAATTCAGTTCCACCCCTGATGTAATTACTTGGAACATCGAAAATCAGGTTTGCTGATGCAAATCCTTTTATTGAATGAGTAAAAAATCCTTTATCATAAAGATTCATTAACTGAGGAATTTGCTCCAACTCTTTATGATCTTTAGTTTTTGGATGTTGTAAAAATATTTTTGGACCTTCCCAGTCATCAAAATAAGAAAGAATTAAAAATTTCAAATCCTCATCCCACAAAATTAAAATATAACGGTTTTAAACACTTAACATAACAAATATTTATCAAATTTAGATTCATAGTAACCTTAGAAATTTTAAACTTTTGTAAATCGCAAAATCTACATAAAAACTGGACAAAAATTATGAAACCAAACTTTGAAATCTTTAAGAAAGGAAATTTGGGAAGAATAGATATTATTTCTAAATAAAATTGGGTGAAAAATTAAGTTTTCATGTTTTAAGATAAAGATCTTTTGTAAATCATGTTTTCATCCATTAAAATTTTAAGGAAAAGGCATTTTTCGAAAAACTGTATAAATGCTTGTTTTAAAAATTTTATACTTAAATTCTTTAGGGATTAACGCTTCAATTTTTTTAACCAGATTTGTTGGAATATCCTCTTCAATCTCTAAGTCTGGATCATATTTATGTAAGAAGATCGAAATACTCATAGAAAGTTCTTTATTCTTGAGAATTAAGATGATATCTTCAAGAAATCCTAATGAGCTGTCGTATAGTTTTTGCTCTTGAATATCTATAACATAAATAAATTTCTTAGATTCGTTGAAATAACGATCCATCCTTTCAATATATTCTTTCCGGTAACTTTCTTGACCTCCAAAGTCCCAAATATAAAATTTAGTATTACCTTCTTCAAATTCGATTTTATTAATGCCTCGCGTAGGCTTTAAATTAATAAAATTTAATAAATTGATTTTTTTTTGTAGACTCAAAACGATTGAAGTTTTTCCAGAACTTTTTAGTCCTAAAATTAAGATTTTCACTTTTTCTAAAGACATATTTTATCAACTCCTAAAATAAAGTGTCCATAACATCGCTATCAGTTAATTTATCGATTTTCGCTTTATTCTTTAACGAGATCAAATCTTCTGATCTAGAAAGAATATCTAATAGTTTGGGGTATTTAATTCTATAATATTTCTGATGTTGTTTACGCTGTACAACTAAGATATCTGCGTCGATCAGGTTTTTTAATCTTTGGGAGATAATTGATTGGCTTTTATTTAAAGCCTTCTGAATGGCTTGAGCAGATTTTTCTTTTTCTTGAAGAAAATTTAAAATATTTAATCTCGTTGATTCTCCCAATGTTTTGAACAAATTAATGAGATCTTCAGATACATTCATAATTATTATTTATTCTATTTGAAATATGATATAATAATTATTTAAACATTATTATATCTTAATATCATAATTATGTGAAAATTTGGTTAGAATTGGAAATTCTACATTTGAAATGTAAAGTGTTTATCACATTTTCCATATCTTACTTATTATTCCCCATTATGTATCTAATGGCGATTAAAAGTTAAATTAGTAATATTATTACACCATTAAAATTATAAAATTTATAAAATGAAAAAGATCTATAATTAATTGAAGTATTTAAAATGAGAACAAAAGATCAATTTTTAAAACTTCTTTAATTAAAATTATACAAATGTAGTTATAGTTAAAAAATTAAACCAAAAACAATTGATTAGAAATGGTTAGAACAAAAGAACAGTACATGAAAGATTTAGGTAGAATGAAATCTAATCTTTATTATGATGGCAAAGAATTTGATCGTTTAGATGACCTCCAAATGCCTTGTCTAAACACGATTGGAACTACTTTCGATGTATTTGACGACCCTGAATACAGAGATTTAATCCAAGTAAAATCTCATCTTACGGGTGAAATTATTAATCGATTTACGCATGTTCATCATAGTACTGATGACCTTCATAAAAAGCAGGATATGACCCGCAAATTATGTCAAAAAGTTGGTGGATGCATCCAACGATGCATGGGTTGCGATGCAACGAATGCGATATACAATGTTTCATATGAGGCTGATAAACTAAATAATGGAGAATCTCATTACCATGAAAATTTTAAAAAATGGCTGTTAAGATTTCAACAGGAAGATTTAGTTGCAGCTGGTGCTCAAACTGATGTAAAAGGTGATCGAATTAAACGCCCTGCTGATCAAGCAGATCCTGATATGTATGTCCATGTTGTAGAAAAGAAGAAAGATGGAATTATTGTCCGTGGCTGTAAACTGCATATCTCGGAGGCTTCCGTTTCTGACGAACTATTAGTTATCCCGACAAGAGCATTAAGACCTGAAGATAAAGATTATGCTGTTGCATTCGCACTACCAGGAGATTATGAGGGAGTTACTCAAGTAGTTACTATTCATAATTTACGTGAGAGAGAACATTTTCCACGTGGTTTTACACCAGGAGCTACTGATTCGTATATAATTTTTGACGATGTGTTTGTACCCTGGGAAAGAGTCTTTTTATGCGGTGAATACCAGCATGGGGGTGTCCTTGCATTATTATTTGGTCTCTTTCATCGGCATAGTTACTCGGGATGCAAACCAGCAATTGGTGATATTACGACAGGAACAGCTGCTTTGGCTGCAGAATATAACAATATTGCAAAGGCATCACACGTAAGGCATAAATTAGCCGAATTAATCTTAGTTACAGAACTTGGCTATGCTGCAGGATACACTGCTTCTGATTTAGGTAAACCGGAGGTATATATGCCTGGTATGGGTTTTATACCATACGGTCCGGGAAGTTATATTCCGAACTCAATTTATTGCAATGTTGGAAGGTGTTTGAGTGGAGAAGCTGTATACCGTGAAGCTGAGATTATCACGGATATCTGTGGTGGCATTCCAGCTACATTTCCACACGAAAGGGATTTTGTTAATCCCCAATTGAAAGATAAACTCTATAAATATATTACTCGAAACCCAAAGATTGCGCCTGAGAATGCTGCACAACTCTGGAGGTATATTGGAGATGTATCTTGTTCTGCAACTGGAGGAATCCATCTCTATGGAAGCTACCATGGAGGTGGGAGTCCAGTTATGGAAGAAATAGCTATTACAACCCAATATGACATTGAAGCTCGAAAAACCATGGTAAAAAGAATTGCTGGAATTGACGATAAGTTAAACAAAAAAAGGTTAGAAATCAAACATGCAAATTCCTCTAAAATGATGGTACAACATTTAGACGAAGTTGTTTCAAAAAAATAATATAAAACAAAATTAAATTTTTTTTCTCTTTTTTAAATTAAATTAGAAACTCTTATAAAGCTACTACTCCTCAAAGAGAGGGATCTTATTCTATGTCTTTTAGGAAGCTCTTTCTTCTTTAATATAGAATTCTATACTTTTCATAATAAAATCAGGTAACGTAGAGGAATTTTTGGTTTTAGCAAAATCTAAC
Organism: uncultured archaeon; assembly: GCA_964598265.1. Taxonomy (GTDB): domain Archaea; phylum Asgardarchaeota; class Lokiarchaeia; order Sigyniarchaeales; family SOKP01; genus Loki-b32. The sequence goes on from CAZRBD010000030.1 coordinate 30,043, forward strand.
CATTTTTCTTTTACATCTTTTGATACATAAAATGATATTTTTTCCTTATCCATTTCAAAATCGAAAAGAGGAGAAAGAATCTCAGTTAAGTCTCCACCTATTATTATTATATCAGCGGCTTTCTTAACTATATTCTTATGTGAATTAAACGCAATTGCCAGCCCAACTGCTCCAAAAGCTTCTAGATCGTTAACATCATCTCCAACATATACACATTGATTAAGGTTAGGATGCCCATTTTTATCAATAATTCCCTCTTTCAAAGCAAGTTCTTCCATAATAGCTATCTTGTGTTTATAATCAGTTTTATTTAGCTCCCATCTTTTTAATAAACTGTTGTCATCAAAAAACAATCGACACTGAGCCCTGACATGATTGACTTCATCTAATTCTTTTTTTGCTCTTTGTGCAAGCCTATAGAAACTACCTGTAATTATAGCTGTTTTAATATTACTTTTTTTCAATACTTGAAATACTTCTTTAGCACCTCGAGATAAAATTCGACTGTCAGTCACTTCTTGGAACGTTTTCTCATCCAATGGTATGATTTTCAAGGTGTTGCAAGTAGCTTCTTTCCATTTTACATAGTTGTCATCATCGTCACCATAAAGACCATTTTCAAAATTTCTCTTAAGCGCTTCGTGCATATCGTATTGTCCTAATCTTTTGAAGAGGAGATCCCATGTACTAATAGCAACCTTTCTACTTATACTTTCATGCCATGGTTTCTCAAACAAAACTCCATCCATGTCAAAAAAGATCATCTTATATTTAGAATCCTTGAATTCAATTTCATGTTTTCCATGGAGATATTTTTCAATTCTATTTCGACAAGATTTATACTCCGTAATTTGAGTGTCAAGAAGATGTAATGCTTCTTTTGCTTTTTCGTGATTTATCTTATCAGGTTTTCCTAAATATTTTCTTTCCCCTTTAGCTAAAAAATAAAGATATATACTGTCTTTTCTTTTCTGTTCTATTAAGCGCATTGTATCACTCTTATGAAACCAATTTTTTATTGGTGTGATATTTCTTATATATTAAAATAATTGATACTTTTATTCTTTTTGATTTTATTACACAAAATGTAAATATTTACACAAATGTTTTTTTTATGTTTTTTTTTCCGATGACTATGACTATGCATTAATCAAACTAAAAATGGTTTGTACAAATATTTAATTCACTCTAATAAATTAATGAGCATAAATTATGCAAAAGATTTTTTTTATGTATTTTTTCATAAAAACTGTGAAAGAAAATTGACCAAAATTAGTATTTAACTCTGAGATAGCAATAGAATGAGTTCATTGCTTAAGGATTGTTGGAAATCAAATAGCATATTTTTTAACTAAAAAGTTCTTAAAAAAAAAAAAGATAATAAAAGACCGATTTACTCAGTCAAATTAGTCAAGCTGTTAATTAAGATTTGTGTTTATTACCGATTCTCCGTGATCTGTTTACCAATAGCAGCAT
>CAZRBD010000031.1:0-31479 GCA_964598265.1 uncultured archaeon
TATAACTCAACATCTACCAATATTTTAAAGCATATTATTCAAAATATCTTAAAATTATTCATTATAATTAAAGGAATTAATATTACGCTGAGGAAATTAACTGAATATGATATTATCTTTTCCCAATATGGGAAGTAACAGAATTGCATTTAAAACTTTATTTGAGCAACTCGATATTGAAGTTGTCCTCCCTGATCCAACTAATCGGGAAGCTATTAAAATAGGAGTAAAATATAGCCCTGAGTTTGTATGCTTTCCATTCAAAGCGACTCTTGGGGATTTAGTAAGCGCGATAAAAAAAGGTGCTGACACGCTGGTAATGGCTATTGATTGTGGTCCCTGTAGATTTGGCTTCTATCACGCCGTTCAGGAAAGGCTCTTGCACGACATGGGTTATAAACACGTGAACGTAATCCCATTGGATCAAGCTGACTTACTTGAATTTAAATGGGTTAAGACTCTCCAAGAATTAGGTGGTAAAAGAGATTTATTTGCCTATTCTAAATTTGTAAAAGCTGTTATTTTCTTCGTAAAAAAAGCGAAATTACTGAATGATATACAAACAGCTGAAGGGTTATTCCGAGCGTATGAACGCAATAAAGGAGATACAACAAATATTATCAAAGGTTTATTTAAGAAACTTGACGAAACTAATAAACTAACAGCTTTAAGAAAATTTAAAAATATCGTTAAAGCAGACTTTAACAAACTCGATATTGATAAATCTCGAAGTCCATTACGAGTCGGTTTATCCGGGGAGATTCATATATGTCTAGAGCCATATGTAAATCTTGATATTCGTCGCAAGTTAGGAGAAATGGGTATAGAAATCCACCAATCTTTAAGCTTATATGACTGGATTGTCCATAAATTTCATTTGAATTATCATCGAAAATGGTTAGAACACTTATCACACCCTTATCTCCCAATGGACATTGGAGGAGAATGCGTGTGGGTTCTCGGTGAATACATTGATAAAGCTAAAGCGGGATTTGATGGCTTTATCCACGAATACCCATTCACTTGCATGCCTGAAATAACGGCTCGTACAATCATAACCAACAAACTTAAACAAATGTATGATTTGCCAATCATTTATTTTTCGTTCGATGAGCACGCAGATGCGGAAGGTGGATTTAGAACTCGGATCGAAGCATTTGTAGATTTAATAACTGATAGACGTAAGCACGAAATTAAGAAAACTGCGAAATTTCAAGCAAATGGCAATAGAAAGATTTATCCGCATTATGGAGATAATTTTTATAATGAATGTACTCAAATATTAATCACATAGAAATAGTGAAAATTATGGTTCAAGTTTCAGATAAAATTATTAAAGAAGATGGAAAGTCTGATGCCTTTCTTGGAATCGACATCGGCTCCGTTACTTGTAAATTTGTTTTAATGGATTTGGATGGGACTTTTCTTACAAGTGTTTTTCTACGTAATAGAGGATCTCCAATTGAATCTGCGAAAGCAGGAATGGAACAATTAAAGTCCAAAATTGAACAAAGTGAAGAATTGTTAGGGTATGCTATTCGGAGTTGCGGTACAACAGGCTCAGCTAGATATCTAACAAAAGCAGTTGTAGGTGGAGATCTCGCTAAAACAGAAATTATCGCTCATGCAGTCGCAACCCAATCCTTATATCCTGATGTCAGGACAATCTTAGAAATTGGAGGACAAGATTCAAAAATAATAATCCTTCGAGATGGTATAATTGTAGATTTTGCGATGAACTCAATATGTGCAGCAGGAACAGGTTCTTTTCTTGATCATCAATCTTCAAGACTTGGAATTCCTATTGAAGAGTTTGGTGATTATGCTGTGAAATCAACTAACCCCGTAAGTATTGCTGGTAGATGCACAGTGTTTGCGGAGTCAGATATGATTCATAAGCAAAATGCGGGTTACTCTAGAGAAGATATTATCGCCGGGCTTTGTGATAGTTTAGTTCGCAACTATATGAACAATTTAACAAAAGGAAAAGAACTTGAGGATCCTATTGTTTTTCAAGGAGGTGTATCTTATAATAAAGGTATCATCGAGGCTTTCGAAAGACACTTAGAACGAAAAATTATTGTTCCAAAATATAATGTTTTAATGGGTGCCTTAGGGATGGCAATTTTAGTTAGAGATTATTACTTAGATCATCCAACAGAAACGTTATTTCGAGGATTAGATGTTGGAGACATCGAGTTTAAGACTTCAGCATTTCTCTGTGGCGATTGCGCCAATAATTGCACCATAGTTCAAGTCAAGATGACTCAAGATGAGAATAAAGTAATTGCCCGTTGGGGTTCACGTTGTGGAAAATGGGAGGTATTTTAGTTAATTGACGGAATTCCTAAAGCAATTGAAAGAGCTAGGAGAAGAATTCATCGAAACTCTTAAGCATAAAACCAAATTAAGTACTATTTTTGACCTTTATACAGAAAAGGTTATTCCTTCTTTTGTTTCAGAAGCAGATTTAAAAGAGTATTATGAGAAACGAATGGAAGAAGTTAACAATTTTATCGATAAATTATAGTAAAAGAAGTCAAGATATATTTATTTCATTAATTTTAAATCTAATGATTGTTTAGGATTTACTACTATCAACAAATAGTGTTAAAGTAATTGCCATTTCAGTTATAGGATTGTTGTTATTATTAGATCTTATTGAATTAAAATTGGATCAATTTTAAATATAACTGTGAACCTATTAAATATTAAAATATAAAATCAGAAAAATAATTAAAATAATGGATGAAATTTAATGGGAGCTGGAAAAATTTTAATTCTTATAGGTGCTCTTTTAACTCTTGTTTCAACCTTTTTCTTTACCCTATTCGAAATTCTTTTTACCGGTGCATATGCATCTGGGTTAGGGTTTGTATTTAATATTCCTACTATCTTAAGCTCTGCAGATGGATATGCTATTACTATGGACGTTGAAGTAATGGTTGTTTATATTCTTGCTATCGTCTACATTGTTTTTATACTTTCTGGAATTCTTCAACTAGTGGGTTTAGCAAGCCGAGTTGTTGCTATTATAGGCTCAATTTTACCATTAGCTGTGGGTGTACTGATTTTATTAATTAATCTAGGAATACTGGACATGATAGGATATACCCAATTATTCTGGGACGTTCCTATAGTGGATGGTGTGTTACCCTTTAACATAGCCATAGGACCTACTTCAGCGGTAGCAATTACTTCATTGGGAACTTACACTTTATTAGCTGGCGGAGTTTTAGGTTTCGTAGGAGGAATAATAGGAACCTCGGACTTCTAAATTTCTCATCAAATATCCACTATTGAAAGCATTATTGAGTTATATGGATTAAATGGAAATTTAGATGAGAAAACAAAATATTCTAAGAATCTTGAAAAACTAAAAAAGAAATAGATTTCTTATATTCAAAATATTTTTAGATTCCATAGAAATCATTTTGAATGACTTCTTTAATAATATTATATTTATAAAAATATTATTGGAAGAACAATCTTTAAATTTAATAATTGAATATTTGAATAGTTCACATTTAAGATAAAGATAAATTACCTTACTAATATATCCAAATAGGTGAAAAAAAGAAATTGTCTGAAGATCAAGATGTTTCGGAAGATCCTAATAAATTAAACCCAAAAAAGCTTGCATTTGATGCGCTTTATGGAGCGGTAAAAGGATTAAGTGGTTTATATTTTAAACTTTTCACGGATTTAAGAATCGTAGGGAAAGAGAATATTCCTATTCGAGGGAAGGCTATACTAACAACAGTAGCAAAAAACATTATTCAAGACATGCTTATAATTTGTCAAGTAACAGGTCGTAAAGTACACTTTATGCTCGATCCGAAACTAATGAAACACCAGATTGCAGGACCTGTTTTAAAAAGTCTTGGAATGATTCGGGGGACTGAAAGCAAAGAAGATACTGAGCCAATTGATAAGATTTTTGAGATATTAAATGAAAAGGGTGATCTTGTTGGTATGACACCTGAAGCGAGGCACGATCGAGAAATACAAGTGAAATCAATGGCAGCGATAATCAAATTTGCAATCGTAGCAAGTGCTCCGATAATCCCTATAGCGATATATAGTGAAGAAAAAAAGATTTTAAACATGTTTAAAGGGAAAGGTTTAGTAGTGAAAGTTGGTACACCACTGATAATCGAAAAACGACTAAATCGGGAGAAATTTCGTTCAGAGAGATATGAACTAGCAGAGGATATTATTAAGATTATAGATTCACTCGGTCATCCAACTGATATTCCAGAATAAAAACTCTTATTCTTTTTCATTCCAGTGTATGAAGATCTGGAATTTAAAAGATTTACCTTTGTATTCCCCTCCACTCGTCGCTTTTAGTTTGAATCCATTATACTCGTGCCAGTAAATAGAAGCTTTATTTAGTAGTGGTTCTTCTACAATGAAAGCAACTACAGGTGTGTTTAGTCCAAGTAATGCTCTTTGAAAAATTACAGTTCCTAATCCTTTGCGCTTATATTCAGCGAGTATGCTTACCTGATCTAAATATCCGAATTCTATATTATCATCTAAGAGTAATTTCCGTGTTCTTTCATCATCACAAGTTAGTTCTCCTATAACATCCCTGACTTTTACTATGTCATACTTTTTTTTATGGATGCTAGCAAATCCTATGATAGCACTATTATATTTTGCGACATAGATGTCGACGTTTGGATCTCCAATTAATTGTTCATAATAATCAATTCCTACTTCCTTCCTCAGAAAACCTTGATTTTCTAAGGATTTCCTTTGTTTTTTAGAGATTTTATCAAAATCGCGAATTTCGATTAAGTTTTGTATTAAGGCCTCATGAATGCCCTTCGCATCTTCCAATGTAGCAATACTAATCTTCCAATCAGAGCTCTGTTGACTAATTTCTTTACTATTCATTTTTTTACCTTTTATTCGAAAATGAAGATAGACGCTTCATTATCTTCTATATTAGTCTAAATAGAAAGACACATTTTTATATTTTTTTTTAAAAATACATTTTCTAGAGTAAAACATTTTAAATTGATAAGATGATTAGAATTAGTTAAAACTTAATAATTAAAAATAAAATGACGAAAAGTATGACAGAAGAAGATTACACTTTTAAGGTGACTCTTGTTTTTTGGAAGTTCTACGAATTAGGGCTATATTTTGACCTTCCAGATGTAAGAAAATTTCTAGAAAAAGAAGGGACACTGAAATTATACAAGGATTATAGATTTAAAGTAGAAAAAGAGGATGGTACACTAATAGATCAACCATTAAAATGGATTTCTAGTCAAGGTCATAAGTATGCGCCAGTCTGTTTTAAAATTGGAACTTCTGACAGGTTTTCATGTGCTACAGTACCAGACGTGGTAGGAAAACTGCGATTAGAGGGTCATATACATTACGGATCAGTACTCGTTATCCAATGTGAATTGATTTTTGAGAATTACCATAAAATAGAAGATTTTATTGAAATTTCTCAACCACAGAACATAATAATGGGTAGTACAGGCAAACCTATAACTGAAAAATTTATTGAAATTAGAGAGAATGTTATCCACGTATTAAAAAATGCAAACTATGCTGAAAAACCAAAGTTGGAGTCTAGTTTAGAACCTTGGCATCATACTTGGATTATATGGGACGCAAAACCAGATTTTAATAGGGCAGATTATAGGTTTGTAAGAGATGAAATCGGAAAGAATGCTCATTATTCAATAGGACTCACATTACGTACCGATAAATATCGAGAATTGGATCCTATAGCCTATAGAGATCAAATTAAATTAAAAAATCTTTCTCCATATAAAGATGAGTTTGTAATGATCACTCATGCGGGAAATGTAATCATTCCAGGACCAGGGCTATTAGATCCTCATACAATGAAGAATTTCTTAATTGATACGCTGTTTGGCCCTGAGGTTGGAAATGTCCAAAGATTTTTATTACTAATGCATATGGAAAATATCCTTACCGTCGCTGAAAGATTTGATAAAGTTATATCAGAAACTCGAGCTATGGACGAGGAATTATCTTTACGGGACAAAATTGATAGGTTAGAGTCTCTTGAGTCTGAATTAAACAGGATTGTTCTGGAATTGAATAAAGACATAATCATTTCAAAAATTACACGCCTACTTTTTACTAGTACTTTTAAAACAAGTATGTTTAACGAAATGATTGACAAATTAGATGGGTTCACATTCTCCAAGCAAACAGATGATGTGATAAAAAGGATTCGAACTTCATTAAATAGAGAAAGGAATACTCTAAACACGAAATCATCAGCTATAGAAAATAAATTTTTAGCTATCCTTAATTATCTTGCTCTATTTGAATTAGCCACTTTAGTTATTTCTTTAGCTTTAGGTGATATTTTCGCAGAAAGTATTCCTGGGATTGGCATAATCCAGATTATTGTAGCACTTTCTATTGTTGTAATAGCAATAATACTGTTACGAATACAAGAGAAAAAATTGTAACTTTGAATTAGCTCTTTTATTTTTTTTATTCTTAATTTTCTATTTTTAGTCTTTATTCTTAATTTGCGCAAACTTAATAATATATTTAGAGTTTTTAAGGATATGAAATATGGTTATCATGTTAGGGGACCTTTGAATTATCCAGAAATTCGTGATTTAACATTAAGAGTAGAAAATTTAGGATTTGACTCTGTTCATTTGAATGACCATCTCATTGGTTTTGATGTAACTCAAGATAAAAAGGAGGCGTATCTAGAGTCTGTAATGTTATTAGCCGCCCTAGCTACAGAGACACATAAAGTGAAATTAGGTCATGTCGTTCTGTGTAATTCTTTCCGAAATCCTGCTTACATGGCTAAAATGATTTCAACATTAGATAATATTTCTAATGGTCGAGCATTAATGTGGCTCGGAGCTGGATGGTATTTGGAAGAATATAAAGCTTATGGATACCCATTTCCTACTCCTAAGAGAAGAGTTGACGAACTTGAAGAATCTATTATTATTTATAAGAAATTATTCACTGAGGATGTTACCGATTATGAAGGCAAGTTTTGGAAACTTGAAAGGAATAGAAATTATCCGAAACCCATACAAAAACCATATCCGCAGATCGTTTTAGGAACAAGTGGAAAAAGAATGATCAATATCGCATGTAGAGAAGCGGATGGTATAAATATTCCATATCTGATGCCACCTTTTAAATTAGAGAAAATCTATAATCAAATATCTGACATTAAAGAAAATTTGAAGAAATATAACCGCGATCCGGCAACATTCGAAATATCTATCTTCTGTACAGTTATTTTAGCACAAAATCAGGAGGATCGTGAAAAGATAAGGAGGAAACACAAAATATTGAAGAAATATCTTCCAAATATGTTTATTGGCACACATGAAGAGGTAAAAGAAAAGATAATTCAATTAGAAGACAGGGGTATGGACAAAATGGTTATAAATCTCGGACAATCTGGATTAGACGATCCTCTAGCAGTCTTTTGTAAAGAAGTGATGTAATTGTACAGATTGAACTAAGATTTAATTTATTTAATATCAAAATAAAAAAATAGAGAAATAAAAATTAATATCGTGTTCTTGTCGCTTGAATTCGTATTTTAGCCTTAGTGTTTTCATTTTTATCCTGAACGATTACATATTGCGTCTTTTGCGGAAGTTTGATTTCAAATTCTTGCTCGGCAATGGTTTGATCTTTTTTCAAATGGTCCATTTCTCTTATGATGACCTTTATATGTTCAACTGATTCTTGTCCGACTTTTACCGTTTTAAATTGACTCCATAGAGACAGATCTGCCTTAGATGTGAAGGTCTGATTTTTCTGGAGCTTAATGACCCCTTTATTTGGAAATCTTGCTTTTAAAGTTTTGGGACCATCTATCTTGAAGTAAAATTCTCCAACTTTACCAAATGAATCGTAATCCTTTCGAGTTTTCAAACTCATTAGATCGAGGCTTATTAAAAAACGTTCCTTCTCTTCTCCAACATTATCTTGAGTAAAAGTCTCTCCTTTCGCGTGCGTTTTTTTGCTTTTAACTACGAACGAGATGTTTTATGTAGACTTTAACATATATGCGCCTTGCGATAATTATCCACCTTTATTTTTTATTTGTGTTTGAAATTAAGATTTAAAATTAATATAGTGTCTAAATATATATGTTTTCTTAATTGGATTATTAAAAATTTAGAATTATACTAAAACTTAAGGATTACTAGTACACATAAAGTAGAAAGGCTCAAAAGGTCTCTTGTTTGATTAAAAGCTCTTTTTTGTGATTAATATTATTTTTTAACAATTCCTCTACTCTTCGCCTTACAGCTTCAATTATAAATTCAGAGTGTGAACGGTATCCTAATTCTTTTTGCTCTTTAATCAGATTTAAGACAGTTTCAACTAATTCTTCGGGTACCCTAACCGTTCGATAATTACCCATCTCTGTAAGCCTAATTTTTTTTATTCAATATATATATTCTTATTTATTTTTATTAATTCATGATTCATGATTCATGATTCATGAGTGACATCAACACTTACCCTACAGTAACTAATAAGATTCTCTTTTTTTTAAATATGTTGATTTTAACAAAATAATTTACATAAATGTAACCAAAATTTTTAATGTTAATAAAGATCAACGATTTTCTGTGAGGTTTAATTAACAAAATGTTTGATTAAATAAATGAATCTTTAAATATTTTCTTGACAAGATATTCTATGATGCAAAAGTTTTGAATCATATTTGACATATAATGACTTAATATTCATAACTAAGAAGTTAAGATAAATTAAATATTAAAAGCTGTTTGGTGATAAGCTATTTGATGGAGTTAAAAAATCGACCTCTAAATTCTGAAAGTTTTTCTGATTTTTTTAAAAACATTCCAATTCCTACTTTTGCATGGCAAATTGTAGGAGAAGATTTAGTTTTAATTGACTTTAATGATGCTATTGAGAAACTTTCTTTTGAAGGGGTTAGTCTTGGAATTAAGGCTTCAGAATTATTTAAAGATGATGGGAGAATTCTGAAAAACTTATTTAGCTGTCTACATGAAAAATCGAATTTTTCTGAAGAATGCGAGTACCGGATGAAAAAAACAGGTGAACAAAAAAAATTCTCTACGTCCTTCATATTTATTCAACCAGATTTAGTAATTCTACATATAGAAGACTTAACAAGGCAAAATAAGGTTAATAAAGCGCTACAAGAGGCACGTGATGTTCTTACTGGACTTCAATTGATAATTAATCAGAGTCCAGCTGTAGTCTTTCTTGTACGAGATGAAGAAGGCTGGCCTGTAGAATATATCACAGAGAACATTAGACAATTTGGGTACGAACCTAGTGATTTTTATTCACATATGTTAAAATTTACGGACATCATTCATCCAGATGATCTAGAGAATGTAGTTACAGATGCATATTTAAAGTGTCAAAATTCCGCTACAGAATTTGTCCAAGAGTATAGGATAGTTTCTAAACTAGGAGAATATAGATGGATTAACGTTAGAACGTGGATTAAAAGGAATAGAGAAAATAAAATTACGCACTTTCAAGGAATCATTTTGGACATTACTGAACGTAAACAAACAGAAGAAAAATTGAAGGAATCAGATGAAAAATTCAGAAAAATTACTGAACAATCATTATTGGGTGTGGTAATTCTCCAAAAGGGAAAAATAAAGTATGTTAATAAAGCTTTAGCTGAGATAGCTGAATTTGAACCCAATGAAGTAAAAAATTGGCCAATAAATGAATTTGTTAAAGCTATACATCCAGAAGATTTACCTATGGTAATGAAAAACATGCAGGTAAAACTCGAAGAGAATAGAGAAGCAATTACAAGATATATTTTCAGAATATTTACCAAATCCAAAAAAATTAAATGGTTAGAAGTAATTTCAAAGATCATTAGTTATCAAGGAGATTTGGCTATACTCGCAACATTAATAGATGTAACAGAAAAGAAAGAAGCTGAAATAAAGTTAAAAGAGTCGGAGGAGAATTTAAAAAAATTAAATGAAGCTTTAGAACAAAAAGTATCCGAAAGAACTAGGGATCTAAAAAAATCTGAAGAAAAGTGGCGATCAATGGCAAAAAATTCTCCAGATTTTTTGATTACATTAGATAAAGATGAAAGAATCATAGACATAAATAAAATCGAACTTTTAAGCTTAGAAATGAAGGATGTTATCGGTAAACCTTTATATGACTTTATTCCAGATAAATATCATGAATCAGCTAAAGATTGTTTTAAACGAGTATTTAAGTCGGGTCAAAATGATCACTATTATTCAGATTTTGTGTATGACGATGGAACTATTCATTATTTCGAGTCTCGTGTTGGACCTATATTAAAGGATGGAGATATTGTTGGTTTTTCTGTTAGTAGCACAGATATCACGAAACGCAAGAAAACAGAACAAATGTTAAAAGAATCTGAAGAAAAATTTAGAATTCTTTACAACAATGCTGAAGTTGGTTTATTTCAAACGAGAGTTAGCGACGGGAAAATGCTTGCAAGCAATCAGAAATGTGCTGAGATGCTAGGATATGATGAGGTTGATCAATTTCTTAAAGAATTTGTCGTCTCAGATCATCATGCTGATCCTACCGTTCGGATGACTATGATCAATAAGATAAAAAATAAAGGTTATATCAAGAATTATGAAGCAGAGGTAACTGATCGACATGGAATCCACCATTGGTGGAGTTATTCCGCACGACTCTATCCAGAACAAGGTTTGATTGAAGGAATTTTGGTCGACATTTCTGAAAGGAAGAAAGCAGAACAGAAATTAATGGAATCCGAAGAAAAGTATAGATTGATTGTTAACAATCAGACTGATCTAGTTTGTAAAGTTGATTCTGAAGGTGTAATTCTTTTTGCTAGTCCATCATATTGCCAAATTTTTGGTAAAACTGAAGAAGAAATGCTAGGAAAAAAGTTCATGCCATTAGTTCATGAGGATGATCTCGAATTAACGTTAAAAGAGATGGAGAAACTTTATAGTCCTCCATATACTGCTTCTATAGAACAACGTGCGTTGACTAAGGATGGATGGCGCTGGTTATCTTGGGTAGATACGGCAGTATTAGATTCGAATAATAAAGTTTTGGAAATTATTGGTGTTGGGAGAGATATAACCGAGCGCAAGAAAGCAGAAGAAGAGTTGAAGAAATTCAAAAGTATATCGGATAATGCGAATTATGGGATTGGAATTAGTGGTATCAAAGGAAAACTTGTATATTCCAATGATTATTTTGCTACAATTCATGGATACAAAACAAGTGATCTCATTGGTAAGGATCTTTCCATATTTCATAATGATAAACAAATTGAGAGGGTTATGAAACTCAAGCAGAAATTACTAGATGAGGGGAGCTACAATGCTGAAGAAGTGTGGCATACTCATAAAAATGGCACTACATTTCCTATGCTAATGAATGGAATAACTATTAATGATGATAAAGGTAAACTCCTATTTATGGCGACTACTGCAATTGATATCAGTAATCGCGAAAAAGCAGACCAAAAGTTAAAAGAAAGTGAAGCAAAACTCAGTACTGCAATTGAAAGTTTACCATTTCCATTTTTTATGCTTGATGAAAGTGGAAGATATATAATGCAAAATACTAATGCTAAAAAAATTTGGGGGGATCTTATTGGAAAAACTCCTAAAGACATCGCAAAAGATGAAGAAACCTTATCATTATGGTTAAGTAACAATTCATGTGTTTTTTCTGGGGAAACTATCGTTAATGAAGCAGAATATGATATTAATGGAGAATCTCGATATTTTTATGATATAATGGCCCCAGTTTATGTTGATGATAAAATACAAAACATTCTAGGAGTTAATATTGATATTACCGAGCGCAAGAAAGCAGAACAAAACTTAAAAGGTTCAGAAGAAAAGTGGAAAGCTCTAAGTGAGAACTCGCCTGCTCACATTATGTTGCTAGATAGAGAACATAATATTTTCTTTATTAACCGCACAGTTCCCGATCTTTCAAAAGAAGAAGTTATTGGTGCTTCTTTATATACCTTCATGCCACAAGAATTTCGCCAAATAGCGAGAGAGGCACTTAATTCAGTATGGGAAACAGGTGAACCAGCCACATATTCCACAAATTATATAACTAAAGAAGCTGATGTTCGATTTTTTAATGTTTGGGTTGGTCCTGTATTTCAATCTGGTAAAATTGTTGCTTTGGTGAGCCATTCTATGGATGTAACCGAAAATCAAGAAGCAGAACAAAAATTAAAGGATTCAGAAGAAAAATATAGGTCGTTATTTGAACACGCACCCGATTCGATTATACTCATTGATACAAAAACAGGAGACATTGTTGATTTTAATGATCAAATGAATGAAACTCTTGGTTACACACGTGAGGAATTTAAAAACTTGAAAATACCCGATTTCGATCTAATGGAAAACTCTGATGAATATATAGGTCACATCGAGAAGGTTATTAGAGAGGGCTCTGATATTTTTGAATCAAAATATTTAACAAAAAGTGGTGAAATTAGAGATATATTAGTAAATGTCAACTTAATAAAAATTAGTGGTAAGAATTACCTTCAATCGATATTACGTGATATTACTGATCGAAAGAATGCTGAAAGAAAATTAGAGGAATCAGAGGACGAACTGAGAAAATTAAATAGAGAATTAGAACAACAGGTTGAGGAAAGAACTAGGGAGATTAGAGAATTGGCAAAATTTCCTTCGGAAAATCCGAGTTCCGTCCTGAGAGTATCAGAAAAAAGAGTTTTGTACACTAACGATGTGGCGAAGAAATTATTTAACATTCAGAAGGGTAGTATTATTCCAGATTTGCTACAAAAGTACGTTAAAGATGCTCTTTCAAACAACACAGAACAATTGATAGATTTAGAAATTGGTAGTAGAATTCATTCATTTTCCCTAAATCCAATCGGAGATACAGGCTATGTAAATCTATACGGAAGAGATATCACCGAACACGTGGATAAAGAGGAGGAATTACGATTACATAGTGAAATTATGACAAATATGAGTGAAGGGGTGTATCTCGTGCGGTTGGACGATTTAATTATTGTTTATACTAACCCGAGATTTGAAGAAATGTTTGGCTATGATCCTGGTGAAATGATTGGGAAATATGTCGAAATTGTAAATGCTCCAACTGATAAGACTCCTGAGGAAACAAAAAATGATATTGTGGGGATCTTGAAAGACACAGGGGAATGGCATGGGGAAGTATTAAATATCAAAAAAGATGGGACGCTATTTTGGTGCTATGCGAATGTTTCACTTTTCGATCATCCTGATCATGGAACAGTTATGGTCTCATTACATAATGACATCACCGAGCGCAAGAATGTGGAAACAGAACTCAGTAATATAAAATGGCTTCTGAATAAAAGGAAAGACTCTCTAAAATCTCAATTACCAATTTATGGAGATCTATCTGAAAATAATACATCTAGAGAAATATTGGAATCTGTTGGAAAAGAAATGCTTACGGAAATAGCTGGAGATTATCTTGATTTACTCGATACTTCGGCTGCAATTTATGAAAAAAATGGAGATTATGCTCTAGGAATATTCTCTTCAAATTGGTGTCAATTCCTTGACAAATCATCACGCAAGTTATGTAATACTAATGATAATATTGAGGCATTGAATTGTGGAAGATGGAATTGCCACGAATCTTGTTGGACAAAGACTTCTAAGATTTCTATAGAAACAGGTAAACCTTTTGATAAAGAATGTGAGGGAGGTCTCCATATATATGCAATTCCAATTTGGGCTGAAGGTGATGTTGTTGGATCAATAAATGTCGGATATGGTGATCCTCCAAAAGAAATTAAAGAGTTAACTGAAATCGCAGAGAAATATGAAGTTCGTTTTGACCAATTATTGGAATATTCAAATTCTTATAAGACAAGACCACAATTTATTATAGACATAGCAAAAAAGCGCCTACACACCTCAGCAATGGTGATAGGAGCTATGATAGAACGAAAAAGAATTGAACACAAACTAAAAAAATCCGAAAATAATCTTAAAGAGCGAGTTAAGGAGCTAATTTGTTTATACCGTCTGTCAAAACTATTTGAAGAGCCTAACATTTCACTGACTATTTTAATTCAGAACACTCTTGATATTATTCGGATTGGATATCAATCTCCTAGTTTAATTCATGTGAAAATCGAATACGACAAAGATATGTTTATAACAAATAATTTTAAAAAAACAGAATGGAAGTTATCAACTGAAGTTAATATGAAAGATCACTTTATGAGAATTACTGTATGCTATAATGAAAATAAAGATTTTCTTGAAGAAGAAGTTGGTTTATTAAATGAAATTGGGAGGCGCCTAAAAGAAATTTTAGAGCGAAGAGAAGCAGAATTCAAATTAATTGAAGCTCAAGAACAATTAATCCGGAATGAAAAACTCGCAACTATAGGAACGCTTATTGGAAGCATTGGGCATGAACTACGGAATCCACTAGGAGTTATAAGTAATTCAGTTTATTTCCTAAACCATATAATAAATGATAAGGATGAAAAAGTAAGCAAACATTTAAATATCCTTCAAGAAGAAGTGGATAAAGCAAGTAAATTTATATCTGGCCTCCTTGATTTCATAAGAATTAAAACTCCAAGCTTTAAGGAAGGCGACATAAACAAAACCATTGAAAATGAAGTGAATGAGATAATATTCCCGGAAAAAATTTCTCTTGAAAGAAATTTAGATTTTGAATTACCAAGGATTCATTTTGATTTAAGTCAAATGAGGCAGGTTTTTCAAAACTTGTTTTTAAATGCTATTCAAGCAATGCCAGATGGAGGGATATTAGAGATTCAGACATTAAGAGGAGAACATTTTATAGAAATAAGAATAAAAGACTCGGGGATTGGTATTTCAGAGGGAGATTTTGATAAAATATTTGAACCCCTTTTCACAACAAAGGTTATTGGTATTGGTTTGGGTTTAACGATTGTAAAAGATATCATAGAAAAACATAACGGATCTGTTGAAGTTGTGGGCAATATTGGAGGAGGTACAATATTTATTCTTAAATTACCATTAAAAGGGAGTGAATTGTAAAGTGGAAGTTCAAAATAGAATACTCATTGTTGATGATGACATTGGCATGACTGAAACATTATCTGATATTTTAAGTGATATGGATTATAATACCGACACAGTAAATGAAGGATATAAAGCAATTGACATGATTCGCAAGAACTCATATGATTTAGTCTTATTGGATATTAAAATGCCAGTAATTAACGGGGTAGAGACATATAAGAAAATTAAAGACACTATACCCTCATTAAAAGTCATTATGATGACAGCTTATTCTGTAGAAGAACTTGTGGAAGAAGCGATAAATGAAGGAGCTTTTGGAATAATCTATAAACCTATAAACATTAAGAATCTTCTTGCAATCATCGAAAAGTTATTGAAAAATATCCGTATACTAATTGTGGATGATAATTCAAATTTTTGTGAAATATTCAAAGATGAATTGGAAGGAATGAATTATCCCACTATTGTGAAATATAATGGTAAACAAGCTATGGATTATATTAAAGAAAATAGTATTGATATAATTTTTATTGATGTCAAGATGCCAGGATTAAATGGTTTGGAATTATACCTTGCTATCAAAAAATTAAAACCAAATCTTGATACAATTATTATAACGGGATACCAAAATGAGACAACAGTGCTTCACCAGATTAAAATGGCATTTAAAAAAGATTTATATGCATGTTTTTATAAACCAATAAAATTTCAGGAAGTTTTAAGCACAATAAAGGAAATAATAAGAAGAAAATTAAGAATTGTAAAATAAGGTGATCAGAATAGATATTAGTGGTTCTAGGTTATTGATTATTGAAGATAATGAGAATGATGGCGAAGTACTCTCAGATATTTTCAAGGAAATGGGTTGTTTTGTTCTCATGGCAAGAACTGGATTCGATGCATTAAAATTGGCTAAGGATTCATCTTTTGATATTTCTTTAATAGACTTAGAACTTCCCGATATGAATGGTATAACTATTTTAAGAAAGCTTAAAAAAGAAAGCCCTGAAAAATTACATTATATAATTACTGGTTATGGTTCGCTTCAAACAGCTATCAAAGCGTTAAATGACGGGGCTAACGGATACTTCTTGAAACCTATAATTATCGAAGATTTGATGCAACACATTCAAAATGACTTTGAAAAAAAACTATTGAAACAACAATTAAAAGAATCAGAAAAAAATTATCGCATTATATCAGAGAACGCTAATGATTTAATAAGTATTACTGATGATAAGTGGAAATTTCAATATTGTAATGAGGCTTATGAAAGGATTTTAGGATATAACCCCCAAGATTTAATTGGTACTTCAACATTTAATCTTATTCACCACGAAGATCGAAATGTAGCCTATACAGATTTTAAAGATTCATTTCACACGGGGATAGGAAGAGTTGAAGCAAGACTTTTATGTAAAGATGGTACTTATAAATCGATGGAATCATTTGGTAAAATCATCTTTGATGAAGACGGTAAATTCAAACAATCAATCGGTATTTCTCGTGATATAACAGAACGTAAGATAGTGGAACAAAGATTAAAGAATTCAGAAGAAAAGTATAGGTCGTTATTTGAGCACGCACCCGATTCAATTATGCTCACTGACACACAAACAGGAGAAATTTTAGATTTTAACAGTAAAATGAATGAAACTCTTGGTTATACACGTGAGGAATTTAAAAATTTGAAAATACCAGATTTTGATTTAATGGAAAACTCTGAAGAATATAAAGTTCATATCGAGAAAGTAATAAGAGAGGGCTCGGATATTTTTGAAACAAAGTATAAAACGAAAAGTGGTGAGACGAGAGACATATTAATAAATCCCAACTTAATAAAAATTAGTGGCAAAAATTATATTCAATCAATATTGCGTGATATTACTGATCGTAAGAATGCTGAGCGAAAATTAAAGGAATCAGAAGAAAAATATAAAGAAGCATACAACAAGGCTGAGTTTTATAAAGATATATTTACTCACGACATTAATAATATTATCTCGAATATAAAATCGGCAATTGAGCTTAGTGCGATGTATTTAAAAGACCCTGAACGAATGACTGATGTGGAAGAGCTTTATGAAGTCATCCGAGGACAATTTACAAAAGGCTCGAGTCTTGTTTCAAACATCCGAAAACTGTCAAAAATCGAAAAATCTGTTTCATTAGTGAAACCTGTTGAGATTAATGATGTATTAAAAAAAGAAATAGAGTTCATGCTTAACAGTTACCAAACTCTAGAGTTAAAGATTCGCACACATGGTTTTGAAAAAAAAATCTTTGTTTATGCTAATGATCTTCTGATAGACTTATTTGATAATCTATTCAATAATTCCATTAAGTATAATGATAGTCAAGTTGTAGAGATAGATGTAAAAATATCTAGAAAAAAGAAGAATAAAACAAAATATGTTAAACTTGAGTTTGTAGATAATGGAATAGGAATTTTAGATAAGCAGAAAGACAATTTATTTGAACAGGAGTATGTTAAAGATATATCTTCGAAAGGATTAGGTATTGGCTTAACTCTCGTAAAAAAAATTGTGGAGAGTTATAAAGGGGAAATTTGGGTTGAAAATAGAATCAAAGGAGATTATACCCAGGGAAGTAATTTTATTGTTTTAATCCCAGAGGCTCTATGAAGTCTACTTATCACTAATGATTTCTTTCATTTTGTCAATGATTCCGACTTTTTCAAGAAATATTGATGGATCGCTCAAAACAAGGTCAAATAATTCATGAAATGCCAATCCAATCAATATGTCCATACTCACATTTAATATTTTGCATAATTTATCTAACTTCTCAAATATAGCTTTTTGAATTTGAATAGAATTTTTCTCACTCAATATTGCCACCCTAATTTCTATATTAATCTATAATAATATTATTATAGGCATTTATATAGCCAACAAATTAATATCCTATTTATTTTAGAGTAGGATAAATATAAAACTTTACTTTATTGTAAAATTGCTATATAGCGATATTTTTTCTATCAAAAAAGTCTATTTATAATTTATGATTAACACAGCGACCAAGACAATTACACCACCGAGAATATTCCATAATACAATTGTTTCACTTCTTTGAAGGAGGAAAGAAAATATTAGAGTTATAAATGGTTCAATATAAAGGAAAGAAGCAGCCTTTGAAGATTTAAGTTTAGACTGCGAATTTTGCCAAATATAATAGCCTAAAATATAACAAATAATCCCTGTATACATAGCACATAATAATAAAATGAGATTTAGGAAGTTTAAACTAAATATAACGAGTTCATTATTTATCAAAACAAAAAAAAAGAGCTCAATCGTTCCAAGATATGCGAGATATTTTAAAATTTTTATATTCGAGTGATTTTTCACTATTTTTTTTGTTATTGTAGAGTATATTGCCCAGAGAAAGGGTGTAATAAGAGCAAGTACATATCCAATAAAGCGTGGAGAGACTGGAGCAAGGGTGGTTAAATCTCCTCCGGTCACCAAAAGGAATCCCCCAATTGAGGCAATAAAAAATCCAACTATTTTAAGAATGCTCAATTTTTCCTTGAAAAATATTAAAGCTAATATCGTAATTACTAATGGTGCCAACAGACATACAAATAAAGCGGGAAGAGATGGGCCTAATAAATCAATTGCAGTATACTGAGCAAAAAAGAAGAATGAAACACCTGTGAAACTAGCACAAATTAATAAAATCCAATCATGTTTTGAAAATTTTTGATTGTTTTCTCTTTTCTCTTTAATTTTTGATTCTTCCTTACTTCTAAATTTCAAAAATATATCGATGAGTAAAAAAGTAAGAGAGGCAATTAAGAATCGATAGAAGGCGATCGATAACGGTGGGATGAATTCAACGGCGATGTCTACAAAAATGAATGAAAAACTCCAGATAATAACCATAAAAATTAATTCTAAATAAACAACTAACATTTAATTCTCCAGTTCTGGCAGAATGAGGTTCAACGGTTATTCAATACGTCCTACTAAAATGATTTATTAATAATAATAAATTAAGAACAATAATAATTATTTTTGGAATGGAATCTATTGAAGAAAATTAGTTATAGTTTAAGAATTGGAATTGTTGGGAGTAAAGAATTATCTAAGAAGATATTTTTAGAAAGTCTACGTACAACTGCCATTGATTCAGATCTTTCAAATAATAAACTTGAATTTTTAATAATCCATAAAAACATTCCAATTAAGATTAAAGTTTTTTTAGCTGTAAGGCTCGAAGATTTAATTTATAATTTCGATAGGATTGAAAAACTCGACGTATTAATTCTAACTTTAAACTTATATGAACAAGACTCGATAAATTATTATAATAAAGCATTAGTTGAAGAATTTAGCGATGTTTTATCATTTCAAGGTTTATCCGTATTAGTAGGTATGAATATTGAACAAATTCTCAACAAACCACCTTCTAAAAACTTGAAGATAAGTAGATTTCATTTAGAAAAATTAACACGGGAATTAGATTTAATCTATTGTTATGAAATATATAACAACAATAAGGACGTAACTGATATTTATAATCAAATATTAAATGATTTTATATTCAGATTTCAATACTCGAGCCCAGACTTATTCGAAAAAGCAAAAATTTATGGAAAACACCTTCAAAATGAAAAAGTTTCTCTCACATAATTTTTTTCTTAAAATAAGACAAAGAATGGAAGAAAAGAGAAAACTTATAAAAGCTCTATAATACATTTTAAAATATAATCTAAAAAGCGTGTGTACGTGATGACGCGATAACATGCGAGTTGAATAAATCTAATGGGAGAAGACCCAAATGATATATTAACTATTGAGAAACTTGAGGGGCGACGGAAATGTCCGAGTTGTGGGGAAGAAAATACGAATATGATCCATGAATCTACAGATAAAACTAATATAATTTTAGATTATCCAAGAGTTTACGGTCGAAAGTTTAGATGTGGGAGATGTGGGATTGAGTGGCGCGAAAAATAACAGAACACTAATTTCAGACTAATACTTTTACATCTTTATCAGAATCATAAGAAATTATTTATTTATTAATTAATTAATATTAAATTAAGACAAACTTCATAATTCCATTTTACGCAAGAGGGAAATATAAGGATATGGATTTCGCTAGGTTTATACAGGTATACATTATACAGGGACTCTTTGCTTTATTCTATCTTATTATGGCGTCCATCGTCCTAAAGAGGGGACGAAAACAACTGAATCTCTATCTGAGTAGTTTTTATCTCACTACAACCGTTGGAGGGGTTTTAAACATGATTTATGCAAATCTCTTCAATGAGACTGTTGTTTTTATTATGCATTTTATCACATACTTTATGTTTTGCTTTTCAATGGCTTTTTTATTGATTTTTGTTTTAATTCTCGTAAAACCAATAGATCGAATTACGCGTAAACTCCAATCTATAATTCTGATAATTTTTGGATTATTGTTATTGGGAACTTTATTAATACCAAACGGAATCGTGATAAACGAGACAACAAATTGGAAACCTAATTGGAGCGAAATTTTTCTAGTTTATACAGTTGTAGTTGGCAGTTGCATGGTAATTATTCCTACATTGTATTACTCAATCAAGATCTATAAAAAATTTGAAAATGAATACTTAAAAAAAAAGTGGAAATATTTTATATTTGGAATATCTGCCTATTTCTTTCTTTTTTACGGAACAACAATTTCTAACACTTTAAACAATGATACATTTAGATTAATTTGGTCAATAGTATCATTACCCACGCTGATTAGCTTATATTTGATATATTATGGTGTGGTGCAACAGCTTGAATGATGGCTAATGTTTCTTGATTAATTTCTCCATCAATCAACTATGAAAAGCCAATTATAGGTGACTACCATTTTTTTAAAACAGTAAAATAATAAATATGTGAAATGATAAATAATTACATTGATATAATTTAATTTAAAATAAATTAACATTTAGTGAGTCCTTATGGTTTTTTTTGCTGCGATGAGTATTACAAGAATTTTAACAATATATTTAGCACAGGGTCTAGTCTGTGTTTTCTTTATCTTTTTAGCTTACAAAATTCTGAAACGGGATAGAAAACGTCTCAACATTATATTTGCTGGGTTCTATATTTCACCTGTTATTGGTTTTATTGTCAATTTCATTTATGGACCTCTTACTGACGAAACTCTTGTACTTGCTTTAAATTTCATTACTAATTTTGGAATCTATTATTCACCGATTTTTCTTGTTGTTTTCGATTTAATACTGTTGAAATCAGAAAAGGTCATCAATACCACAAAACAATTAGCTATTCTCATTCTATACGGTATAGCTTTTTTTAGCATGATTTTCTTTGTTTTCGTTGAAGGTTTTGGTGTCGAAATGGCTCTTGGTGCTACAGGTGAAGCACCTGATTGGTCACCACATTGGATGCTGCCTTTCTTTCTCTACCTGGTAATTATTGAATCGGCTTTTGCTGTTGGTCCTTCTCTTTATTTATCGTTCAAAATATACAAGAAATTTGAAGATGAAGAACTGCGCAAGAAATGGAAGCTGTTTATTATTGGCTTTATTTGTCTAATAATCTTTATGTATGGAATCGCTATATCTAATTATTTAAATAATTCAACATTTAGGTTGGTAATGGGGGCTACAGGGTTAATCTTAGCAATAGTAAGCGGATATCTTATGTACACTGGCGTCGGCCGGCAATTAGAAAAATAAAAACTAATTTTATTATCTTATTTTCTTTTATTTTTATTTTGTTATCTTAAATTTTATTTTGACTAACTTGGAATTGTTGAAGATAGTGAGTTATGGTTTTTAAATCGGTTTCGAACTCGTTTAATTCGAATGTGTCGGTTATTTTGCTACTCCAGCAGTTGCTGTAAGCGAAATTGTAACTAATATTCTCATCAAACTTCTTCATTAGGAGATATGCACTTATCTCACTTAAAACTTCATTCTTTGCATAATCTTCCCGTAAATCCCCCGCAATTTTTAATACATGAATTGTGAGAAAATGCCCGATCTCGTGGAATAACTAATGTGAGGATCTTTCATATAGAGTTATCTGGTGGGTTATTGGGTGGTAACTTCCTTTCATATCTTGGTATTTGAAATCTTCAAGGATAGGAACTTTAGGAACGTTTTGTTTGATGAACTCTAATGCGACATCGTATCCTATTTCTGAATTCTTCATAATCTTCTTGTCAATTTCTGCTCTCTTTTTAATGTAGTTTTGATGTTCTGTTGTTTGGGAAATGTCAAAAACTGAGCCTAGCTTAAAGTAGGATAGAGTTTTTTCTTGTTTTTCTTCTTCTTGGGTCGAGGTTTTTTCATCGTCTTTCTTTGTGAAAATGGGGACAAGAACTTTATAACTTTTTGAGCCTTTGAGAATTTGAATATCTTGTTTCTTCCAATTGAGAAAACTGTTTAGAACTCCAACAAATTCCTTATGCTCTCTTTGTTCGGCTTGAGTTATGGCGAGAATACGATTTCGGATTGAGTAGTTATGCAATTGTTTATAATTGGCGATGATTCCTATAAAATCTTGGATCGTTTTTTTGGCTAAAAATTTGGTGTAGAGGTCTTGAATTTCTTGTTTTTCGACTTCTTTTTTCTCTTTATACTCTTAGTTTTGCTCAACTGTGAATCATTTCTTATATCTGGATTTAGTTCTGGTTGTCATGAGTATAAGAAGTGTAGAGTTATATTTATTTCGTGAGAGGGTAAAGATTTGTTGTGAATGTGGGTATTTAAATATGAAAAAACTACCAATTTGAAATTCTCCTCGTTTTTTTTCTTTTTTTTATCTTTTTCTAAAGTTTCTTGATTTTCATTATCATCCTGTACTTACTTTTTTTCATCACTCGCTTTTTTGCTTATCGTGTAACACAAATTATAATAGATTAGGTAATAGTCTTAGTTGAAAATAATTCTGGACAAGCATGTTGCTTTCTACAATCCACTTAGTTGAATTCTAAGGTAGTCCTTAGATATTTTATAAATCGATGGTTTCCCCAATTGTTTAAGGTAAAAGATACCCTTCTCAGTAAGCATTTCTAAATAATTCTTATATATAATAAAGCATTAAAATTAACTTTTAATATACTACACTATAAAATTCTATAATAATAATTGTTTTTTTAAATAAAGAGTTAATTAGCATATCTTTCCTTTCACGTCAAATTATGGGAAGCTTGATAAGGATTCGGGGTATTGGTAAAACAGTTGCTCAGAGACTAGCAAATGCGGGTATAGAAACGGTTGAAGACGTAGCGAAAGCTACGAAAACCCAGATTGCATGGATTAAAGGAATAGGGATGGTATCTGCTAAAAAGATAATTGAAAATGCACTTGAATTAATTAATCTGGAAAAGGGTATTCAACAAGTATTAAATTCAATTAAAGTTAATTTTTCTAAGAGTTGCCCTAAATGTGGTGGGGAAATGAATGAAAAGTTTATAATTTTAGGACCCGAAAGGAGAATTAGAGCAAAGCAGTGCAAATTATGCCGGTTTTATATGCCAGTCTAATTGAAACTATTAATACAGTTAGGATTAATATCCATTGGTTTCATACCCAAATCCAAAAAGTGAAGAGAAAGATATAAGATACAAAATAAAGTGAAATAAACAGAATTCCTGCTTTTTTATCAACTTTTTTCCTAATTGCAATTGTAATGAATACGATAAGACTTGCTAACAACGTAAATAATACAGTAGGAACAGCAAGTCTAGCAGTCACAGTTTGTGGCCAAAACACTTGCCCTATACCAATAGAAAGTGTTGAATCTACTATACAAGAACCTACGATATCTCCAATGGCGATTTGATGATGCCCCAATCTAAGTGCATTAACATCAACAGCTAACTCGGGTAGTGAAGTTCCAATTGCCACAATAAAAAAACTAATAACATATTCATGAATATTTAATGAGCGTGAAAGGGTTATTACAGAATTTACAATCATGAAAGATGCTAATGTAACTCCTCCGAAACCTAAAATTGCGATTAAAAGATGTAATTTCTTACTTTTAGGAGTCTCTATTTTTTCAATCATTTCTACCCGATGCAAAATACTCTCCTTATTAGCATTATATATTAACCACATGTAAATACCCAAACTCCCCACCATAAGAATAGCATTAAGCCTTGTAATATATCCTTTCTCAACAATTGAATAAATTACAATAAGCGATAAAATTTCACAGGAACCTAAAATGATGATATCCTTTCTATGGACGGTAATAATTGTTCCTGTAACTAATGGGAGTAGGCCAAACACTAATGTAAGTTGTGTCAAGTCTGAGCCCACCGAATCTCCTATATTTATATCCCCGTGCCCTAAAGAACTAGACATAAGGGAATTAAAGATCTCTGAAATATCTGTTCCTATTGAAACCAATGTTATTCCAATTATTAATGGTGAAACTCCTAAAGCTGCCGCAAGAATAGCAGAATGTTTAACAGCGATCATGCTAGAAAATATAATAATAGCTATTCCACCAACAAGGATTACCACTGCTAAAATAATTTCAATCATTTGTTGAACTCTAAATAATTCTTATTTTTTGAGACTAAATATAGCTTAAATATTCTAAAAACACAAGTATAGCATTTGAAAATCTCAAATTATTACAAAGTACCACTCCTATTAATGATAAAATCATTTATAAAACTATCCATTTTTCATCCATACTAAATCCATACTAAATCCATTACTTGCAAAATTATTAAAGAAAATTATAACTTTTATTGGTTATGGATAACGAAAAACATGAATTTCATATCGCTTTAGAGAATGAAATATTCGATAAATTAGAATCCATTAAAGAATATCACAGAGATTATTAGATTTTTAATAACCAAGGAACATAGAAATATAAAAGAGTCTAGTTAGTGCTAAGCTTATAATTAAAGTTATAATTTTGCTAATAACTGAGTGAATATTTCACCTGACTTTCCTTTTAGAAAGACATCGGCAAGATCATCCATAATGGTGTTTTAAAAATTATAGTATTTTCCTGCATCCTCTATATTATATAAACCAAATCGTTCTCTTCTTCTTTCTTTAATAGCTTCCACTTGCCAACCCATATTCTTGGTATAGAATTGAGATTTATGGATTTTTAACGCCTCATATACTTTAAATCTTAAATTACCTATCTTAATTTTTATTAATTTCTCTCCTTGAACTTTTAAAGGATTATAAAGATAATAAACATAGAATTCAAGATTAACTAAATTAAGCTCTTGAGCTACTTTTTTCGCTATATCATGAGTTGCTTGATGATCAGGGTGCCCGTTATGATCACTTGGAATTATGAACCTTTTTGCATTGATTACAATATCCTTTATTTTTTCGACTGCGAAATCAACGTTATTTTTTAGTGCTTGATCATAAATTTTTAAGAAGTACCTATTCTCTTTGCTCACTCCTAAATATTCACCAGCAGCATCTGCTTCCGTTAATCTAATCTTGGCAAGTTCTTCCTCAGATATCCTTGTTTCTTCGCAATCTTCAAGTTCGTTTTCTTCCTTTGCTTTGCGATATGCTGCTCTGCCATCAGTAAACCAAATAATGTGAACTTCATTTCCTTCCTCAAGCCATTTCATAATCGACCACCCCGCACCGTAACTTTCATCATCAGGATGAGGAGCGAAAACAATTATTTTCATTTTAATTAGTTAATTTAAAATATCTCATTAGACTTAAATAAAGAAATATACAATGAAATAAATTTCTTCTAATATTTAATTTCGATTTTTAAATGGTAAGAAAAGATAATTTTAAAAAAGATTTGAGATAAAATAAAATATTCGATAATTTTAAAAATTCATGAGAGTTAAACTAATGTCTTCTGAGTTTGAAAGGAATTTAGAAACATATGCTGAAGTTATTGTAAAGGTGGGTCTTAATTTACAACCTGGGCAACGACTTCTAATAGGTGCTCCAAGACAGAGTGCTAATGGAGTATCAATTGAACTAGCACCTTTAGTCCGCTTGATTACAAAGAAGGCTTATCAGATTGGAGCAAAATTAGTTGAAGTTTTATGGGAAGATGAACAAGTGAGGTTAATTCGATTTCAGCATGCTCCTCGAGATTCTTTTGAAGAATTTCCAACATGGAGAACACTTGCTTCTTTTAATATTTCAAAAGAAGATGATGCAATGTTACTTGTTGCCGCAGGAAATCCCGATTTACTCACTGGCCAAGATTCTAATCTAATTCTTACAACTCATAAAGCTTATTTCAAACATAACAAAACTTCTGCTGATCTACGTAGGAGAGGAATAGGTAATTGGTCAGTATTCTCAGCACCCGTAGCGGGTTGGGCTGATAAAGTGTTTCCAGATATACCTATTGCTGACAGAAAAGCTAAATTTTGGGATGTGATATTCGATATTTGTAGGGTGAAAGAAAAGGATCCAATTGCAGCATGGGATAAACATATTAAACAACTTGGGGCTCGAGGCAATTATCTCACCCGAAAAAAATATTCTGCCTTAAAATATATTGCACCTGGAACAGATCTAACAATCGGTCTACCAGATGGTCATATCTGGAATAGTGCCAATATGACAACTAAAAGCGGGATAACTAATACTGTGAATATACCAACAGAAGAAATATTCACTACACCACATAAAGATAAAGTAGAAGGCGTCGTGACCTCTACAAAACCACTTCCGACCGAAGTTTTAATTGACGGTTTAAAATTAACTTTTTCAGAAGGAAGAGTTATAGAAGTAATTGCTACTAAGGGACAGAATTATCTGCGACAATTACTAGAAACTGATGAAGGCGCATCCCGATTAGGAGAGGTGGCACTAGTCCCTCATAGTTCCCCGATTTCGCAATTGGGGATAATTTTCTATAATATTCTCCTTGATGAAAATGCTTCTTGTCATATTGCATTAGGCAATGGTATCAGAGCAGGTTTGGAAAATGGATTAGAAATGTCAAAAGAAGAATTTTCAGCTGCAGGAGGAAATCAGTGTTTATTCCATATAGATTTTATGGTTGGATCTGATAAAATGAATATTGACGGGATAAAGCAAGATGAAACCACTGAACCTATAATGCGTAATGGGGAATGGGCTTTCGATATATAAATTATTCGATTTTTTGGCAAATATTATCTATCTTCCCTATAGTTTGATCAACAATATCATCTGAATGAAGCATACAGGTATAAAACCTACTTCCAGCTACCGAAATAATCTCTTGATCAACCAAAGCAGCACCCATTTCACCCATAAAATCTTTTCTTTTTGGAAGTTCTCCGGCTTGTTTGGAATCAGTCATACTAAGCCCAAATAGACAACTCGTATGGAAATGAACGATTCCCCCATAATTATACGAGAACCATGGGAGATCATATTTATCAAATACTTTATTTAATCCAATTGATAGCCTGTTACCAGCTCTTATTGCCTTTTCTGTAGCATTTGTTTCTTCGACAAATTTAATAGCATAGTATGCAGCAGCACAGGTTAATGGATTTGCCGCTATTGTTCCGCCAGAATAAGCTCTTTTTCCTCCACCAACTCCTGCGGCGCAGACACTCATGACTTCAGCTCTTCCACCTATTGCTGCAGCTGATGGAAAACCATGTCCAATAATTTTCGCAAATACAGAAAGATCCGGATTAAAGCCAAAATAACCTTGACCTCCTCCCATGTGTAATCTAAAGGCACACACAACTTCGTCAGAAATAAGTAGAGCCTTATTTTCATGGCATAGTTCTTCAACTTCCTTATTAAATCCCGGTCTTACAGGGTTAGCACCAGATTCTCCACCCATTGGCTCGAGAATGACAGCTGCAACTTTCCGTTTCTCTTTGAACATTTGCCTCAACGTTTCAATGTCATTTGGAGGACATGAATCAATCCATTTGAATACAGTTTTGGGAATTCCATGTGACTCTAATAATTTTGTGCCAGGCACATGCATGTCATACACGAGCTGATCTGACCAACCATGATAAGACCCACCTATTTTAATCACCCACTTCCTGTTAGTAAATGTTCTAGCAATTCTAATTGCTAACATATCAGCTTCGGTTCCACTCTGCAGCCATCGGATTATTTCACAGGATGGAAAATGCTTTTGTAATGCTTCTGCAGCAAGATACTCATATTCATTAGTAATCCCATGGCAAGGACCAACGTTTTTAATCACCTCTACAACTTTATCAATTAAAGGTTTGTATTGATGACCCAAGATTATCGGTCCTCCACACATTAAGTAATCAGTCAGGACTACATCATCGACAGTCTCCATATAGCAATCGTAAACCCGTTTACTTGCAAGAGGGAAGGGATGATTAAACGCAAGGTTATGTTCTACGCCACCAGGAATTATTTTACGCGCTCTTTCATATGCTTCCTTAGATTTTGGATGATTCTTATGATATCTTTCAATTATCCCCTTTAATTCTTCTGGTATAAAGTTTCTAATTGGTTGATTCACAATATTTTCAATCTTTGATTTCATTATCTCATATTTCATACTACTCATATTAACTCAATTTTAGGTTTACTTTTTGTAAAAAATAAAATTAAATAAAAGATATAAACATCAAAAAAGAAGTTTATTTTAAATCTTGAAATAATAGTATGTATCTAATTTCAGCACATAAAATCTTTATTTGCATTAAAATCATTTATATTAAATATGACAGACTCACAAAAAAAATATATTCTTGCTATAGATCACGGTACAGGAGGACCTAAGAGTGCAATAGTTTCTGTTCATGGAGAGGTAATCGATTGGTCATTTGAGGAAGTTCTCTTGCATGTTTCTCAAGGGGGCGTAGCAGAACAGGATCCAGATGATTGGTGGAACGCAATTCTTAAGACATCTAAACAAGTCATTGACAATGGAAAAGTTTCTGTTGATGATATTATTGGTGTTTGTAACACAAGTCAATGGAGCGGAACTGTTGCCGTAGATAAAGATAAAAACCATCTAATGAATTCGATTATTTGGATGGATACTCGAGGATCCAAATATATTTCACAACTCTATAAAAGTTTAATTAAAGTGGGCGGCTATCCAATCTTTAAAATTTTAAAACTTTTAAAAAGGACAGCGGGCGCTCCGGCTTTTCATGGAAAAGATCCTATAGCCCATATATTATGGATAAAGAATGAACTACCTGATATATATGAAAAAACGTATAATTTCTTAGAACCACAAGATTATGTAAATTTAAAATTAACTGGCAAATTTGCTGTATCAAATGTTTCTGTTCATTTACATTGGATAACAGACATTAGAGATATTAATAATATCAAATATTCTAAAAAATTAATGAAAATGTTTAAAGTGGATCCCTCAAAATTTCCTTCAGATATAAAAAAATCGATAGATATACTTGGACCTATTAAAAAAGATGTAGCGGATGAGTTAGGATTAAATAGGGATACAAAAGTAGTAATGGGTGCTCCAGATGTACCTTCAGCAAATATCGGATCAGGAGCAATTAGAGATTATGATGGTCACATTTACATTGGAACATCAGATTGGATAGGTTGTCATGTACCTTATAAGAAAACAGACATTGTCCATAATATGGCAAGTGTGCCATCTGCGATTCCGGGAAGATATATTTTAGCTAATGAACAAAACATTGCTGGTGGAGCGTTATCATTTTTAAGAGATAAAATTTTATATCATAAAGATGAACTTCTAAAAGAAGAATCTGTTCCTGACGTTTATAAAATATTTGATCGAATTGTAGAAACGATTCCAGCCGGTTCAAATAATTTAATTTTCACTCCCTGGCTAATTGGTGAGAGATCTCCTATTGATGATCATACAATTCGAGGAGGAATATATAATATCTCCTTGGAGATGTCCCGTGAACATTTAATTAGAGCAATATTTGAAGGAGTTGCGTATAATGTCAAGTGGCTCTTTATTTCCGTTGAGAAATTCATCCAAAAACGCAAAATGAAAGAAAATCCAGGGATGACAAAAAAAGACATTGTAATGCCCGAACTTAATATAATAGGTGGTGGAGCTCAAAGTAATATATGGTGCCAGATATTCGCAGATGTTTTAGATAGAAAAATTAGACAAGTAAAAGATCCAATCCAAGCGAATGCTCGAGGAGCAGCTTTCATAGCATCAGTTGCACTTGGTTATCTTAATTGGGATGACATTCCTAAGTACATCGAATATTCAAATATTTTTACCCCTAATCCAGATAACAGAAAAATCTACGATAAATTGTTTGGAGAATATGTAAACATCTATAAATCCATGGGAAAGCTCTATAAACGTCTTAATAAATAATTAAAAAAAAAAATAAATAAAAAATATATTTCAGTCGGGATAGATATTCAAAAATAAAATCAGAAGCGACGGCGACGGTTTTTTCTATTTTCTTCTTTTTCGTGGTGGATCATGATAACAATACCTAATATTAGCATTGCAGAATCATCATCTAAATCAGGAGACATTTTAATTCCATAAGTTCCTTTTAGAATGCTTTTAAATAATTTTTTATGAATTTCGGCGACAACTTTATTTTTCTTCAGAATTTTAAATTTTAGCGTTAAAATATTTCCTTTCATTTTAAAAACTTTATTTTCACTTGAGTCTTCGAACCAATATTTTGGTTTTATAGAGACAAGTTTTTGCTTCATTTTCCCTATGTATTTATCGTCATCTTGTTCTCCCCCCAAATAAAATTTATAGCTAGATCTGAGCGAGATAATTTTTTCATGAATAGTTAAGATGGGTGTCTCATCAAGATCTCTGATTCTGTAGGTATTCCCGATTTTTATCAATTTACCTCTAAAAGTACCAACGACCTCTTTATCCAAATTCATTATAACACCTTTATCTGTTAAAGAAATCATTTTTTCTTGGAGGATAAATTCTCGAGTTTTTTGTAATGACATTTTTTTAAGTAATTATCTATTTTTTTGACGGTCTTTAATATTACTAACTAAATTTTAGCTTAAATATTTACTTACTACTAGGAATTGAGATGTTTAGATTTTTTTTAAGATGGAATTCTAGAAAAATTAAATAGAATAATAAAATATTTAGTAAATTAACTGGAAAAAAAAAGTAGATAATAATGTCGTTGCTTTATAATTCGAAGGGATATTTCTGTGAAGGAGAACCAGGAAAGAAGTGGCAATTTGAAATGACATATGGAAAAATAATTTTAACGGCTGAAAAATTATCATTTATAAAAGAATCTGATATAAGTTTGACAGAAATTGGCACTTCCGTTGAAAAATTCAGTGAGGACTATAAGATACCTTTGGTTAAAATAGAAAAAGCATATAACATTAAAAATGGAAAAATACATATGGAAATCGTAGAGACAAAAGAAAAATTGCAATAGTCGATCACAATGACAAATGAAGAGA
>CAZRBD010000032.1:0-30887 GCA_964598265.1 uncultured archaeon
ATTTAAAGAGATTCACGATTATTTAGAGGAAAACTACTACAATTGCTAGGTATGTGGTGAATATTTCGAGGATCATGCATTTACCGATCCAGATCAAACCCGCCAAGAATGTTATAGCTGTTTCACCGACCTTTTCTATTAAAATCTCAACTAATTCCAATTTTTCTCCTTTTTCTAAAATTTTATTGTATCTTTTTTTTCGAATACTAATCTTAAGGCTGAGTTGAGGAAAGGAAGTCGTACTTCATTAATATTTCTAAGTCCTACGAAAAGATTTACGGATGTTGAATCACCTCTCCCAAGAGATTCTAAACTTAATTACTAGACCTTACACTATTAAACTCTTCTTAAATAAATCAGAAGTCAGAGATTTAAACGATCTATTTGAAACAATCGCTGTTTACATCATAACTTTAACAGTAAGACCAAATAACTTAACGTCTCAAACAAAAGTAAGGAGGAAGACATTTTTAGACCAAACAAATACTTAATTTGTACTTATTATATTGATAAAAGTCAAACCAAATCTTTATTAGTTTGATTAACACATAAAAATTTATACTACTTTTTTAATTTGGTGAAAAAAATTTTGTTTGAAGTTCAAGAACCAGAAATATTCTATAAATCAAGCGAAAATATGGAAGAACTTGAAGATAATTCAATTCAACTAGTATTGACTTCACCGCCCTATGGAAAAATTAAAAATTACGGAGGTTCAGAAGAGCAAATAGGGTTTTATGATTCATTTGAAGACTATTTCGTAAGATTAACAAATGTATGGAAGGAATGTTACCGTGTTCTTGAACCACAATGTCGATTAATAATTAATGTCGGAGATCAATATCTTAGAAAGTCGCAATATGGGAGATATCGCATCTTACCTATATTTAGTCGGATTATCAATGATTGCCAAGACATTGGATTTGATTATTTAGGGGATATTATTTGGCAAAAAATTAGTACAACCAATACAACTGGAGGTTGTTCGCTAATGGGTTCTATATATTACCCTAGAAATGGTTTACTGACCTTTGATTATGAACATATACTCATCTTCAAAAAACATGAAGGAAAAGGGAGAAACATTGATCGTCAAAGAAAAGAATTATCGAAGGTTTCATTATGTGAGTGGAAAAAATGGTATATTGGACATTGGAAATTTCCAGGAATTGTTCAAAAAGAACATATTGCCATGTTTCCTGAAGAATTACCCTATAGGATAATCAGAATGTTCTCATTTATTGGGGATAAGGTTTTAGATCCATTCTTGGGTTCAGGAACTACATTAAAAGTTGCTAAAGCTTTATTTAGGAAAGGTGTTGGTTATGAAATAAATGAGAGTTATAAGAATACAATTAAAGCCAAGGTAAAAGAAGGAACTATAGGGTATTTTAAAGACTATCAGTTTTTACTTTTTTCCATATATCAAAAGGCAATGATTAGACATTTTAAGATTTCCTTTGAAAAGCAGAAGCAGAAAGGGGTAATAATCTTAGAAAGTAATAACGGAACAGAATTGATTTTAGATTATATGTTAATTAATTCAGTCGCTTCTAATACAAATTCAATTTTGAGGGATTTAGAAATAAAATTAGAAGAAAATACATTTCAGAACTATTTAAAAGGGAAAGAGGGATGGGACAAATTTAATAAATATATAATAGTTGTTAATTCACATACTTATTCAGAAAATAAGAGGATAAAAAAGTGTTTTAATAACTATATTGAAGAACTACGACTATCAAAAAAAATAGAAATTTTCTCATTTAAGGAATTTATATCTGAGGATTTTAAAATTATAGAATTGTTTGGGTTAATTTAATTAGAGTACGTATTAAGACACAGATTCTAAAAACTTGTATGCAATATACAGAAAGGATTCTAATACATTCTCTCCTGTCTTTGCGCTTGTTAATATATAGTTAAAACCGTTTTTTTCAGCAATTTCTTTTATTTGATCCTCACTTATAACTATATCATCTACCAAGTCGGATTTGTTTCCTATCAATATAACATTTATATCCTTGGTAATATGATCTTTTACATCACTATACCAAGTTTCAATACTGTCAAGGTTATTTGAACGCGTTCTATCTATTACAATAAAGGCCGAATTGGCTCCACTATAGAATCTCTTTCTGTATGGTGCCATTTGTATCATCTGTCCTCCAATATCCCAAATAACAAATTCAATTTTAGTAGTATCACTAATATTTATTGATTTTTGAGAAATTTCGACTCCTATAGTTGAATTATAACTCTTTTTAAAAGTATTTTCTACAAATCTCAACACTAATGATGTTTTTCCTACCTTATAATTACCAGTAAGGATCAATTTAATCGAAAAATCACCAGTTGGAATCTTTCCGTCCTTAGATTTAGCTAATACTCTTAGGAGCGCTGGAATTTCAAGAGAAACATTTTCATTACCTTCAAGCAATAATTCTATTTTCCCGGCAATATGCTCGGAATAAACTCTAAGCTCAGTATCAGAAGTCGTGAGTTCTGAGATTGTTAAAAGAATTGATTTTAGACCCATGGAACAGTAGGCAAATTTTTTACTCCCAATAGTTGTAATGTTAAAAAAACTCGTTTCTCCACTAAATTCTCCCTTAATTCTTTCAATGTAGCTATCAATACTCGCTGCCATTGCACCTAAAAACGTTTCATCTCCCGCTTCTCCTCCGCTTTCTGAAGTTATGACTAGACCGTCTCTATCAGTTATTATTACTTCAATAACGCCATCAACATCCTTCATATAACTCTTTAATAGTTTCCCCAAGCTGTTCCGTAAAATAATAGTTCACCTATTTTAACGTCCTTCCTTTAGTCCCTTTAGCAGAATATAATTTAAAATTTTTTTAATAACTGATAAATTTATGTTTTTAATGCTATAAATTTGTTAGTTTTACTTCTTTTTTCTTCAGATTAGAAAACGTAAAAAACTCAATTTAACATAACATTTCAAGTACGATCAAAGGAATGTAATATTGTAGTTAACAAATACATAGCATTGAAGAATCTTATTTTGAATCAAAATTGAAAAAAAAGGATTAACAGAGTTAAAACCTTAAAATTACTCTTTCTTTATACTCTTTTCATCTGATATTTTTATAGAAAATCCAAACTCGAGCAGAGTTTTCATCAAATAACTTTCCAAAACAGGCTTTTTTATTTGAATCATCATTTCGGATTTTTTTAGTTGCAGTCTTCTGCTTCCTGACGATTTATTTTTATAAATGCTTTTTCCTGTAGATTTCGCTGCTCTGATTTGATCGATCTGTTTACTTGGGATAAATTTTTCATAGCCTTAATTTTGCCTACTTTAATATTTTGGATGAGTTCTTCTTTATTGAGACCACCAGAAATTACTAAAGCAGTTTGAAACGAGTTACTAGGTTCAATAGTTTTAAATTCAATCTGTAAAGCTGATAAAATCTCTCCAGGCTCTTTTTGTAAATTGTTAGAGAGACTTAAATTATCCTTATCGATTTTGAAATCTTTAGTTAAACGGGTTTCATAAGATGTTGATCTAGAAATGGGAGAAAATCCACCATGCAAACCTGTATTATCATATTGGTAAATAATGTCATTTTCTTTATCATACCCAGATAAATCATTATCATACCCTCCAAGCCCATTAATATCAAAGTCAAAGATGAAATACATTGAAAAATCGTGCATTGTAAAATTGGAAATGTTCTTAATGGTGAAAAATACAATTATATAGGGGACCATTTTAGGGTTAAAAATATCTACATACAGACGAACAAATTCCTTCTTCTTAAGAATTATAGGTTTTGCTTGACTTCTTTCCCCCAATTTCCTGAGATACTCTGTTATATTGAAATCTAGAGTTATTCTACTTATAGCAGTACCTTTCCGGGTGTTAATTAAGTTATAAATTGGTGTCGGCTCGACATTTTTCAATACTACTGGAATCGTCCCAATTTCTTTCCCTTCTAATTTAAAGCTAAACCATGGTCCAGTAAATTCTTGTTCGCTGAGATATATGAGATATTTTCCCTTGTATGTAAGTTCTTTTATCGAAAACCCCATAATATATCCAGCAGAGTTTCATGTCGCAAGTACATCATGCCAATATACTTTAAGAACTATCTTTTTTTAACCTCTTTTTTATTAATTTTATTTCTAATTAAAATTTTAATTGAACTGATTAATATTTTAGAGAAGGGAAATCTATAAAAAGGTTTCTATTGAAAAGGTTAAAGATTTTCTAAAACTCTGTATGCGATATATAAGAACGCATCATTAACATGTTCACCTGTTTTTGCTGAAGTAAGAATGTAGTGAAAATCAAATTTTTTAGCAACTTCTTTAATCTCCTCTTCTGTGATTACAATATCATCTACTAGATCGGACTTATTTCCAACTATTACAATTGCGATATTTCTTGGTATCGACTTTTTGAGATCATTATACCACTTCTCAATACTATTTAAATTACCCTCTCGCGTTCTATCTATGACTATAAATGCAGCATTCGCGCCATTATAGAATCTTGACCTGTAAGTTGCCATTTGACCTATCTGGCCTGCGATATCCCATATGATAAAATTCATCTTAGTTGTGTCGTTTAAATTAACTGTTTTCTTGCTTATTTGCACTCCCAATGTTGAAATATAATTTTTTCCAAATTTATTTTCAACATATCTTAAGATTAGGGATGTTTTGCCAACTGAATAATCTCCAGTCAAAATCAATTTATTTGAATACTCTCCACCCCCTCTAGGGAGTGTTCCTCCGCGGGTTTTTGCCAAAGCTTTAATAATTTCCGGAATTTCTGGTGAAATATCCTCATTTCCGTCTAAAACTAGCTCTATTTTGCTTGCTACGTGCTCAGAGTAAACTCTTATTTCAGTATCTGATGTTTCTTGGTTAGCAAATGTTGTAAGTATCGACTGAGGCCCCTGGCTACAAAATGCAAATTTCTTATCTCCCGTTTGTGTGATATTAAAAAAATTGCCTTGAGTCCCAAATTCAGTCTTAATTCTATCAATATAAGAATCTAAAATTGATGAAATGGCTCCTATTATAGAATCCGATTCTTCCTCATCTCCTTCTTTAAATTGTGAAGCAATAATGAATCCGTCTCTATCACATATCGCTACTCCCAAAATCCCATTAATTTCGTCGAAATAATGTTTAAGAATTACTTTAAGGATTTTTAAGCTCGGAAGCATTTCATCAGTTCAATGTATAGTTTAGTATATTAAGAATATCGCATCCTTAATATAAACCTAGGTATTTGGATAATATCTTAATCCATATTTAGACGTTATATTAATATTATAATATTTTATAATTAAATCTCCACTTTTTTTATACATGATAGAAAATAGTATCTATAGAAGTCATGACAGTAATGTCATAGATTATGAGGAAAATATTGCTAAAATATTGG
Source organism: uncultured archaeon (assembly GCA_964598265.1). Classification (GTDB taxonomy): domain Archaea; phylum Asgardarchaeota; class Lokiarchaeia; order Sigyniarchaeales; family SOKP01; genus Loki-b32. The sequence continues at coordinate 5,426 of CAZRBD010000032.1, forward strand.
ATCGCGCAGTAAAATTATTCAGGAAAACAAATTTAAATGAACTTGCTGAAAAATGGGATAGAATTTTAAAAACCTACGATTCCAAGAAGCGAAGTTAATTGCCTCTAAAATCAAAAACATTTTTTTCTTTTATTTAATTAGTACTCTAGTTCATTATAGGTCCCATGAAATCCTTAATATAATCTCTCTTATCATTTGGGATTTGGTATAGATCAAAAACTAGTGAATCTATCTTTACTTGGTTAATAACAATTTTCTCTTTATTCGCAAGAGATATTTTAACATACCTAATAATTTCTTTAGCTTTTATTAGCTCAATATCCGAAGATGGAATTTTTACGGGAAAATTTTTAATTTTTTCAATAAGAATTCTGGGAAATAATTTTTTATATGAACCAAATGATTTAATGAAATAATAAGATAACAAAGTTGAATTAATAATTCCCAGAAGATAGAGATTATTAAATTCTGGAACAGAAGATTCTTTTATTTTTAGGTTATAGAAGGATTGGGAATTTAGGGACAGGTTTTTATCATATGTGGCACAGATAAGATTATTTTGGCTTATTTGTCTTATAATAATACGATCTTGGTAATTTTCTAAAGATTTATAGTTAATCCCTGTTTTAGAGGTGTCAATGTATCTATATGGGCTTTTTATATAACGGTTTATTGAATAGAGGAATAATTGAAAATCTTTTGTGGGCTCACACGGTAATAAATTAGAGATGATTTTTTCTTTTTTCTCTTGTTTAAAGCCAGTATTACATTCTCGACAGGTTAAGTTTTTTTTTGGTAATGGGAAATATTTTTTACAACTCTCACAAAAAACTATCTCTCCTGACTTACCTAATTCTACACCTCTCGATAATGAAATCTCAGAGACTTTTCTCTTATTTATGTCATTTATGGTTAGAAAAGTCTTATTTAGATATTCAATAATAGATATATCTGTGTTATTCAGATGAATTAAAAACTTATAATCCCACTTTTTTAAATTTTCTTGAAGTATCATTTTATCTTGCGATTGCGGAGAAGGAATTCTAATTAGGTTTTTCATTCTAGAACGCTTATCTTTCTCCTTTTGTAATATGATAATAATGTTTGAGACGACAGGATCATTAAATTTTGGTCCAGTATAATAAATTTCTTTAATTTTAGTCATTTCAGATATATATTTCCTTAATGCTGAACGATTAGTTAAGGCTAATAGAGAATCTGGAACAATGTATCCTAAAAAACCTTGACTTTCTAAAATCTTGATTCCAAGTTCTATAAAGAATTGATAATAATCATACTGGCCATTAAATGTATTAAAATCTCTGCTAGCAATAATAGCTCTGCTATCTTTTGGAATACTTCTAATAAATAAATAAGGGGGGTTTCCAATTACATAGTTATACTTTTCTGAATTATCTAATAGTAATGTATTACAATTTTTAATATTAAATAACGGTAATTGATAACTCTCATCTGATGATTTAATATGGGTGAAAATTTCATACAAGATTAGCTGGATATTAATTTGACATAATATACAGGCAACTCGATTAATATCTATTCCAAAGATATTTTTTTTCACATTTACAATTATATTTTTTGCTTCTTTAGTTGTTAATTCAGATATTTTTTGTCGCTTATATATCGTAAGATGTTTTTTTATTAATCTCCTCACTGCCTCAATAAGGAAACTGCCGGATCCACAACTAATATCAATAATTTTTTTTGTCTCAATCTCTTTCTGATTGATATAGCCTACAGCGTCTAAAATATAATTCACTACTAAAGTGGGAGTAAAAAATTCGCCTAATTTTTTTTTTTCTTCATGAACTAAAGTATCTTCATATATATTCCCTAAATAATCAAATTTTAAGTAAAAATCATTATCATTCTTCTGATTATTTAATTTTTCTTTAAGTAAATAGAATTTTCCAAGAATTTCATCGAGAAAATTTGTTTCTTCATGATTTTTCGTATTTAAATTATAATATTCACTCAAAGATTTAGTAAGATTCTCTTGATTCATGTATTTGAAAAAATTTTTCATAGGTTAAAGTTTCTGATTGTTAGTTGTTAATAAATTGTCATTACAATATTTCTTTTTTTTAATTCCTATATTAATAGAACTATTAAAAACTTAAAGAATTGTAAAATTGGGTTTAAAACATATTTAAATAATAGTGAACTATATGTTTCATGCTATAGAAAAATAAATTCATGGTTTTAAAGAAAATTAAATTATGATAATTGATATTTTTCTGATAATAACTTCAATTTTTATTTCTACCATAGGAATTATTTCAGTATATAAAAATCGAGAAAATTTCGGCAATCTCATTAATGTTATTTTGAATATTCTTCTCTACTTAATACTGGGAGTATTTTTTTTAAGTACTTCTTATTTATCGATACAATCCATTCTATCTGAGGGTGTTTCTATAGTTTTGTGGCATATCTCTATAGTTTTCTGGATCTTTTCAATAAACTTGTTAAGTGTTATCCATAGATTTATAATTAAATTAGAAGAAAAAGGCATTCTCTCCTTTTTTATCCTTTCACTTATAACAGGCATAATAATAGGATTACTTTTTCTTCCTAATTCGTTTGAAATACGTTTAGCTAACAATACTTTTAGTTTTTTATTCAAAAATTTGTATCTTCTGATTTCCTTATTACTATATAATCTAATCGTTGTAGGTTTAATGTGGTATAATCTAATAAAATACTTCTCAAGAATCCGAGATAAAAAATCGCAAATGATTTTAAGTATTCTTACTATTCAATTTTCATTTTTTGTTCTCTTATATTCATTTTATCTTATCACTCAAAATCAAATTTTCAGAGTTTTATTTTTCGTTTTTTATTTAATAGGGTCAACATTTGCTTCCTACGCTACTATTCTGAAAACTTTTTTATTCATTGAACTTACTAATAAAATCTATGATTTTATAATATTCCATAAAAGCGGAATTTTATTATATTCATTTAACTTCGAAACAGGAGAAGAAACTGATGAGAGTATCTTAAAAGGATCTATATTGATAGGAATTAACCACATTCTTTCAAATTTCATAAATAAAAAGGATCAATTAAATCTTATTAAAATGAAAAATAGAGATATTATTTTAGAATACGATAACTCACTTGGGTATGCCCTCCTGTTAACTACGAATCATAAAAATGCTTATATTGAGAAGGCAGTGAAAAATTTTATAGATAAATTCAATTTCTTAAATAAAGAAAAACTATTGAAATTAAGCGGATTAATTGATATTACAGAATTCGGGAGTTATAAATTGATTGTAGAATTTTTTCATCCCTTTATCATAAAAAATCAAAAATCTAAGGTATAATCATATTTTTTATCCTATTTTGATAAAAAACCTAGATTTAAAAAGAATTATATTTATGAACAAGTGTTCTATATTCATTATTAAAATTAATTTTTTAACGAAATCAAGAATTATAAGCTACTAGATACCCCTTGGTCATGCATATTTTTTTTTTTATAATATTAGTTATTGGATATGTATTTGTACTTATTGTGGCTACTTATACTTTAATCTATATTTTACGAAATCATCAGATTTACGGGATAAAGTTAACAGCAGTTTTAAATTTTATAACAATATTCAATGCTGTCATTTTATACTCTACGCTTTACTTCTTTTCAATTATTATTTTCTTTTCTGAAAATACAAATATTATTCTCTGGAAACTTTCTCTCATCTCTGGATTTATTAGTCTAATATTAACATCATTAATTTATGCTTTTTTAAAAGAATTTAAGAAGATCTCATATTTTCCATTCATTATCTTCACTATTTTTTTTGGTTTTTTAGTAGGTTCCCTTTTTTCTACAAATTCAATTCAATTGATTGGCGATTCCTCTACTTCTCCGCCTTTTTTTTTAGGTGATATCTCTAAAATTACTTACAAATTCAACCTTACTACAGGATTAATCACAATTATCTTTCAAAGCTCAGTTGTTATTTACTTTTATGTGATTTCTATAACAATATATAAGAGAGCCAGAAATAGAGAAAATTTAAAGACTCTGTTTATTAATACTGTTTTTTTTTCTTTCCCAATTTTATTATCCATTCTCTATATTATTTTTCAGTTATCTATTTTTCGGGAATTACATATTCTGTTATTATGGATTAATAGCGTTGGCGTATGCTATATGCTTGTAAAAAAACCAGAGATATTTTTAGAACTGACAAATAAAATATACTCCATTAATATATATCATAAATCTGGAATTCTATTATATTCCTATAAATTCGGACCCATTGACAATGAAAGTGATTCAGCTATTTGGGGTAACATTATTATCGGAATCAATCATATTCTTTCTGAATTTATCGAGACAAAAGATCAAATTGAGGTATTACAAACTTATAATTCTGATATAATAGTTAATTATGATGAACTCGGATTTGCTGTTGTTTTAATAACTAATCATCAAAACCCTATTTTAAAAAAATTGATGAATAACTTTGCTCAAGATTTTAGACACAAGTACAAGAATGAACTTACTGAAATTCAAGATCTAAATAAACTTATCAATGTCTCTGAATTTAATGAAACTAAATCTATTGTTGAGAGAAATTTTCATATGTACCTGAATTGAATTAAAATCCTTTTTTTAATAGTTTTTTATTAAAATTGGACTACAAATATTTACTATAAATTAGAAATTACATTCTAATTAAAAAATAAATAATATAAGATTAAAAATAATAAGGTGAAAAGATTTTGTCTTTAAAATTTTGTCCCAAATGTGCCGAAAAACTAGAGGAAAATGCTAAATTTTGCAATTCTTGTGGCGCTGATTTAAGCTCCACCGTGAAGATTTCAGAGATTACTCCAGTTCAGTCAAATAATTCAATAAAATCTAAAGTAATAATAAAACAACCTTCTGGAGAAGCCGTTTATGCAAATTTCGGTCCAAGATTAGGAGCAATTATTATTGATGGATTTATCATAGGAGCATTAGGCTCAATGTTATCTTGGATCTTCTTTCCTCTCAACTTTCTAAATCTATGGGGTACCTGGCAAACAACCTTTTGGCAATCAATAATAATTGACTACATCATTGGCTTTTTGTATTTTTGGGCTTTAGAATCATATAATAAAGGTCAAACAGTAGGAAAAATGGCGTTAAAACTAAGAACGGTTGATGAAACTACACTACAAATAGCTGAACCCGGTAAAAATGCTATAAACAGTTTGGCTAAACCTAGTGGTCTTTTAATTTTAGATTTCTTAATTGGAATTTTCACAAATACTGGAGATGAAAAAAAAAGAATTCGACTTTTGCAAAATCTCTCCGGAACCGTTGTAATATCCGAGAAATATACTTAATAGATAAATCAAATTCACTCTAATTTTCTTTTTCTTTAATTCTAATTAATCAGTAATCCATTAGTATCCATAAATTTATATATACATAATTCTATGGAATACCTCAGAACATAAAACTTTATTATTTACCAAGATTGAAAAAAAGGTAATCAGAATGGAACAAGTAAAATATCAAGATTATGAATGGGCAAATGATTGGAAAGTTATTGTTGAAATTTTTGATACTATTGATGTATTGAAATCTTTATTTGACAATTTAGATGTAACTTATTTACGTGAGGTTCAGCAGAAAATTTTAATCCTGAACCTTGAAAAATACGCTTGTTCTTTACAGAATTATATAATTGAGAAGTATTCGAAAGATAGATCTTAGAACTTCTATTTTGTATTTATCTTTTATTTCTTAGCTTTAGGTGGAAACTTTATATTTTTTTCCTTATGTAACTCTTTTGGTTGGTTAACTGTCCACTTATCTATCGAAATCTCTTTTTCACCTCACATTTTCCAATGATGAAAGAACACTAGGATCGTAAGTATTAGAATAGTCAAATTCATCCAAAATTGCTACTACTATCCCAAAAGCAACCCCACCACTCACAATTAAGCCAGCTATAATTAAGAAAAAAATATTTCTTGTCCTCATCTTTACCCTTTTTATTAAAATAGTTTTGCTGTTAAAATTGAATTATTCTTATTACTATTAAAAAGAAACTTAGACTATTCTTTGAGATTTCTTAGTAGAATATATATATTGACCAAAAATAAATAATTCTTAATCTACATAAAAAATGTGAAAAAATAATGAGTAAAATAAAATCTAACTTCTCGTTTACTGAGCTAAAAAAAAACATTGGTTCAAAATCTTTAATTGCAATTATTACAGTCAACACTTTGATCAGCTTATTTTTCATACAGGGGTTGAGAGGGTTTTTTTCGGCTATTCGTATAGCATTATTTCATGTTGTGTTTGGAGAAGACGTCATGGCGAATTTACTCACCTTATTAGGTTTAATATTTTTATTTTTACCTGGATTCACCAACACGATTAGTAAAAAAATTGATAAAAATCGTATAATGATCTTCTCTATCTATGCCATTCTTATCGTTAGACTCTTATGGGCATTTCATCTAACTGGTAATTTAGAAGTGGTTTACTCTGGATTGATAATTATGTTTTACGGTTTTTACTTGAGTACATTTCTTACAACCTGGATAGAGGAAAGTGGAGGCATTAAAGCAAACCAAAAAATGATAGTTGCTATATTTTCCTTTTTTAGTGCCCTCCTTATTGACTATTTAATACGAACTATCGGATTTTCTCAAGATATTTCTCTAATATCACCAGGTTTAATTGCAGATTGGCGTATAACCCAATACATTTGGTTGGTTATTCAAATTCCTTTAACTATTTTATGCATTTATCTTATAAAAATACATTTGCCAAGGTTTTCTACTAAGGATAATACATCATCTCAAGAAAGCGGTAAGGAAAATAAACTCGGTACGCAATATTCTCTGATTTTCTCAGGAATTGGAATGTTTTTATTCCTCTTGTTTAATCTATTTCTTTATCCAAATGCAATTGGTCAATTTACTGATACTAATTATTTCTTCAATAATATTATAAACATTATTTCGGTAATGATTGCAATCTATATAGTATTATTTGTAAAGATCGATGTAATTTCAAATAAAACTATTATCATTATCTTAAATGGATTCATGATATTATCGCTCGGTTTGTTCTTTATAATTGGAAATTTGTTAATGTACATAGCAAGCATTTTAATTTCAATTTCACTTATAATCATGTATTTGAATGTATATTTGCTTTTCAGTCGATTATCAAAAATTAGTTTCAAATGGGAGAAAGTTAAAACAATTTCTAATGGTATAACAATAGGATTTGCGTTTTTGATATTATTTACCTTTTTACATGCCTTTACAACAGAATGGGCTGCTATACTTTCAATGTTCAAAGGTTTAGGCTCCTTAATAATGATTTTAGCAGGAGTAATTTTTTCCATTTCAACAGTCTGTGCTGTATTACTTAAAACAAAGGAGGAGGTTTAAGAGTGATGAATAAAAAAAGTAGAATCATTTTCATATGTATGTTTTGTACTCCACTTATATTCTCTATTGTGATGTTTGGTATCAGTGAGTTTCCTGTAGAAAACCCCTCACCAAAAAATGAATTCAAATTCATGACCTATAATATCCATTTTGGTGTAGGGATGGATGATTTACTAAACTTAGAGAGAATAGCACAAAATATTCTAAGTGAAGATATAGATCCTGATGTAATAGGTCTTCAAGAAGTAGAAACTGGTAGAATAACTTCCCATGGTATAGATATGGCACTCTGGTTAGCAAGAAGATTGAATATGTATTATTTTTATTTTCCAGCAATAAATGAGCACGCATATGGTTTAGCACTTCTAAGTAAATATCCAATAACATCAGCAACAGGATATCAAATTCCTAGTATTTCTTTAGAGAGAGTTTTGATACATGGAGTTGTTATGATAAATGAAACCCTTGAGATTGATGTATTTGTAACACACCTTGGACTTTTAGGCTGGGATGAGAATTTAGCAGCTCAAATTGATTTTGTTCTTCAAAAAACAAGTCAAGAAAGTAAAACGTCTAATAAAATCCTCATGGGAGATTTCAATTTAGAACATACTTCTTCTCAACTTGCTCCAGTATATCTAATCTTTAATGATACATTAGGTGGAGTTCCAAGACCTATGACATTTCCGAGCATAAATTTATTTGGGAAACCAACAGAAAGTATAGATTACATATTTGCAGCTAAAAATGTAATCAACATAGTTGAGGGTCACGTGATTACAGATTTTCTACCAAGCAATAATCCCGCTGAATTTGGCTCTGATCACTTACCTGTAGTAGCGACTTTAACTTTTCCCTAAAATTAAATAAATGTCTTTTTTTTTCTCACAAAATCTTTGATGAGTTTAATAAAATCAACCCGAAGCATTAGATAAACAGTTAAAACAATGAAATATAGCATAACAATACTAAAAATCCAATTATCTCCTCCCAAAAAACTACAAAGATTCACTAAGTTATAAGCAAATATTAGCATTAATCCTAACTTTCCAAGCCAGACCCAGAAGATCGTTTTTTTAATATCATATTTAATTAAACCTAAAGGAATTGTGATTATATCATCATTTAGTGGCGTAAGTCCGAAGAGGAAGATAAGCAATGGGGCTAATTTTGGGTGGTCTACCAAATATTCTTGGTAGCCTCTTAAATTTTCAGATCGAGTTTTAGATATTATTTCGGAAGCACCTCTTCCCACTAGATAACCACCCATTTCTCCAACTAGGCATCCTAATGAGGCTATAAATCCAATTAACAATGGGATAAAAACATTCATTTGTAGAAAAGGTTGGGATGAAAAACATACAACAAATACATATGGTGTTGGAATGGGGAGTAAGTTTCCAATTACACAAACCCAAAAAGTTATTAACAGTCCTGTGCCTAAATCCTGAAAGGGGGGGTATTTAGAAATATTCTCTATTGCTTCTCTATGGGATAGATTTAATAATAGATCTAAAGAAAGTATTGATATTATTATTAATAAAATGATTAGAATAAAATCGATCTTCTTAAGTTTCAACGATACTAGAACCTTTCTTTTTAATAAATTAAATAAAAGAAGTTTAATTAAATATTTATTGGTTTAACTAAATCTTAAGGGAGAGAAACAGAAACTAAAATTATTCCAATCACAATACTTGCAAAAAGAAGAAATATAAGCACAATCCCAATGGATATCAGCTTTTTACGTCTCCTCCTGGAAATTATTCTTTGTCTTGGAGTAAGTCTTCTTCTTGAATAGCTCATGATTTCAAATATTATATCTTAGAGTTTTCTTTCAATTATTTTCATTTTCAATTTTATGTAAAATCTCTGTTAAAACAACCTTATTATATGAAAAAAGCATTCTTGGGATACAATTCTCAGCCAAATACGTACCATCTTCTATTTTTTCCTTCAAAGGGAATAATTGCTTTTCTTTTATAGCTGATCCTAAATAGTCCCGCTCATATTCTTTATATCCATATATTGTATTTTTTACAATTACCATCTTTCTTTCATAACCCTCAGGAATTCCAGCTTTTTCAAGGATTAAGAGAATCTTCTCTCTTGATAAGGACTCAAGTAATTGCAGGTCTTCTTCAGTTTCTCTATAAGCTGGGCCTGTTTGTACTTCGCTATACTCAACTTTTTTTTCTAAACCTACCATTACTTTGAAGACATCTGTTTCACTTCCATCGTCGACAGCAGTTATTTTAAACGCTATTCCATACCTATCCCTGATACTTGGTGCTATTTTTGCAGATATGAATTTCATTCTGGTAGTAACATTATTCCCTTGCCAAATCCATACTCTGTAGCTTTTAGGATCAACAAATAATAGGATAAAATCTGAATCTAGTAATTCATAAAATTGTAAATCTTCCTGTATTTCCAGTTCTTGAAATTCGCTTAATTGGTCGTTAAATTGAAACACAAGTATTTTCTCTTTTTCTTTATCTGGGGGGGGAATTCCATCTGACATAATTTTCATTTAAAAGCTTTACAATTTATAATACTATATAATTTAACCAATATATTATTTTTACCTTAAAAATATAAAACTAACTTATGTATTGTTAAATTAAAAAGATTATTCAAGAAAATTTATGAGTGTTTTTAAAGAACTCATCCCTCTCTTCTACGTAAGGGACATGAGCACTGTTTTCAAAAACTCAATTTTATTTTTTGTATATCTAAAATAAAATGCGGGAAGGGAGATTTGAACTCCCGAACTCCTGTGAGACTGGATTCTGAGTCCAGCACCGTAGACCAGACTTGGCTATTCCCGCATAATAATATTTTTCTTTCTTTCAGTTATTTTTTTAAATACTTAAGAGTTTAAAAATAATTTTTGATAAAATCAATATCTATATCTATTAATATTAGCATTTACTTTATCAAGTTTCTAAATAATCTCGATACCTTGTTTAGCCAATATATTATAACTTAAAATCCTAGTGTTTTTATTTTAAGTCTTACAATAATCAAGTAAAAATAAAGTTGGTTATATTGATGGAAATAAATAAAACAACAAAAATAATACCCATAATTGATAAATATCCGATAGTTTATGAAGAATTATACAAAATCTCTTCTAAAGTAAAGAGATTGAAAAATCCGATTGCGAGAAGAACGATTGGAAAGAAAGCAACACTGGAGATGGTTTCTGGGATGCTAAAAATCCCTTTAGAAACATTAATATCGGTGATTAAAACTGGTATTGAGGCGAGTGGAGCTGAAAAACCTAAGAAAGATAGGAAGGAGATGCTCAAAAAATTATTACTGGATATGCATAAAGGGGTTGATATTGAAATCTTAAAAGTACAGTTTAAAGAAGCTGTTGGTGACATAACGTCCCTTGAGATAGGTCAGCTGGAGCAAGAACTTATTGATGACGGTTCCCTAGATCCAAAAGAAATTAGCAAATTAAGTGATTTACATGTTGATTTGTTTAGGGACGCTTTAAACGTTAAAGCAGATTATGAAACTATCCCCGGACATCCAATTCATACATATTTACAAGAAAATTTAGAAATTGCGAATTTAATTAGAAGGATAAGGTCAGCTTTACCATCTGAAAAATTTGAGCTTTTCCATGAATTAGGCGCGGTAGTTACACACTATGCTCGAAAAGAAAATCAAATTTTCCCCATATTAGAAAAAAATGGGATTTCTGGCCCTCCTCAGGTAATGTGGACTGTTCATGATGAGATAAGAGCAATATTAAAAACTGATAAAACTGAGGAAATTGAGATTACTTTAAAAAAGGTTGAAGATATGATTTATAAGGAAGAACATATACTTTTTCCAATGACTTTAGAAAGTTTTAAAGAAAATGATTGGGTAACGGTAAAGAATGGTGAAGAAGAAATAGGATTTGTATTTGGAGTTAAGCCTGGGGATCAATGGAAACCTATAACAACTTCTGATATTCATAAACCGATCCCGTCTCAAATTTCAACATCAGAAAATTTTCTCAATCTTGAAATAGGAAACTTAACACTGGAACAAATTAATATAATGCTGAAAACTTTACCAGTAGATATAACCTTTGTTAATGAAAAGGATGAGGTAGCGTATTATTCTGATACAGAAGATCGTATTTTTCCTCGTAGTCGAGGAATTATTGGACGAACTGTTCAAAAATGCCATCCACCTAACAGTGTGCATATTGTGGAAGATATTCTCCAAAAATTCAAGTCAGGTGAAAAAGATGTAGCAGAATTTTGGATACAGTTAGGTGATAATTTTGTAATGATTCGATATTTTGCTATGCGAGATGATGAAAATAACTATGTAGGAACATTAGAAGTCTCTCAAGAACTCTCTCATCTTAGATCCCTAAAAGGCGAACGACGACTTGTTCAATGGGGAGATTGAATTTCAATCTCCAGAGCTCTCTTTTTTAATTTTGTTTCAAATAGGAAAGGAGAGGCACTTTAATAAAATTCATATTCGATTTTATAAATAGAATTTTAAAAAATCAATTATAAGGTTTTAATATTAAGTTCTCATACTGTTTATAAGAGTTAAAAAATTCAGTGAGACAGATTTAAAACAATAAGTATAAACAATTAATGGTTTAATTATTTGATTAATATATAATTTTAAAAATCATCTAGAAGGTTTTAATTATGAGTTCTAATAGTGAAGATAATGTTTATCGAACGCTTCAAGTATATTTAGATTCTCTTCCAATTGATTATCCTGAGACTAAATCTGGAGTCGAACTAAAGATACTTAAACATCTTTTTACTCCCCAAGAAGCAGAAATTGCTTTAAAATTGAAACTGATTCCTCAAGAACCAAGGGCAATGTTTCGACCTTTTAAAAAGCAAGGCTGGACTTTAGAACAATTTTCCAAAGCACTTTTGACGTTGGCTAAAAAAGGGGCAATAAATTGGCTTAAAAAAAGAGATGGAACAAATTTATATTCTATAGCTTTTTTGGCTGTAGGATTTTTTGATTATCAAATAGACAGAGTTACCAAGGAATTTGGTCAAGATTTTGATCAATATTTGGATGAAGGATTCATGTCTGCTATTCTTGGAAATGGAATTTTAAAAATGAGAACAATACCTGTAGAAAAAAGTATTGATATTGGATATAGTGTTTCTAACTTTGATGAGATTAAAACGATAATAGAAAATGTTGACAAAACATTATTTTTAAGTCCTTGTATTTGTAGACAGTCAAAAGAGGCTCAAGAAAAAGGTTGCGATCATCCGAAGGAAACTTGTATTACAATTGGTGTTACTCCACGGATTTTTCTTGAACAAGGTAGAGAGATTACAAAAGATGAAGCACTAGAAGTATTGCGGATGACACAAGATAAGGGAATGGTAATTTGCCCGAGTAATGCCCAAAAGCCATTTATGATATGTTCTTGTTGTGGATGTTCGTGTTTGGTACTCAACAATCTTAAAAAATATGCAAATCCAGCACAATTTATCAATTCAAATTATTTTGTCGGAATTGACGAAAATTTATGTACAGGCTGCGCTGAATGCGTTACGCGCTGTCACATGGACGCAAACAAAATTAATGAAAGCGGAGTTAGTGAAACTGATTTAGATTATTGTATAGGATGTGGTGTTTGTGTCCCCTCTTGTCCCGAAAATGCACGATTTTTAATGAAAAAAGAAGAAGAGTCAATACCCCCTAAAGATTTCATCGAATTATATCAATCTATAACTAAAAGAAAAAAGATAATTCAAGAAAAGAGGAAAGTAGATAAAAACTATGGAAAAATCTACAGAATTAAATAAAATTTTATAAAAATCTGAATAATTCTTTCTAAAATTACTGTAATTCTAATTTATTTTCACAATAAGGACAATGAAGGGGTAATTCTTCATCGCAAGTATCTAATTCTTCACTACCGAGTATATTTTTCCAACATATCAATTTATCCCCTTTTAAAACCATGTCTCTTCCATGATGTTGGGGAATTATGTCTTTCGTCTCACAATTATCGCAAATAACTAACTTAGCTTCATTTTCTAACTCTTCTATTGGAATTTCTTTATATATGAATTTATATCTAAAAATTGTAAGACTATTAAGTAGAACTAATAAAGATACACCCATATCCCCGATACCAACTGCCAACCAGAGAGTCATAAAACCCATTACAGTCAAAATAGCGAAAGACACTTTAACTAAAATTGATGTCCAAATGTTCTGTTTTATTTTCTTATTAGTTTTCTTTGCGATGTCAACAAAAGTCAAAATTTTTTTCAGATCATCATTTATAATAATTACATCCGCCGTTTCTAGAGTAACATCGGTAGCTGAAGCACCAATTGCAATACCTAAATCAGATAAAGCTAATGCAGGAGCATCATTTATCCCATCTCCAACCATAGCTACACCTTTGTATCTTTGCTTTAAATTCCTTATCTCTTGTAATTTTTGGTCAGGTAATTGTTCACCATAAGTAAAATCAATATCTAAACATGCTCCAATCGAATTGCATACATTTTGATTATCTCCAGATATCAAAACAGTTTCATAACCTCTCTTTTTTAATCCGGCTATAAGAATAGGAGCTGAAACTCTTAATACATCCCTAATTGTTATTATCCCGAGTAAGTTTTTATCATTTCCTAATAAAATTGGAATCGTTCCTGTTTTTTCTATTTTATTTATATCAGCTGTAGGAATATAATAACCTAATTCTTCAATAAATTTAAAATTACCAACATGAAATTGGTCTCCATCTATTTTACCCCGAATCCCTCTTCCTCTAAAAATTTTAAAATTATCAACCGATTGAAAAGGCAAATTCATATCTTTCGCTTTTTCCACTATTGTTTTACCAATGGGATGTTCCGAAAGTGCCTCTAAACTTGCAGCGATACTAATTACATCTTTTTTTTTAGCTCCATTATAAGTAAATATATCAAAAATTTTTAAATTCCCTTCTGTGAGAGTTCCTGTTTTATCAAAAGCAAATACTTCGATATCCCTAATCTTTTCAATAAACTTATTCCCTTTAATAAGGACTCCTTCTCTAGCTTGCTTCGTAAGAGAAGCAATATTTGCTAAAGGAGTTGACAATGTAAGAGCGCAAGGACATGAAACCACTAAAAGAATTAGACCACGATAGAACCAATCATTAAAGTTAAGCCCTAAAATTGCTGGAATTACCATAACTAAGATAGAAGATAAGAGAATAATAGGTGTATAATATTTTGCAAACTTTTCTATAAATTTCTCTTGTTCACTTTTGTTTAATTGGGCTACTTTTACACTTTCAGCAATCTGTGCCACTATAGTATTATTACTCTCTCTCGTAACTTTAATGTCTATAAAACTATCAGAATTTAAGCTAGCTGCGAATATATCATCACCTTTTTTTTTGAAAATTGGAACAGATTCACCTGTGATTGCACTCTCATCAAAATAAGAGCTTCCTTTAACAATTTTACCATCTAAAGGAACTTTCATTCCAGGTTTGATACCCACAATTTCTCCTATTTTCACGTCTTTTGATGGTATATTTTTATATCCAGTTTCAGTCTTTAATAATGCATCATCAGGAGCTAATTTAAGCAATTCTTTTATCGCATCACGAGATTTACCAGTGGTAATTACTTCTAACCTCTCTGCTATAGCATATAATATCAACGCAGTTGCGCCTTCTTGACCATGGAATATAAAAAATGAAGCTATTCCTGCTATTAACATTAATATATTAGCTGTTATCTTTTTATTACGGATATCTTCAAACGCTTCCATTAAAACACCTGAACTTGAAAGTAAAATTGAAATTATCGCTAGAGTCTGTGCAATTAATACTATTTTAAAAGCAAACTCTAAGAAAATTGATATTCCAAGTAAAATTACTGAAGGAATTATAAAATACCAGAAATGTTCTTCAAAGAAAGATTTTTCTTCAAAATCATCTTCCTCACAAAAGGATGATGCACATTCTATGTTTGTAATTTATTATCACCTAATCAAATAGTATTCTCTCTCACATTATAAGTTAACACTTATATAGTATAAAAGAATGAATTCATAAATGAGAGCTATTAATCATTTTTCTTAAATTATTTTATTTTCTATAGAATCAGTGACAAATTAAAGGAAAGAGTATAACTCAGTCTATTTATTTTCTGTTGTAAATTCAATAATATTACCATAATTTAATATCAATGATGGATCGAGCATTTTTTTTAGTGTACGCATTTCATTGAGATCATCCTGACCATACATTATTTTTAAATACTCCCTTTTTATCTTTCCGACCCCATGTTCAGCTGATATACTTCCACCATATTCTACTGCTTTTATTGCAAATTTTTCGTAGATTTTTTCACCTAATCGTAATTCGTCCATATTTTTAGGGAGAACGTTAACATGGACGTGATTTTCTCCAATATGACCAAAAATAACATATTCTAAATCGGCACTTTGTAAAACAGAATGGTAATATTTCATCATACTTCTGAAATTTTTCTCAGGCACGCTCATATCGGTTCCGAGTTTATGCAGATTTGGAAATTTTTGCTTACGCCTAGCAATTATCATGTTTATATTTTCAGGTAAAGCGTGTCTAAAATGTTTAAATCTAATATGGTACTGATGTTCATAACCAGACCAGCTATTTGATAAGTCAGTATTACATTTTTTCGTAATGATAGTTATTTTATCAAAAATCCTATCTAAGCTTTCTACATCATACAAAAAATCGAAAAATATCGCTGATCTAGCATCTAATGGAATTTGAGGAATATTTAATGATCCAAGATTTTTCTTTTGAACTTCTTTCAAAAGATTTAGTGCCTCATTTGAGAAAAATTCTATAAATTCTGGTGATATTTCTTCATCAGCTCGTATCAATTCGGCAAAATTTATCGCATCTTCTTCAAAATTAAAAAATAAAACGTTGGAAATTAAACGCTGTTTTTCAATTATCCATATATCAATCTGGGTAATAATGCCTAAAATCCCTTCGCTCCCAATAAATAAATCAATAAGATCCATATTAGGTTTAGAAAAAATTCCAGCAGCATTCTTTACTGTGGTGTTGAATATATAATTTGGAATTTTAAATTGTAATATGCTTCCAATCGAGTGCCTAATTTCAAAAACTCCTTCATTTGAGGCAAAGTATTTTCCACGTGGAATTTCTAAAACAATACCGGTAGATAATATAACTCTGATTCTCTTAATCCATTCTCTTGTTGGTCCATATTTTAAGGACCTAGCCCCTGAGGCATTTGTTGCGACAGTCCCACCAATTGTAGCAGACATCTCTGTTGGATCAACTGGATAATAGTGTTTTTTATTTGTTTCTTTAAATTTTTCTTTACTGCCGGGAGTCAATTCTGTGATATTATCAAAGTCTTTCTTTAGCAACCTATCATTGATTTCATTTAATGTAATTCCCGGTTCAACACGAAAGAAATAATTCCCTTTATTTCTATCAAATCCAAATCCAATAATTTTGTTCATTTTCTCGATCGATAAAACTGAACCAGATGTGGGAACACAGGAACCAGTAATTCCAGTTCGAGCTGCGCTGATATAAGTACGGATTTTATTTATTCGTAAGAAATTTAATATTGATATTATTTCACTCTCAGATTTTGGAAAAAATAGCCATTCTGCCTCTCCACTTAATTTACTTTCATCTGCTAAATAAGTTGAAAAATCAGTCGAAATTTTATTGATGCCATGAATGGAGTGAATTTTATCAAATGAAACAGTATTTGTATAATTTTCTGAATTTATTTTATTACTAATCATCTATTCATTCTATCTTGAATGGAATTTCATATTAAATTTAATGATAATCTAGGTTAATAATTGAAAAGAAAGGTTTAAGTTTTTAAAAGTTTGATTTTAACAAAATTATTTTATAACATAGACTAATTTTTCGCCTTCTTCTTCTTCAAGATCCAAATCTCTTCTAATTGCGTTTCTAATTAAATATCCTCCAATGTGTAGAATCGAGTCTTTTAAGATATAATCCTGATCCATCGAGGCATTACAAGGATAGGCATGGTGTGCTTTACTAATTCTTTCATTTAAAGAAAGTTCTCCACTTTTTCCATTTTTAAAATATTTTGCTTTTAATTGTTGACAAATATAGTAACTTGAGCCACAGGGTGCAGATTGTAAGATACAAGTATCTTCTATTGATTTTCCATCCTTACTCACTAAAAACGAAATTATTGGTTCACCAATTTTAAAATAATCAATAAACTCATTTATATAATTATGTTCCTTTGTGAGATTGAAGCCGACTTTATTGTATTCATTTGTTTCTTTGCTAAGGGAGCAAAAAGGTTTTGGAAATGTTGCTTGGATACCATAGTTTTCAAATTCCTTTAAAACTTGTGATTGAAGTCCCGCGGGAACCCATTTAGGATTTTCTATAGGAACAATAACTGCCTTAACACCTTTATCTTTTAAATATTCAGGAAGCCCCGAAAGTAAATCCTGTTGTATTCCTACAACTAATAGAAAGTCGACAAGCGGGATATTTTTGGGGAGATATTCTTCCGGTTCTTCTATAAATTCAGGTATATTTTCTCCAATTTTCTCGTAGAAATAAATTTTATTCGCAAAACTCTTTAAGCTTTCACGACATTTATCGCATTTCACATTTTGATCTAAAATTTCGCACGCTTTACAGAATTCTTCGTTATTTATGAGATTTCCCACAAATTTTTGGGTTAACATCTCGGTTTCGGGACTTATCCCATAAAATACTCCTATTTTATATTTTTTATCAGTCAACATTAAAAAAAAAAATCAATGTATTTTATATGTATTTTTAATAAATTATAAAATTATAAACCTAATTGTGAACATGTTCACTAAAATAAAGGGGATTACAGAAAAAATATATAATACCTTAATCTCTTTTAAATATATAATACCTTTAGAAATTTCAAAATTTCCTACATTTTAAGATTAAATATAATAAAGATCTAACTACCATGACAGAAGCAAATGATGCAAATTCAAAAGAGGAGCTAGCCTCAATTCACGTTGTATGTCCTTCATGTAAATCAAAAAAAGATTTAAATATACCTACTAAAATAATAAATCAAGCAAAACAATTAACAACTGTATCAATCCCATCTGGAGCTGTTTGTGAACATGGTTTTCAAGCTTTTGTAGATAAGAACTTTTCGGTCCGAGGATACCAAAAAGTTGATTTTGAGTTCTACAAAATGGAATTTTATGAAGGTGGACTTGATAATTCCGAAGCTGAAGCAGGAGATACAACATCCAGCCTTTCTTCAAAACCTCTCTTCCAAGAAATCATTAAACTTCTAAGAAGTTTTGTTGACGACAAAGAAGTTCTGGGAAGTGGTATTTTTACTGTTGATGGAAACGTACTTTATTCATCACTTCCAAGCAATACTCTTTTCTCGATTATTAGAGAATTCGAAACACGAAGTTCTCAGAAATTAAGCAGCTTAAAGAAGATGTATTTAGAATTAGAAAATAATCAGAAAATATGTTCAAATTATATCGAAATTCAAGAAATGAGATTCGCCTTAGTTTTGTTTTTTTCTGAATCAGTTAAGCTAGGAATGGGCAATCTTTATCTTAATGATTTGGTAAAAAAAATCAAGAAATTAGAGGGTTAAGTTAACCATAAAACAATTATATACACGAGGGATCTTGAAATTGGATGAAGATAGTGAAATAATAATCCTTCCCTAAGATAGTTCTGTAAATATTAGTGTTTGTAATCCTTCTTTTTTTTTAAAAAATAAGAATAAAAATTAGAAAACTCGCTAGTAAAAATCGGATTCGGTAAAACAGCTATAACATTCTTGGCGGGTGTAATTGGGGTTAGTAAAAGGGTAGCCTTCGAAGTATATTCCGCATACACAACAGTTATAATAGTTCTGCTCCAGATAATCATAAATGTCGTCTCTGAAGAAAATGTAAAAGACTTTGAAGAGGCTTTTAAGTGGGTTAAAGAAGTAAGCACAGCAGCGAAAGGAGCATTCAACTTCGAACAAGAAATTCTTAAAGAGCAAGGGAATACCAAAGCCCAGAAGACTTTTGATTATGATCCAAATGCACCAAAGGAATCCTTCATGCTTTTGAACCATAAATATATTAAACTTAAACATCATATAAAATAAGAAATTTTATATATCTAAGATGGCTCTAAAATCATGATAAATGATGAGTAAAATTAAAGAAAAAATACTCTCCCTCATCAAAGACTTACCTGAAGATACTACATCTGAGGAAATTGAGGATCTAATTGATTTATTATATATTAAAAAACAAGTTTTAGAAGGCTTGGAGGATTTCAGGCAAGATAGATCATATTCTCTTGGAGAAATGAAAAATTTATCAGGAAAATGGAACTTAGAATCTCAGAAAAGGTCAAACGACAGCTAAGAAATATTTATACTTACTACTCGGAGAATTCTATACAATATGCGGAACACTTCCTAGAAGACTTTTATAATAAAATCGAGTCTCTTATAGAATTCCCTAAAATGTATGGAATAATTCCTCAACTAGAGAAACATAATATTAGAAAACTGCTTTTTAAAGATTATAGAATCCTTTATCAAATTGATAAGAATAATGAATTAATTAAAATAGTGGCAATTCTCCATTCAAAACAGCGACTTCAGATATAGTGGTTTTCATTCCTTTTATTAAGCTTCGGTTTTTATTTAAAAACTGTAAATATTCTCCTAATACAAATTAAAATCAAATATCATATAATTAATTTTTATAAATATTCACAGCACTTCCGTTTCGAATCGTGGCGCTCTCAGAAATCCAACCTCTTTGCTTGTCTGAGACCAAATATTAATTACGCGAAGAACAGCATCAAGGGAGATAAAATTTTAAAGCCACTTCGAATTATTAACACCCCTGATGTGACTGATGACGCATATACTTTTACTAGTATTTCATTGTCCTTGGGAGTAGGTTTTTCTACCTCTTTGAGCTTAAGAACATCAAGCGGTCCGTATTTTGTATATACAATCGATTTCATAAGTATTATAATAGTATTGATAATTTATAAAGAAAATATAAATTGTATAAACTCGAAGAAACATACCTTAAGTATATTACTAAAGCTTAATAATATCTCAATCTAATAATCTCTCAAAATAATTTTCTCAATGTTTTATTTTCATATAAAGAATTAATTTTTAGTAGGAGTAAAACAAAAATTATGATTATTTATCAGTTTTTGGCGATTTGTGGAATGCTGAGTCCCATCGTGTATACTACGATGTGTATATATGTTGGTAGTTTAGATTCGGAGTACAGTCATATTCGAGACGATATTAGTTCACTGTTTGCAGTTGGCGCTCCGAACAAACGCTTAGCGCAATCATTCATGATTATATCTAGTGTTTTATTGTTTGCATCTTATATTCTGTTACATGAGGGTATAAACGATAGAGGAGGTTCAATTGTAGGACATACGTTATTTATGATTAGTTTATTTTTAGGAATTTGGTAAAAAAAATCAAGAAATTAGAGGGTTAAGTTAGACTTATAAAAACAATCACTCCTAAATATTCACTATTTCAACTTATTTTGCCTAAACCCAAATGTAAGGTCATAACCATACATCATTAGAAATAATTATATAGTGTTATAACTATGTGCCTTATAAGACATGATTTATAGGTACTAATCTATTGAAGATAGACATCAAAAAAATAACGAAAGATATCATTAAGGATTTAAAAGGGCAAATTCCTGAACTAGCAAATGATGAGTATAAGTTTAAAATTACTCGACTACGTAGTAAAAAGAATATTGTAGTTATATTAAAATTTAACAAGAAACTAAAGAATTTTCCACAAGATATCACCATTAAAATTTTCAGAACTAAGAATATTGTAAGTGAGATTAATATTTTAAAAAGATTAGAAAATCAAAATATAAAAGCCCCCAAAATACTATTGTTTAAAAATCCTTATTTAGTGCTTGAAAAACTCAACGGGATTAATCTCAGTGATTTTATTAATCCCAACTTAATAGATGTCAAAAAATTAAATGATCTTAAACCGGAAATATTGGAAAAGATTATTTTTAGCATTGAAAAACTCGCTGAATGGTTCGCAGTATTTCATGAAAAAAATATCGTTAGAAAGAAAGGAATTCCAGATATTCTTGTCTTAAATAAAGGAGATACAAGGTTAAGAGATTTTATTATAGATTTCTCGGAAAGAATTTTATATGGAGTAGATTTTGAAGATACATATGAGGGAAATCATTTGGACGACATAGCTTGGATTTGCTGTTCTCTCCTGGATACAAATCCAGGAATTTTTGAGTTAGGTGATCCTAAACAAAAAATTGAGTTAATCAACATCTTTCTAAGGAAATATTATCAAAGGGTCTCCTCTTTTGAATTTGATTTTAACTATTTAGCTGAAAAAATTATCAAAGATTTAAACATTGTAATAAAAAGAAGGGGGAAAGGAGGAGGATTACTTTCATTTACTGAGATTTTACGAAAAATTGGCCTCACATTTTAACTTTTCATTTAGTAAAATGTTTAAACGTTCTTTGAAATTAAACTTCTTATAATTGATATTTCAAAAAATCAAGATTTAAAAATTTTAAACCTATTAGTATATAAAATTTAAAAAAAGATTATAAGGATGAAGGATAAGGAGAAAAATTATGAGCATAACGAATACGAAAACATCACTTAAAAAAATATTATCTATTATTGAAGAGCTAAGTGGGTTAAATTCTGATTCAATTCCTAAATTGCAAGCTCAAGCGACCAATATTCTTGAAGAAATAGCTAAATTTGAGGAGGAGAAAAATAATAACTTAAGAACCATAGAGACTAACGACGAAGAAATGAATTCATTAAAAAACAAAATTTCTCAAAATCAACGAGATATTGCAGGACTAGAAGAAAATAACATGGAACTAACAAGTGAACGTCAAGTTTTGTTAGATAAAATCCAAAAGGCACAAAATGAGTTAAATGAAACTCAAACAAAGATTACAGCAAAAAAGGAAGAACAAGCAACGAAAACTGCTCGTTTAGAGGAATTAGAGAAAAGAATTACAGAATTGAGTGACATTCAAGAGAAATTTGATAATCAAATGAAGGAGCTTGAGACTCAGCTTCAAGGAGAGTTCGAGAAAAAGCAAAATTTCAGTAATTCTTATACAATGCGCACCGCGGCTATGAAATCATTAATTAAAGCTGGTTATATACAATCAAATCAGTTAAAAGTAATTAAATCATTAGTTCCTGAAACCACCTTAGATCTTAAAGGATTAGTTTCTGCTAGTGGTCTAAGAGAAGATGTATTTAGAAGTATCCTCTCGAAAATGGTTCAAAAAAATGGACCAATTGAATTTGATGAAGGAGGGGGAACAGTAACTCTAAAAGGGGAGGTTGATTTTTAATGAGCTCAAAAGAAATTCTGGCTTTTATAGAACAATTTGAGACTGCTTATGATACCTATTGGCAAGTATTCCAAAAACATAATGAAGATGTTCTTAGCCAATTAAGAGACGCTTGGAAGAGTATGCAAGCTGAACAAAAAGAAGTGGATACTATAAATAAAAAATTAACTGCTCAAAATTCAGAATTAACAGAATTAAGAACAAAGTCAGAAGAAATGGACAGTTCTATTGAAAGTTTAAAAACAAGGAAGGATGAATTAACTTCGAAAATTAACGAATTAAGCGCTACTTTGGAGACAATCGTTCATGACTTCAAGGCACCTCAATTTGAATTGGAAAACCTTACTGGTAAACTTGATATCTTAAACGAGAAAATTATTAATAAGGAAACAGCTAAAACATCTCTTGATCAAAAAACAGTTGAAAATGAAAATAGAGAAATAGAGATGAAGAATGGTTATCAGAAAAAGATGGATGAGTTAGAAGTTAAAATTAACCAATTAAGGCAAGAAAACTTTTTTACATCATTTTTAATTGAAAATTCTGATGAAGAAATTCACGAAGTTGACATAATCGCAACAATAATGGATAAAGGAAGTGCAAAACTCGATGAGTTAAAGAAGCTCTTGGATGTTCCTCCGATCATGGCTGTACGCACCATAAAACAGCTAGCAGTTAAAGGAATTCTTAACTTGGACGAATCGAGTGGAAATGTAACGCTACCTTAATCAATCTATATTTTATTTTTTCTTATTTTTATTTCAATTTTATAGCTATTAAATCATTAATTAAAGCTGGTTATCTACAATCAAACAAGTCTAAGTAGTTTAATCATTAGTACATGAAACATTAGATCTAAAATAATTAGTTTCGGCTAATCTGAAAATTCCAGTAAAACTTTACATTAATTTAATATAATTT
The DNA here is from genome assembly GCA_964598265.1 of uncultured archaeon. Lineage (GTDB taxonomy): Archaea > Asgardarchaeota > Lokiarchaeia > Sigyniarchaeales > SOKP01 > Loki-b32. The sequence goes on from CAZRBD010000032.1 coordinate 29,234, forward strand.
TAAGGTTTGGTGTCTTTAAATTATTTAACACAAATTTATTAATAGTATTATAATACTTAATACCCAAAATGTAAAGTAATAAATTTAAGCTTAACTTACTGTTAGAAATTGAAAATATAATCCATAGATACTTGATCAAAGAAGGCGATAATAAAAATCTCAGATCTAGAAAATTTGTATGAAATAATTTTAGATAATATTATCGAGGGTGTTTTTATTGCTAATCAAAATGACATAATTAATTACGTAAATGAAGGAATGCTAAAAATTACCGGAAATACAAAAGACCAAATTATCGGACAAAATATTTTTAAAGATTTTCTTGAAGAAAACTTGAATTCTCTTATACCATATTACTTGAAAACAAAAAATGATTTAAGAACAACTTATTTTGATGAAATTTTAAAAACATCTCCCTCCGGACAAAAAAGCTATCTATCAGGTTATCTTTTCCCTCTCCTTAAAAATGGAACTCTCAACAATGTTGTCTGTGTTATTAAAGCTTTACCTAAGTATAAAGAAATAAAAAATGAACTTGTAAAAAAATCAAACGCTTTGGATGAACGTATAAAAGAATTAAACTGTTTCTATAATCTCTCTAAAATAATCGAAAAAAATGAGTTAATTTTCCCACAATTCCTATATGATGTTGTCAAAATAATGCCACCAGCTTATCAATATCCAGAAATCGCATGTGCTAGAATATGTTTAGAGGGAATGAATTTTAAAACTGATAATTTTAGAGAAACTAAGTGGAAACAAGAAGCCGACATTTATTCGTCAACTGAGAAATTAGGAACTTTAGAAGTATATTACCTTGAAGAAAAACACGAATTTGATGAAGGTCCTTTTCTTAAAGAAGAAAGAGCTCTCATTGATGCAATATCAGAACGTTTAGGCAGGATTATTGAACGATTGAATTTAGCAAAATTTCCAGAAGAGAACCCAAATCCTATTTTACGTTCAACAGCTGAAAAAATTTTATATATGAACTCAGCTAGTAAAAATTTGTTTCATACTAATTTAGAAAACGAATTACCTGACATTTTACAAAATGATATTCAGGAAGCTATTTCTAAGAAAATTTCTAAAGAATCGAATTTTAAAATAAACGATAAAATATTTTCTTTTATAATTACGCCGATTAAAGATACAGAATATGCAAATTTATATGGAAGAGATGTCACAGCTAAAGTTAAAGCCGAAGAAGCATATCGAGAGGCTCAAAAAGCGCGTCAGGAAAAATTAAACGTATTGGGACAATTGGCTGGCGGTGTGGGTCATGAACTTCGTAATCCACTGGGTGCTATGAAGAATGCTGTTTATTTCTTAAATTTAACATTAGAAAATCCAGAGCCTGATGTTAAAGAGGTATTAGATGTATTAAGCAATGAAATTAGTAATAGTGAGATGATCATAACTAGTCTTCTCGGATTTGCTAATCCTAAACCTCCTATACTTCAAAAAGTTGTTATTAATGAAATTCTCCAAAGTATTTTAAATAATATAATAATTCCTGAGAATATTGAGGTTGTTAAAAATTTTGATGATAATCTCCCAATAATTGTGGGGGATCCATTTCATTTAGCTCACTCTTTTAGAAATATAATTGTTAACGCATTCCAGGCTATGCTTAAAGGTGGCACGTTAATTC
>CAZRBD010000033.1:0-1862 GCA_964598265.1 uncultured archaeon
AGGGATTACTTAACGCATTTGCGAAAGAGATCCCTACAGGTCCATCCTTTGAACCAATTATTAAATCTATATGAGCTAAATTATTTCCCTCACCAATTAATGCTTCTCCAATAAAATAATCTGTCTTTGCCATAGGAACTTCCTTTTTTGTTTTTTTTATTTTATCTTTTATTAATTTTCTGCTTCAAGTTTATTATATTCGTGTATTTTTTAGATAATATAAGAAAATCTTTTCCACATAAAATAAGAGTTAATTCTCCGTTATTAAAATTATCTTTACCTTAATTTAAAACAAATGTAAGTGGATTAAATATAAATAGGGAAAACACTATATGTATCTTTAAAGACTATAAATTTAAATTGTCCATTTTAAACTTTTTAGTATTTATACAAATTCCTTTTAAAAATTATATTTAATAGAAAAAAATGGAGATTAAATATATTCTAAATCAAGATTCCGCTTGTAAAAATACAAATACTCATTAATCGCAAATTCAAGTTTAGTAATTTGTTCAGCTTTCACTAAAAATTTAATTAATTCTGATTTAGTATGTGATATAATTGTTTTTAATATGGAAAACTGTTCTTCAATTGGTATAATTCGTAGATCAGAAAGTTTTTTATTTTGATCAATTTGCCAGACTCTAATACTTTTGTTAAAAAATTCCTTAATAGTTAATTCGTTAACAGGTATGTATTGGGCAATAGATTCAGGGAAAATCCTTATTAATCTCATTTGAAATTCATCTTGATAAATATTTTTAAATTCTTCTTCTACTTGATTTAAATTTTCTTCCTCAAAACTTTGTTCACTCATCATTTTTAAACAACACATCCTTATTTTTTTTGGATTACCTTATTTTTTTTTTATAATAGAATTAAAAATGTGATTTCACCCGGTTATCTTTTAGCGAAACATTATAACCCCAATTTATTAGTATTTTTTTAAAGTTTTCCCACGCTTTTTTTATTGTCTCTCTATTTTTAGCATTGGCTTCCATAATGCTAATTTTCCACTTATGAATCATTCTTTTAAATCTGTAGTAATCTTCTTCGTTTATTAATTCTTTCTTTAAACCTAGAGCACTAAACATTTTTAATTTCACGCATTTAGTTTCTTTAAATCATTATAATATTAAGATATTATAATAATCTTATAGTTTAATATAAATAATTTTAATATTTAAATGTTTGCACTACCCCATATAAAAGTCAAATCAATAGATTAATCATTGAAAACACTAATTTTAAGAAAATACACAAATTATTTATATTTAATTTGACATTTATATCAAAGAAATAAAATTTGAATTTGAAAAATAAGGGGTGATTAATAAATATCTTATACAGTTGCAAAAGTGAAATTTCCTAAAAAGCCAAAATATGGTAATATTTTAGAAATATGTCGAAAAGATTTTCGAAATTTTAAAAAGGATAATGGAAATAGATTTATGGATCATATTAATCTACCGATTCAACAAAATGAAACTATACAAATTAATAGGACTGAAATAAATAAAGAGCAGAGAAATATTGAAAATGTAAGGGCACTATTAAGGGAGGGACGAGAAGACATAGCCTTTTCATTGTTTTTTAGGACATTTCCATCTTGTTTACCACATAGAACGAGAGATAATAAATAGACGATTTATTTTATATTTTTAATTGAATCAATTTTCCAGAGGTAATCTTTAAGATTTATTTTAAATTCATCAGAAACTATAATCCCTTCTTGCTCCAATAAATTTTTTTGATATTCTTTATCTTCGCTTGATTTCAATGCAATTATCCCTCTTGAGTTGATGACACGATGCCATGGTAAGTTATACTTTTTGGTTGATGAATGAAGTAACCATGAAACT
>CAZRBD010000033.1:1872-30348 GCA_964598265.1 uncultured archaeon
GTCTTGACTCGTTCTGGATCCTGATACTTGAAGTTTTGTTTTAGAACTGACATATTAGCTGATTCAATACCGGTTGCAATTAGACGACAACCTGCTTCTTTTAAGAGTTTAGATTCCTCAGGAGTTATTGTATCTACTCTAATTTCACATCCCCAAGGAATTTTGATATCATTCTCTATAAACATCTCACAAAAGTTTCTGAAATATTTCTTATGAATATTGATATTGTCATAAAAATTGATATGATTGTAAGTCTGTAATGATATTATATCTCTTATTTCAGCTAATATTGATTCAATACTACGAATTCTTGTGGTTTTAAACATCTTTTGCCTTGTACAAAAAGAACATTGGTTTGGGCAACCTCTATTTACAATAACATTTGCTACTGTGTAATAATAATTATCTTGCGGTAATTTATAACGAGCTGGGAGAGGTAAGTTCTCCAAATTTATCTCATCATGGGATAAATTTACACTTAGATCCTCATTTGAATCGTTGAAAGCGAGACCACTAATAGATTTCATTTGACTTTCAAACGCAATTATATTTTTTTGATTCAAAACTGAAGAAATTAAAAGCTTACTTAATTTCAAAAAAGAATTCTCAGCTTCACCTATACAAATAAAATCAATCAAATTTTCGGTATTTTTATCATGTTCCAAGATTTCTTTGTAAAGGAATGAAACATGGGGACCCCCCATTATTACAAAATTGTTTCTATTTCGTTTTTTTATGATTTTAGCAATGTCGAGAGCAATATGAAAAGTATTAGTGAGGGAAGTTATTCCAAAGATATTATAATCTTTTATTTTTTCTTTTACTATCTCAGTTAAATCTATATCGGAAAGACTTCGATATTGTTCAAGATCTAAAATCTCAATTGGAATTTCATTTAATTCTAGAATCGCTGCTAAGTATAATAAACCGGAATTAGGTTCTCTGAAAAATTTTGAGTTAACTTCAGATGATTTGGAAGTTCTAGGATTAATTAACAGTATCATCTTGTTGTTGCTTTTCGTTCTGTTCAGATATATGAGCTGGAATTTGAAACGCTTTTACTAATGAATCTATTGATCCCGTTTTATTAAATTTATCCTCATGAATTATTGGTATTTTTAATTCCAATGGAGGAGATTTATCATCTTTTTGAATAAATAATTCTAAACCTTGAATCAATCTGTCTTTTATAATAAGTCTCGTCGAATAATGATGATCTTGAAAAAAAGTAAATCCATTGTTTAATCGGCCTAATTTTGAAGGTTTAATAATAGTTTTTTCCTCCTTGACAAAAGATTCTGTAATTTCTTCATCTGTGTATATTGTGCCTCCGATTATCATAAATCTACGAATAAGATTCTCAGGTGGAGGAAATTGGTTGATATATTCAATCGCTTCATTAACTTTTGGGTTTAAGATGTTTAGAATAGAAGTTTTCAAACCATATCTATCCGTAGGCGATTCCGAAAAATCACTCTTATTGATTGGCTTAGCTCTTCCTGCACCAATAGGTTTTTCTAAAATCTCTTTTAACTCATGATCTTCATTACTATACATGTCTAAAGGAAAAACTCTATAAAACAATTTTAATTGCTGTCGTAACTTATTTGCTAAGATCGCTCCATAGATTTGGAGCTTTAGCGAGCTGTGAGATCCATTATAAATCCAAATTCTTTTTATGTCATGATCAACTAGTAGAAATACTCTTTCTACGCTAGTTTCATTTAAAATATCACCTACAACCTGCCCTTGTAGAACTTCTCTCGTTTCCATGTAAGGAAATTCTAGGGTTTCCAAAACCTCAAATATCTGCATATTTTAACAATTTTATTCGTAATTTGACTTGGAATTTCTTATTACAGAAAATTATTTTCTTTTATATTTTAATAGGTAATTCATTAAAATAAATTTCATTACTAAGGTTTTTACGAAAACAATTCTAAACAATAAAATTCCATAAAATATTTATGAAAATAAACATTCTTGAAGTTAATCTTGGTTTTTCAAGTTCGGTATTGATATATAGTGTCCTCAGAAAAGATTGTATACAAATTAAACATCAGCGGTGGAAGTGAAGGTCCCGGTAAAGGATTATCTAAACTAATTGAAATCGACCATAAAAAATTTCGTTTCGATGGAATGAAAATCGGAGATATTATAAAAGGAGGTCTTATAGGATTTCCTAACTATGAATTCCAAATAACCGGTGGTAGCGATTCAAGTGGGTTCCCTATGAGAAAAGATGTACATGGTCCTGTGAAAAAGAAAATTCTCGTTTCTAAAAGAGCTTCAGGTTATAAACCCCAAAGAAGGGGAGAAAGGCGCAGGAAGACTGTTCGAGGAAATGAAGTAACCACTGACATGACACTACTTAATTTAAAGGTTGCAAAGTACGGGGAAGCAGAACTTTTTAAAAAGGAATAGCATTTATTATCAAACACAAAGATTAATTGATTAAATTAACTTAGTTATAAAATAAATAGAGGAGATTAATTTGAAGATTAGAAAATGCTCGTTCTGTGGCTACGACATCCCTATTGGAAGAGGTATAATGTTTGTAAGAAGAGATGGTACCGTACTTAATTTTTGTGCTAAAAAATGCAGAAAAGCTATGGTGGATCATAAAAAGAAAGCAAGAAAAACAAGATGGACAGCTTATTACGGAAAACAATAAGGAAGAACCAAATTCGAGACATTTCCTTTTAAGTCATAAATTCCGAGGAAAACAACTATTAATATTTTCCAATTAAAAATTTTCAAAAAATATAACTTATTACTGTAAGCGCGGGAATTTTAATAACTCATCTATCAAGTCAACGTGCGAAACTATCATTCTTTTGCAACAGAAACGTTCAATTCTTAGCTCCTTAAAAGCCACTTCTGCTGGTTCTCCTTTTTCCAGCATTTCAAGATAAGGTTTATATAAATGGGCTATGAGTCGACCACACGAAAAACAACGAATTGGTATAATCATATTTTATGTAATGAAATATACTAAAAAAATTTTTAGGTTTTCTTTTTTATCTGAATGTAAAATTTTATCTTAAATGCCATATTACTATTCTTATCATAACTCCATGATTTATGAAAATATATAAAAAAGAAAATATATTTGAAAGAGATGATTGAATATTTCTTATATTAAATTTCAGATTCCGGAAAAATTAAAAACTCAATTAAAAAATGCTATTAGCACCATAGCTGAGACAAGGGATTCTAAAATTCGCAAAGGGATGAATGAGGTTACCAAAACTATTGAAAGAGTCCTAGCAAAGTTGGTGGTGATGGCAGAGGATGTTTAACCCCCAGAGATTTTATTTCATATTCCCCTTCTTTGCGAAGAAAAAGGCATTCCCTATGGATATATTTCCACTAAAAAGGAGCTAGGAAATGTCGCAAGAATTAACGTTTCATCAAGTGCTATTGCCATTGAAAAAGTTGGAACCGGAAACGATAGTGTTTTAGCGGATATTGTAAAAAAATTGGAAGAAATCAAGAAGTAGGATAAGTAGGTGAATAATTTGGTTAAACTCGATAAAAAAAAAGGCGTTAGAATGAAAGATTATTCAATTCCTGCTCAAGTAATACAAATTATCGGTCGTACAGGTCTTACTGGAGAAATAACTCAGATTAAAGTTCGTATTTTAGATGGTCCAGATAAAAACCGAATATTGACCCGAAATGTAAAAGGTCCTATAAGATTGGAAGATGTCGTGATTCTTCGAGAAGTTGAGCGAGAAGCTCGTAAAATTAGAAAACGGCGATAGCCTCCATTAGTTTGGATATTTTTTATATTATTTATCCCTTATTTTTAATTTTATATGTAGTTTAGATTTACATATCTATTTTAATTAAGCAGTGTTATATCAAGAACTTTAGTTGCTTTCAAACGCGAGATCGGTGTGAGTAGTAAAATGTAATAAAGAAATTTTCTTGTAGTTTAAAAATCTGGTCTATTATATTAAATAGATGTTCTATACAATACTGGATGATTTAATTTTATATCAATTGTTATCTTTTTTTAAGAAATATTCAAATTATGAGCTTAAACTCCACAATTATTTTTATGAAAAAACCCAGATAGATCCAACTTATATTACTGTTGTTAGGATCGAGGATGTGGAATTTATTTTTTTTTTCATTGAAAAAGAGAGTTATCTTGAAGCGAGGACATATTCAGATTCCATAAAAAAAGAATTTAGGAGAAGATCATATTATAGCAAGCAAAATAACAAAAAAGTATCAATAATAAGAGCAGATAGTGTGTTAATACATCAGATTTTTAATTTCTTCCCTGATATTGACATATATGATATTCAAATTGAATCTAATGAATCTTTAGGTCTCTATGAAATTTTAATATTATTTCTTAAGGACTTAAACCTATATCATATTGCTGTAGGCAGAAATGGGGGGTATATTAAAGCAATAAATGCACTGTTTGAAAAATATATTTATTTTGAAAATAGAAATACACCAGTGAAAATAAAATGTAGAGTAATTTCTTAGATCAAGCCTTTCCAAGCAAATTCTTCGTTTCCGCTATTAACCAGCACAATTCATCATATGTAGAAGAAGAATTATAAATTTCTTTAGCTTTCTCCTCGATTTCCTTTTTATTTATCGCACCCTCACCCTTTAGGAATAGTAATTGCAACTCCGCTAACTTATGACACAAATCTTCATAGCTCCACTTTTCTTGCGATATAATATGAGCATCAATGGTAATTTCAGCTTCAAAGTCGGGATTTATTCCTGCTTCCAAGAGATCAATTGTTTCCTCAAATTTGATTTTTAATTCAGGTCTTTTTTCTATAACTGTAGAAGATGTTATACCTTTTTTTAGAATATCTTTTATTACTAAAAATGAACCGTGTTCGTGATTTTGATTGATAACTTGAATTTTTGTTGATTTTTTTCTCGTCTCCTTTAAATTTTCTACTTTTTTTAGGCTCAAATCCTTCTTTTTTGTAGAAGCCTTCTCTCCATACCATAAATATAACGTCTTGAAATTGTCAATAAGAAAAACCTTTGTTTCATTGAAATCAATCTTATTAACCTTTCGCATTGCCCCATTTTCGCTAAAACTAAAGAAATTCATGGTACATTATTAATAAATTTGATATAAGTGCACTAAGTAAGTTATAATTATATATTTTAACCTTAGATTAGAAGATGAGAATTTAGATTGTGAAAATCTTAAAATTATTAAAAATTCAAATTAATCAACTTTTTCATCAAAAAAGCCAAAAAGCTCTAAATTTTTATATTCTTTGTAGAGAAAATCACGGAGAGCTGTTCTGATTGCTTCTGAACGAGAAGCTGTGACTTTCATTTTAATTAGTTTCTGAATATTTTCATCATAAATATGTGGTAAATTGATAGTGATATTTACCATTTTAGGTCTAGTATTTTCTTTACTTTGATTTGCCATTTGACTGACTCCCATAGATTCATTGTCTAAGAAATTTGTTGAACAGTAAAATAAACGAATTAGAAATACTGATCTAACCAAAACCCTTAAACTAATTACACTTAGTTTATATTATACTATAAGTAAAGGAACTTTATAAATTTATGGAGAGTATATATAGAACTACATATCAGATATAAAATATTTTGATTGTTTAATTATTTTGATGAACGTTTTAATGAATATATAAAATCGTGATTGAAAATTTTTTATAATCTACCAAACAAAACTATTCTAAAGAGTTATAACTTCAAAGTTAGTCAATCTCATAGTCTATCCTCTGCTTTTACATATCTTCCTCGAGTTTCAATAGATTTAACATTTTTAATTATATTTTGATATTCAGTTGGCTCAAATTTTTCATATTCAGACCTATATCCTTCGAGGAATGCTTTGAAGCATGATTCGTAGTTTTTTCCATGAGATGAGAGTAATACATGCTTGAATAAATGGATATCAACGGATTTATCTTCTATTTTATCAGAATACTTATGTAGACCAAAATCAATTAAAAAAATGTTTTCCTGTGGAGTGATTAAAATGTTGCTTGTAGTAATATCACCGTGTACATGACCATTTTTGTGAAGTTTAGCGATAAAGCATCCAACTCTTTTAAGGTATTTCTTTAGCTTTAGTTCATCTAAATTTCCTATTAAATCTCTTAATTTTTCTCCTTTGATGTATTTCATTATGATTATTGCATTATAACCATCAATTTCATAAACTTGAGGAACATTTATCCCATAATTCTTGACCTTTATTAGTGCTCTCCCTTCATTTAAAGTTCGCTCAAGTCGAATTTTTTTATCTAATTCTTCCAATCGATATTTTTTAGGAATTCGATGTTTGAATATAACTTCTTTTTCGAGCCAATGTCCATAGAAAAGGCTTGCTTCAGCACCTTTATAGATTAACTTCTCTTGAACTATATCAGATTTCAATTTTACCGACTTTTCCTCCATGGAATTGAAATTTGATCCATTCTCTCTTTTGGTTTAATCATAGTATCTTCAATTGAATGACCACCTTCAGCTTTATATCGCAAGATACCTGTCCATCCGATCATAACACCGTTATCACCTACAAATTTTAAAGGCACAACTTCGAATCTGGAATTATGATCTTCAGAAACAGATCTAACCATTTCCTGTAGTCTTTTATTAGCTGCAACACCACCAGTTAATAAAACCTCTTTTTTTTCTGTGTGAGCAAGTGCTCTTTCTGTAACCTCTGTTAACATTGCAAAGGCAGTTTCTTGCAAAGAATTAGCAACGTCATTTAAATTATAATCTTCATTATATTTTTTCGATTCAATCAATCTTTTAGCTGCTGTATAGAGGCCTGAAAATGATAAGTCCATGCCTTTTACAACATAAGGTAATTGAAGATATTTGTTCGACTTTAGTGCAAGTTTTTCTATCTTTGGACCTCCGGGGTGTGATAAGCCTGCATCTCGGGCAAAGGAGTCAATCATGTTCCCTATAGCAAGATCAAGAGTTTCACCAGAAATTTGATATTTTTCGGATTCAAAAGAGCTAATGATTGTATTTCCTCCTGATACGTACAATGTTAAAGGATCATCAATATTACATTTTAAACGGCCTATTTCTATATGAGCTATACAGTGATTTACTCCAACAATCGGAATATTTAAAATTTGACTTAAAAGGCGAGCTACTAGAGCACCTATTTTTAATACAGGTCCTAAACCAGGACTCTGACTGAAAGCTATTAAATTGATATTTTTAATAGAAATATTAGCTTTACTGAGAGCTTCGGTTATTACCGCCATAAAGTTATTCAAGTGATGCTCTCTAACTAAGGCTGGGTGGAGCCCTCCTTTTTCAGGGATAAATGTATCATTTGTTAGACTATACACATTTCCATCAAAATCTAAGATTCCAACTGAAAAAGTATGAGCGGTAGATTCAATACCCAAACAGAGCTCTTTCATATATTTCACCTAAATTACAGAATTCATCCTTTTCTTAAAAAGCAGGGTAAGAGTTAAAAGTAAAACACGCGTGTTAAATCTGGATCGTCTAGTGCTTAGCGAATTAATTTAGAATTACATACTCTTTGTGCGTTTGCGAGGAGCTCTTCTAACAGCCCTCCCTTTAGCTGTTCCTTTTCTCTTAAAAATGGTATAACCACATTTCCCGCATGTCCACCTATCATAGTGATTAGCAAGAAAAAAACTTGGTCCACATTTAGGACATGATCTATGATTACGTGTAAGTTTATTTCCTTCTATTTTATAATATTTTGAGGCATCCATTTTAGTTTCTACTAGATATTTTTATTACTTAATATTCAAAAAGATGTTTGTAAGGTTCATTTCTCTTCTTTAGTTGGTAAACTTCTTCTCTCTTTTCTTTTTCAAGATTCCGTACTTGAATATGAAAGGGTTCATAAAATTGTAATTCATTTGCATCGTTATAAATAAAAACTTTCCCTATAAGGTGTGATGAACCAAATTTTGTTTGGAGTTTTCGAATTATAGTCAATTTTTCATCAGAACCCTGCATCGCGGCAATTTTCTTTTTTATGTCAAGTCTATTGGGTGTTCCTTCTCCAAAATGATCAATTCTAAATGTTATTTCCATCCTTCCGATTAATAGATTTTTCTTTTCCTCAGTAATTTCAATTTGTAATGGCATCTTTACCTTTTCGACTTGTTTTAACGAATCTCTTCTAATTGAATGAAGTTTTTCTTAATTATAAAAATCAAAAGAATAGATAAAAAATAAAATTTATCTTTTTGGTAAAAACTTGTTATAGATATTTAAAATTTACCAAAATAATTGTTAAAATTTCTCCATCAGTGAAATAGCAGCTCTCACCTTTTCTTGAACTTCACTACCGATATTCACAATTACAATTCCTTCTGGAATCATAAATTTAGAATCTGTTATAGGAGGTTGCCCATAAAATGCAAAATTTTTAACATCTTCGGTTATAGGAATCTCGAGAACGAGTGGAAGGATAAGTAAATCCTCCTCTCCTTCGGTTATTTTTATTAAAGTTCTTTTCTCAGATTTTATAACTTCTCTAAAAATATTCCAACAATCTTTGTTTATAGTTCCCTCTGTATTTTGAAATTCTATAGTTTGCTCAAAATAATCCTCAAAATCTAAATTAATATGATTTCGTTGAGTCTTTTCGTCAATTACACAAACTTTTATATATGGTTTTAAAAACTGATTAGAAAGAAAATCTTGTGCTACAATATCTCCAACAACGTAAAAGTTAATCTCTAAGCCGGATTTTATATATTCTCTAAATTTATTTTCAACTTGTATAAGTGTTTCTTCACGTGTTCCGGCAATTAAAATATCTAAAGGTTCTGAAAAAGAATGCCTTTTATCATAGGGAATTCGTAAATTATATTCCATTTAAATCAAGATATTAAATTAAAAAATTCTTCGAATAATTCAAATAATCCTTTAACGGACTCTTAAAGCGTACTTCCCTGGAAAATGGATCTTTAAATATTCCGCGAACTTAGATTCTTTAGGGTAAATTATGACAACTTCTCCGGTAAAATCCTCAGTTAATGTGTGTGTTTTACATTTAGGACATAATGTCTCGTTTTTGGTTATTAAATGACAATTTTTGCAAGCTCTTTCTTTCATAATCCCTTTTCAAGCTCTTTTTTCATGTATTCAAATCTTACATCGTCATTACTAATCTGATTCCTCTGATTCCTCTGATGCTTCTAGTGATTTTCCTTCTGCCTGCATAATTGCTTCTTCTATATCTTCTTCAACCCAGGCTTCTTTTCCCAGAAATGGTTGTCTCATTGTTAATCCCAATTTTCCACTTCTCCCTGTGCCTAAAGAGACCGTTATTATCTTTGCTCGAACTGAATCATTAACTTCAAGAATTTTTCCTGTTTCCTTTCCAATAAATCGGTTTCCAACCTGTTCGTATGAGATATAATCATCGCATATCTGAGACACATGAACTAACCCGTCTAAGGGTCCAAGTCGTATAAACGAGCCAAAATCAACGATTTCAACAACAGTTCCCTCCACAACTTCAGAAAGAGTTGGTCTAAATGCTAAAATTGTGAATTCAACTTCATGAAATGTGCTAGCGTTTCCTGGAATTATAATTCCTTTCCCGACGTCTAGAACATCAACAACCGCAATGATAAAACCGAAGTTTCTGGTGATAATTCCTTCGTAATCTTCGCTCAGAATAATTCTGGCGCTGACTTCCTTTTCTTGATCAAAAAGAAATGGAGGTATTTCAATCTTACCTTCCAGAGTGAAGAGCTTGAACATTATATTAGTAACCTTTAAATAAATGAAAGTTAATGACGATTAGTTATTAAGTGAATGAGAGAAAAAATTAATAGTTTGTGGTTTTTAATATCAGAAAATAAGAAATTGGATTTATTTAGCATTTAGTGAACATTTATGAGAGTTGTAATCTCATATTTTAAAAAGGCTTTAGGCCTATTTTCTCGTGAGTGAAAGACGGATAGGTCTGAGATCTGAGATTTCTTGGATTCCAGCTTTAACAGATGGATCATTTTCTAGTAAAGTCCTCGCTTCTTCTTCGGTTTCCGTTTCTAAGATTATTAATCCAAAAGGGTCTTCAAGAATCAATGTCGGTCCAGCAAGATATAATTTTTTTTGCTCTAATAAGGATTTTAGATAATGAAAATGATCTGACATAATTTTCGTCTCCGTTTCATCTGGATTAGTTAAGAAATCCTGTCGAAGCGGTCTAATTACAACATAAAAATAATTTTTTTTAGTCATAAATATCAATAATTTTACTTTCTTATCAATTTAAGATTGACCTCATTTAAATTAAATGTATTTTATAGTTGATTGGAAATATTATAAATATTATTTACAATTTCATTTTTGTAGACTAGCATTACAAAATAAACATAATTTAATAAAAACAATTGAAATGTGAAAATAATGTCAATCATTATTCGAGATATGACTAAACATGATGAATATTATGTTGGTACCTGTACTCATGTAAACGAGAATAATTTTGAACGCGAATTATCTTGTTCACGCCGTATATCTTGGCTTAGAAGTATGGAAAAACAAGGTTTGAGAGTTAAAGTTGCTCTCGTAGATAATGTTCATGCAGGATTTCTATATATTATGCCAATTGAAATAAATCCTTGGAACATTCAAGGTAAAGATTTGATGGTATTCCCATGTTTAGTTTCCCAATCAAAATTTTCTAAAAAAGGAATAGGAAAAGCATTATTAAAAGCTGCTGAAGAAGAAGGTAAAAGCCAAGATCGAAATGGAATCGCCACTATTGGGTATTTTTGGGATTTCTGGTTTATGCCAGCCGACTATTTTTTAAATTTAGGATTTAAGGTTGCTGAAAAACGTGATGAAGAAGCAATTCTTTGGAAGCAATTTGATCTGAATGCTGAACCTCCTAAATTCCGAAAGGAAAATTATAGTTTTAAACCTATAAAGGGAAAAATTGTTATAGATTTATTTTGGGATAGATTTTGTTTAACTAGTGATGTTGAAGCGCAAAGAGTGCGAGAAGTAACCTCTGAATTCGGAAATGAAGTAATTCTTAATGAATTTTCAGCGGTTGATCAAAAAATTTTACAACAATATGGTATTTCTCGAAGAATCTATGTTAATGGTAAAATGATTAAAGTAGGTCCGGAAATAGAGAAAAGTAAACTTAGAACAGCAATCAAAAATGCATTAAATAAGTTGAATTAAATCTTAAGTAAAAAAAATTTTCAGATCGGATTTTAACCATCTCTAAACAATTAAAATTTCAAACTTTTTGATATTTGTAAATCGGGAGAAAGAAAAATATTACTTTTTAACCTATACAATGAAATTAGATAATCTAAAATCTGAGTCTTCATTACACCAAATGGGAAAAAAATTGTCAAGAATTAATATATTTAAAAAAACGAATAGATAATTATGAATTTGTGGAAAGATATTCCGCCCGGAGATGACCCCCCTGTCATTTTAAATGCAGTAATTGAAGTTATTAGCGGCTCAAGGGATAAATACGAATACAAACAAGAATGGGAAGCCTTTGTACTGGATCGCGTTATTCCCTCCTCAGTTATTTTTCCTGTAGAATATGGATTTATCCCCCAAACATGGTCCGATGATAATGATCCTCTTGATATAATGGTATTAAGTTATGAACCTCTTGAAGTAGGATGTATCGTGAAAGTTCGAGTTATTGGGGCATTAATCATTGAGGATGAGCATGGGGATGACCCTAAAATTCTCTCTGTTCTGGTGAATGACGCACGATTTGATGGATATAATGACATTCAAGATCTTCATAATCATAAGTTAAAAGAGATCCAAGAATTCTACGAGACATACAAAAGGCTAGAGCCACATAAATGGGTAAAATTCAAAGAATGGAAAAATACAAAAGAAGCAAGAAAAATAGTAGACTACTCTATAACTCAATTTAAGAACACGAAACTTAAATAACTGGTGTTAAATTAGTTGGATAATTTATCATTATCTTTTCATAAACACTTGGAAAATTAAAAAAAAATTTATAAATATTTTCTGTTCTAAAATCCTCACATTTTAGTAAATTCTACACAAATCTTTATATTGATACAATGGATAGGTATTATAATAATGTTCGTTAGACCTCTCTTGAAAAAATTATTAGTATTATTACTACTTAATTTAGTAGTAGTATTATTATTACTCTAAATCAAGAGAGACGAACCTGAATCTTTTTCTGATATATCTTTTCTCATGGATTTGTTCTCTCGTGAAATCCAGATGATTTTATCTTAAAAAGAATTCTATGATTCGAAAAGGACATAAGAAAATCAAAAAGGAGGTGAAAGAATGGAAAAGGCTGAAAAGAGAGCTACAAAATTTTCGAGCGCTGAAAAGGAAGAAATAAATTGGGCAGAATATCTTGATTATACAAGATTTTTCGAACCTGGAGAAGTGAATAATATCTCACTGGAGCTCTTTATAAAAGGTTTTGAATAAACAAAAAAATAATTTTAAATTTTTTTTGATTATCTTTACTTTTAACACTGAAGAATATTATCGATATTGATCATATAAATGATAATATTTGAATTTGATTAGATTAGTTTAGCAATCTTTTCGCAAGTACGTCTACAATCTAAAAATATTAAGCCCAATCTTACGTCTTTCGTGGTAGAAACAGTTAATACCGCATTGGGTCCAGCTTGTAGAACCAGTAAATATCCTTCTGAGCCTTTAACATATAGTTGGTCAAAAATACCCTTATCCAGCTCGATAACCGACCTTTCTGCTAAGGAGAGCAAAGCTGCAGTCATGGCTGCAATACGAGTCTCATCTACCCCTTGAGGAAGCGCGGATGCGATGGGCAAACCTTCAGCAGATACAATTGCGGCAGCTTTCACTTCAGGGATAGCTGAGAGCAGTTTTTTGAGGATATCATCCAAATTCTCGGTCGTTGGCTCCATAGAAGTCATTTTCTCGGTATTTGTGATCCAGAATATTTTAGCACGGTTTTAAAATGTAAAATATTCATATTATAGTAAGATATAATTAACTTATTTTAATTTTATTTAATTTTTTGTATTACTTTTATTCTAATAAATTATATTATTATTTATTTATTAAGTTAGTATAGAATTTTTCGTTTTTTATTGACTGTAATACCGGTAGAACATAAATTGTGAACGAATCTTATTTAGTCATCTTATTTTAGTATCTTATTTATTATTTTTAGTTGTTTCTATCATAATTTTAATACTTTAAAGCATAAATTAAAACATCAGTTATTATTAAGTTATCAATTATTAAATTTATTAATTAAATTCTGAATCTGTTTAACTATGGATTATTGGACTTCTGTTGATGAACTTTATAATACAACATTGTCACTATCATTTTTTGTTCTCGCAATTTTGATGTTCTATATAGGGAGAAAAGGATATAAGACGGGAAATCGTCCAGGAGGCGTATCAACGATAATTAGCGGTGTATTATTTATAATCTTTGGATATTATAATTCTACAGTAAGATTTTTTGTGTATCCATATAATGGATTTATGGTATGGTGGATCGGGATTATTTTACTGCTCAATGGCATATTTTTTAAGATAATCAGAATAGACGTTAACAAACTCAATTCTGAAGGGTATAATCCAGATAAGAAGAAGTCAATCATTAGAAGATACGTAGAAACAATGACAAGTGAGAATTTTTATAGAGAAAAGATCACGTTTAAAATGGAACTAATTAGAAAAAGTTTTCATTTAACAGGGTTTTTGCTTTTAGTAGTATATTTCGGATTTTACCCACTTTATCCACTAACTCTTATTATAAGTGATAGTGTAATTCAGTTGATTAACGACATTGGACCTTTATATACGCTTCTATGGGGTGATCTTTCATTATTCCCGTTTGTAAGGGGAGAATTTCTCCCAATAATTTACTTAACTATGATGGCTTTGATTGGTGCATTAATGTTTGCTATAATATCAGATTTAATTAGAATCTTATGGAGTCCAGAATATTCTGTGTTTAATTTTTTAACACGATCGATGCTTCGGACTAAGGAAAAAAATGCCTCGGGACCTCAAATTTACATTATTACTGGATTTATCTTTTCATACATGCTCTATATGGCGGGATTAATCCATATTTTATCGTTTTTTTCGGGGGTACTTATCGCATGCCTTTCTGATGCAGCAGCAGCATTAATAGGACAAAGATATGGAAAACATAAGGTTAAAGTTAGAAGTAAGGATACTAAATCTATAGAAGGTTTTGTAGCAGGAGTTGTTGTTGCTTATATCGTCGGATTCATTTTAGTAGGGCCAATATATGCGATAATTGGAGCAGTAATATTTTTTATAACTGATTATTTCCCAATATTCACAGCTGATAACCTTTTAAATCCAATATTTATACCTATTGGAATCCAACTTTTTATTCTTATATTAGGATTTCCGGTTGGTTGGTGGCCTTAATTCATACAATTTACTAACAGAATCATGCGACAACTAATAGATAATTTAAATCACATTAAATTGGCTATATTTGATCTAGATGGCGTAATTTATCTTGGAAAAACGTTAATTCCTTATGCTGATAAAACTATAGAAGAGCTTAAGAAGCATTCAATCAAAGTAGTTTATAATTCTAATAACTCTACTGTGACGCGGCAAACATTTGTCGAAAGGCTAGAAGAAATTAATATTCGAAGTGAAATTTCTGATATTTATACGAGTGCCTCTCTAGCTTCTGTGGAAATTACAAAATTAAAGCAAAATGCAAAAATCTTTGTTATAGGAGAAAAGGGATTGAGAGAGGAATTACGGGCATATGGACATAATATTTTAGAAGAAACGTTAAATTTCAATGATGTAGAATATGTCATTGTAGGACTTGACAGAGATTTTAACTATAATAAATTAGCTTTTGCACAAAAATGTATTATGGAAGGAGGCGCACAATTTTTTGCTACAAATTCGGATTCTACATTACCTGTTGTTGACGGTTTTAAACCAGGAGCGGGAGTAATGGTGAAAGCTTTGGCAACATGTACTGGTATAGAACCAATAAGAATCTTTGGAAAACCAGAACCTTTTGGAATTCAGATGATACTAAATGATACTGGTATTCCGGTTGAAAATGCATGTATTTTCGGAGATAGATTAAACACAGATATTTTAGCAGGTAATCGTGCGGGGATCATAACGATTGCTGTATTAACAGGGGTTACTTCATGTGAGATGATTAATAATTTAGAAGTACAATCTCAAATTTCAGAAAATTTCGACAATAATCTCATTCCCGATATGGTTATAGATAATTTAAGTGAGATTTTCAAAAAAAAGTAAAAAATTTTTCTCAACCATCGAGATTGGCTTTTTTAAGCATTAGTCGTCCAATTTCAATAAAAATTTCCTCAACATTTTGCCCATCTTTAGCAGAACACTCGATATAACCATATAAATTATTTCTCTTAGCAATTGTATATGCTTCATCTCGAGATACCGCTCTTTTAAATTCAAGATCCAATTTGCTTCCTACCATAAGAACTGGAATTTGGTGATTTGTTCCTCTATATCCCTTCATAAAAATTTCTAACCAAGAGTCAAAATTCTTTAAACTGGAATACCTTGTTATATCAAATAAGAAAATTCCACCAGATGCTCCTATAACATAACTAGATAACAAAAATCGAAATCTCTCTTCACCTGCAAAGTCCCAAATTTGTAAGCTAACTCGCTTTCCCTCTACTTCGATTTTTTTAACGTGGAAATCAACACCAATAGTAATAATTGAATCACTTTTGAAGACACCGGTAAGATATCGACTAATAAGAGTCGTTTTACCAACACCTCCATCACCAAAAATTACAATTTTAAACATAGCGTCTTGCAAAATTAATTTATCCCTAGGTTTTTTTAGTCTTTTGATTTACTTTATAAATTTTAATTAAAACCTTTTACGGTACCCTAAGTTTATCTCAAAAATTTGTATTAAAGTGAGTTTAAGTACTGATAGCTTTTTTATTTTATAATTATAATAAATTCTATTTTTATAAAAATAAATGTTTTCAGTTAATTTTCTATGTTATTTTAGGATTAAAATATTTTTTAGATTGAATAGAAAGATGGTAATTTATTATTGAGAAGCTATGTTAACAAAAGTAAATCCCCCAGAAACCTCAATAATATAACGATTTAAGGGAATTAAAGAATTACTTGGTTACTAATTCCCCATAGTTCTTGAGGAAATAAAAATATGAGAGTCTAGAATTAATTATCGAGTCGTACTGGATGAATTCATTTGGAGAGTGAGCATATCCACCGATCCCTAATCCACCCACAATAAAGTTTAATCCAAGTATTTTCTGAATCATACTTAAGGGGGCAGCAGCAGCACTTAATGGCCAAATTTCAGAGTTGAAATTTAATATTTTGGCAGTTTTTATTAGACTCTTTACAAGTATGGAATCTTTACTAACCCGAGATCCTTCGTATCCTACATTTTTAATTAATTCAATAGA
This sequence comes from uncultured archaeon, assembly GCA_964598265.1. Classification (GTDB taxonomy): domain Archaea; phylum Asgardarchaeota; class Lokiarchaeia; order Sigyniarchaeales; family SOKP01; genus Loki-b32. The sequence goes on from CAZRBD010000033.1 coordinate 18,374, forward strand.
GCACTTAGATTTTTTAGAAAATACTTCGACTTTTTCCTTGATTTCGCTAAAAATTTCATCTACATTTACATCATGAGGGAATCTAATATCAATATTACATAATGCGTGATTTGCTACCATGTTTTTAGTTCCGTTATCTAAATATCCCGATTTTAATGTAGAAATATTGAATGTAGGTTTGAATAAATAACTCACAAAGGTATCCCTTAGGGTGCCGTCTACAGTTTCAACTATACCTGCCTTTTTTTTTATACTTTCAATATCTAATTTCTTCAATAAATCATTTAAGAGTAAGTTATCTCCTTCCGTCAAGTTATAAGGAGTTCTTAAGCTTTTTATAAGGAATTTATTATCTGAATAAATTGTATTTAGTAATGAAATTAAATCATTTGCAGGATTAGGAATCATCGCACTAAAGGCGGAGTGAGTTTCATTATTTTTGGTATAAGCTTTAAAAGTTAGTGAAAGAATTCCTTTATATCCTAATTTTAAAATGGAAACACCTTCGATATCTTGCTTAGTTGCGGGGTAATAAACATCAATACAGGGTTTAAATAAGACCGAATTGATGTCAAGAAATTTTTGTAGTGTTGGAGAGCCAATTTCTTCTTCTCCGTCAAACATTAATATCAAGGATAGAGGGAGTTCCTCGGTTTTTTTCATTTCTTTTATCACATTTAAGAAGCAGATCAGAGGAGTTTTGGAATTATAAGCACCTCTCGCTATTATACATTTACCTAGAACATCTAAAGGAGGTGGGACAGTTCTAATCTCAGCTCCAAAGGGGTTACAAATCCATTTTTCCTCCTTATCTATTGGTTGAGTGTCATACATCATATATATTAAGATAGTGGTTTTTTTTTTACCCGGCACCTTAGCTGTAATTAATGGATTGATTTGTCCTTGATGTTCTTTTATGTCTTCAGCAAAATCTGATAAATATGATAATATGAACTCTTTAGCTTTATGAATCCCATCCTTATTAAGAGTACTACTTGGAATCCTCAAGAAGGGGCGCAATTCATTTTCAATAAATTCAGCATTATTCTGTTTAATTAAAGTATCAACTTTAGTGTTTGAATTCACATTATCCATAAGTAATACAATAGTTAAATAGTTTTAATTAATTGACCATATTAAAAGTGAATTAAGTAACCCATCAAATGAATCATTCTAAACTAGAAAAAATTGAAGAAATAAAGCTAATACTGGAAGAAGTAAAAGAAAAAGGAAATTTATTAGGAATTATTTATGCTTCTCGAGATGGGAGCTTGATTTTTGAAAACATTGGTAATGATTTTGATGGAAAAAAATTCTCATCTATGTGTGCTTCAGTATTAGAGAGCGCAACAGGTCTCGGACAAACTATAGGAAATAGTAAAGTAAGTAAGATAATTACAGAGTTAGAAGAAAAAACAATTATAATTGTTGAAATTGATGATAAAACTTTTTTAACATTGGTTGCAAAGGCTGAATCACTAGTAAATTTAATACTAGATGGTTTACAAGATTTTTCCAAGAAATTAACTGCTCTAAATTAGAAAATTATTTCGCATTAAGGCTTAGCTTTAATGAATATCAATCTAGTTTGACAAATTTTCACAAGTAATCCATCCAATCCTCGTCAATTAGATTCAAAGCGTTTTCTGTTTCCTTTTTTACCTCCCAACTGTCATCTCCCAAAGTTTTAATGAGAGCTTTAATTGCTTCTTTATTTCCAATTTCACCAAGTGCTTTAACTGCTGAAATTCGAATTTTACTATCACTATCTTTTAAAAGTTGTATGAATGGTTCAATTGAATCTATATTTTTGAGCTTTCCAAGAGCCATAGCAGCCCAACTTTTAATATATACATCATCATCATCTAAACATGAGATTAATATGTCGATAGATTCTTCTCCTCCAGTTTTTATTAATAATTTCACTGCAACCCTTCGAATTTTCCAGTTTGAGCTTTTTAATGAATCTTTTGCTTTAGAAACTATTTTATCTTCTAAATTAAAATTAATTAAAGCATCAATTGCTGAGTTTCGAACATTCCCACTTTCATCTCCAATTAAATTAAATACTTCATTAATGGTATTAGGATCTCCAATTTCCCCTAAAATTTTAGTACAATACATCCTAATTTGCCAAGACTTATCTGATAAAGAATTTATTATCTTTTCATTTACTTTTTTATTCAAAATCTGCAATAATGCTCTATAAGCTGATCTCCTAATACTTGCTACTTTACTATCAAATGTTTTGATCAACATATCAATTGCATTTTGATCTTTTAGCAATCCTAGTATTTTTATGGTTTCCTTTCTCGCATTGAGGTTTCTCCCTTTTAAAATGTTGTACAAGGCTTCATAGGACTTTTGTTTACTATAAATTTTAAAGAGAGCATTTTTAGCTAATTTCCGTATTTTTATATCATTATCCTTTAGAATTTCAAGTAAAGGTTTACTACCCAATTTACTTCCTATCCTCCCTAAAACTCTGATTGTTTCTTTCCTTACCTCAGTATTTTGATCATTAAGATTGTCTAATATATATCTAAGATTTTTTATCTCAATTACTTTTTCTAAGGCTTTAACTGCATTCCTTCTAATAATTGGATTTTCATCTCTCAAAAAATTAATTAAATCATTTTCACTCTGTTTATTTCCAATTTTTCCAAGAATTATTGGGATTTCCCTTTTGATATTGGGATCCTCTGATTCGAGATATTCGTTTACAACCTGTAAGTTTCCTTTTTTCCCAATCTTGATAATAGAAGTTATTAAGTAATTATAAATTTCAGAATTTCTTAAATGAAGCAATTCAATTAATGGAATTAATGCTTCACTTTTACCCGCTTTACCAAGAAATGTTATTGCTAATTCTTTAGATTCAATATTAGGATCACCTAATGCTTCAATAAAAAAATTTATTGAATTATTCAAATCAACCATACCAACTCTTTCAATGAGATTCCTTCTAACTGTTCCATCACTGCAACCTTTATACTCCTCTTTTAAAAATTTTATACCCTCTTTCTTATAGCATTTGGTTAAAATATCAATTAATTTAAGTCGTAACTGGGGATGTCTATCATTTAAAAAAATAAATTTAACATCCTGAAGTTGTAAATTTCCGCAATTTTCATATTGAAGCAATAAATCTGCAGCTTTAGCTTTTTCTTCCCATTTTTCCGAAGTTGTTAATATTGAGTTTAATAATTTAATAGCATCTCCTTGATCCATCGCTTTGATTTCATTAAATGAGGGTTTACTGTTGTTATTCAATGTAAATAACCTTAACGCATAAAGTTCTGTTTACAATATAGATTAAATTAAATCTTTGAAATAATAAAAAAATAGATGTATTTATTTTTATTGTATTAAAGAGATATGAATAAAAGAATGTAGTGAACTTAATTTAAAATAAATTTTTAATCAATTTTCAGAGATTTTTCTTTTTGAGAGACTGCTTAGGGGTTGCCAATCCAAGCTCTGATGTTCGAAATATTGTTTATACAGTTTAGCATATTTTCCCTCCTGTGTAAGTAGATATTCATGTGTTCCCTCTTCAATGATTTTTCCCTTTTCCATTACTATAATTCTATCAGCATTTATTACTGTTGAGAGCCTATGGGCTATTATAATCGATGTTCGATTCGATAAAAGCACATCAAGAGCTTCCTGTATGATCGCTTCAGTATACGCATCTACACTTGAAGTTGCCTCATCAAGGATTAGAATTTTAGGATTAGTCAAGAGTGCTCTTGCAAAACTAATGAGTTGACGCTGTCCTGCTGATAAACTTTTGCCTCTTTCGCCTACTTGAGTTTGAAGTCCCTGGGGTAAATACTCAATGAGTTCTTCGGCATGTACAGCTCTTATGGCCTTTAAAAGATCCTCCTCCGACGCATCTCTTCTACCATATCTTATATTTTCCTCAATAGTGCCTGAAAATAAAAATACATCTTGGTGAACATTCCCTAAATTTCTTCTAAATGAGTCTAAGGTCATGTTCCTTATATCATTTCCATCAATTTTAATGGAACCACCCTGAAATTCATAAAATCGGGTGAGTAATGAGACAATTGATGTTTTTCCTGCACCAGTATGTCCCACAATTGCAACTTTTTCCCCTTTTTTTATTTTCAGATTTAATCCTTTAAAAACCCATTCGCCTTCTCTATAACAGAAATCCACATTTTCAAAGATAATTTCCCCCTCTAATTCACCAACATCAATTGCATCTAGGTTTTGTTTTACACGTGGTTCAGAATCAATAATATCGAGGATTCGTTCGTATGCAGCCATACCAGCACTAAGTTGTGGAAAAAATGTAGAGAGCACCATAATTGGTCTGAAAAACCTCTGAAGATATAAAATATACATAATTATTGTCCCCGGTCTCGTTATCCCTTTAAAAACAAGTTGGCCACCAAAATATAACACCATTATTAATGTTATTGATGCAATTGTTTCAAGAATAGGTCTCCAGCTATGTGTAACTGTAGTTATTCTAAATCCTCTTTTGAAATAATCTTTGTTAGTTTCATTGAACTGTTCTGAAACTGTAGATTCCTGACCATAACTCTTACAAACATGAATTCCTTCAATTGATTCAACCATTGCTGCATTCACATTCCCTATAGCTTTTCTATAAGCTCTACTGATGACTCGAGCTATCTTTCGAAGAGATAATACAAATAGAAAGATGAAAGGGACAGCGATTAACGTAATAAGTGCTAGTGTTATATTTAATAACAACAAAATTCCAAAAGTTAGGAAGCTAATCAGAAAATTGCCCAAAGTATCTGCTAGTAAGATTGTAGTATTCCCAAAATCTAAGGCGTCATTGGATACTCTAGTATTTAATCTCCCACTCTGATATTTATCAAAGAAGCTCATGTCTTGTTCTTGCAGTTTATCAAAAATATCCATTCGGAGTTCCTCAAGGAAAAACGGGACAAATTTACCTATCTCCTTTCGACGTAAAAAGAATACTATCCAAATCGTGATAGATAATGTGAGATAACTAACCCCTACGCTTATTATTATTATTAGATTGCGATCTACTTTAGAAAGTTCATCAATTGCAATCCCCACTAAAATTGGATTAATAAGCTCGGCTATTGTTGATATAAGAATGAACACTGAAATTAAGATGATATTTTTCTTATAAGGGGTAACCCTTCGAAAATATCTGATAATAAGCTCTCGATCAGAATACTCTCGTTTTTGTTCATCATCCATGAATCCCGCGTAAATTCCCAAATCATCACCTTTCTAACTTTTTTCATTATTTAATTTCGGTAAAACAATATGTTTCCCAAATATCCTTCTATAATCTTCAGATCTCTTTAACAACTCATTATGTTTACCTTCTGCCATAATTTTTCCGTGTTTAAGCACAATTATTTTATCTGATGATCTTATTGTGTGTAACCGATGAGTAATGATAACTGTGGTCCTATTCATCAATATATTTTCCATAGCAAGCCCGATCTTCTCCTCTGTCTCACTATCTACAGCAGAAACAGAATCATCAAGAATTAGAATTTGAGGGTTAGTTAAAAAAGCTCGAGCAATCGCAATCCGCTGCTTTTCTCCACCAGAAAGTCTTGTTCCTCTCTCACCTACAAGTGTTTCATACTTTTCAGGGAAATTAATTACATAATCATTGACTTGTGCAAGTTTTGCAACTTTAACTATTTCATCAAACGTTGCAGTTTGTTTCCCAAACGCGATATTTTCCCTTATTGTTTGTGAAAAAAGAAAGATATCTTGCTCAATTAACCCTATATTTCTTCTTAATGCATTAAGGGAGTAATCTTGAATGTTTATTCCATCTAAAAGAATTTTTCCTTCTTGCGGATCATAAAGTCGTAAAAGAAGTTTGGCAATTGTGGTTTTTCCACAACCTGTAGGCCCAACAAGAGCAATCCTTTGATTAGGTTCTAAAGTAAATGACAGATTTTCAAGAACGTCGGATTGGTTTTCTTTTTCATTCCCATAAGAAAAAGTTACATTCTTAAACTCAATTCGTCCTTTAAAGTTATGTGGCCATTTAGTGAGTTTAATTTCATGAATCTCGCTCATTTCTCTAGAAAGAGCAGAATACAATCGTGAGCATGCAGCAAATCCACTCATCATATCATTTGTTGCCCACCAAATGAGATTGGTAGGATTAATAAGAGTAATCAGCATTAAATTGGTGGCAATTAATTCACCGACAGTTAAAATATCCAGGTAAACCATTACACAACTAGCAATTAATGAGACCCCAATTGTTATGTATAAAACTAACATAGGATAATATTTCGCTTGCACTCTATATTCTCCAATCGAATTATCTCTAAAAGCATGTACCGCTTTCCTAAATTTTATTCTCTCTAATTCTTCAGATGCAAAAGATCTAACAACTGTAGCCCCACTTATACTATCTTGCAAAACTACAGCAAGATTAGAGTGTTTTCTTAATCTTGTTGTAGCATACGGAGTTATCATTTTTCGGTAAGATAATACAAAATATAGATATAGCAAAATAAAGGGAAAAGATAATAAAGCTAATCTTAAATCGAGTACTTGGAAAAATAGAAATTCTGTCATTCCCACTTGAAAGAAAGGGTAAAAATAAAAAGCTCCGTGTGAAATCATTGTATTGACGATACGTACATCATTGGTAGCCAAGGCTTCTAAATCACCTATTTTTGCTGTATCATGATATCGAAGGGGTTTGAGTTGGATTGTTTCAAAAAATTCCTGTCTCATATTTTGTTCTGTTTTTAAGCCTAAGTAATGCCCCATCATCATTGTTCCATAATCCATTCCATTGCGAATAATATAAAGTGCAAATGTTAACAAGAGCATTAATATTAATTTTGCATTATCACGTGTGATGAGAGCATTATCAATAATATCTCCGATTAAAAGTGGAACGAGGGTTCTTGTCAAGGTAACTATAATAATCCCTATAAATACACAAACTACCAAGGGTTTTTGCTTAGAAAGGTAGTGAAAAAGCCATTTTTTGTAACTCTTATACCTCTTTTGATCTAAACTCATAACAATTACCCTTTAACTTCCGTAATTCCCACTCATCAGTTGACAAAGTATCAATATTTACCTTAAATCTTTCATTTAACTTGAATATTTTAGTTAAATGCAAAGTGATAATAAAACTAAAATTTTGATTGAAATTTTAGAAAAAGTAAATTGTTTTCTTAAAGAACCCATAGAGATGTAGGTTGGCCAATATTTGACTCTAAAGAAGGAGTTATAAGAGAATTAAATAATTATGTTTAATCAATAATTTCTTAAGATTTTGGCATATATCTATCTTTTTGATTAAAAAATGTAAAGTCGCGATAACCAGCATATATCATAGCCGAATGTTTTACTCCTTTAGGTATGTAGTATCTATCACCTTTGGTATAGGTATTTAATTTACCATCTACAACTAAATCAATTTTCCCTTCAAGAATAATACCCCACTGAGCTTCATGGGAATGTTCTGGGACTGATACATCCTTTTCGAATTCCATAAAGACAATCTGATGCTTGTTACCTTGGGCTAAGTATGCTTTTACGCCTTCTAATGGAACATCTGCCTCCGGAAGACTTAGTATTGGTTTAGGAAAAACTTCAGAGATTTTATCATCACCTTTTCTTTTAAAAAACAATTCTCTTATTATATTGTTTAATAATATTCAAGATTCATTATTAAATTATTAATTATTTTTTCCCAGAAAAAGTAAAACGTTTTAAATTGAACTGAATGTTTATTAATCATTATATTAGACAATTAAGGTCGAAATTTAGTAAATTTAAACCCACGATTGATAATAAATGTCTTTATTGGATGAAAGCGGACTTGCACTATTAGAAAAAGCCCGAGAACAAAAAAAAACATATAACTGGTTGGAAGCAGTTAGACTTTTTGATCATGCTGTGGATTATTATATTGATAAAAAAGATCCAGAAAAAGTAATGGAGATTTGTACTGAAGTAATCATTTTTAATCAATATTACTATTATACGGTTACAACAGCTGAACAAAATACAGAAGTTAGTAGTTTAGTATTTGAAATCTTTGAAAAAAGTGAATCTTTCTACATGCAGTTAAGGAAAAACCCTGAAAAACTGGTCTGCACAGCAACGAATCTCTTAGCTTATTCCCTCCACCAAGGTGATGTTGTTGAAACGGAGAAAAATATTGATAGAACACTTGAAATTTGTAATACATTAAATGAAATTTATAATGAAGAAAAAGATAAAGAAACTGTTACGACGATTTCTTTGTTAACAACAGTGTTACTGCTTATTAAAATAAATATTTGCACTAATCCTCAAGAAGCTAGAGAACTCTCTTTAAAAATTTTTACACTTTCTAAAAAATTTTGGGAAATTTCATGGGATATTAAAAATGTGGAGTTCTTAATTTTTTCATTAGATGTGATGTTGATTGGATTTCTAATGCAGGAATCTCTTTTTTTTTCCTATAGCAAGCGTGTTAAAGCAGAAATCTATGATAATCTAATTTTAAAATTTGAAGAAACTTTAATGATTATTAACAACATTAAATATGAAGATGCAGTATTTCTTGGGATATTATATAATGAAATTGGTGTATTATACTGCGAATTTGCGTTAAAGATTTGTGAGGATGAAATAGAACAGAGAAAATACTTTGATAAAGGGTTGGATTTTCTTGAAATGAGCTTAGATAATGCAAGAAAGACTAAAGACAAAGCTACGTTAATTTTGTCAATTAGTGGATTGAACAGGTATGCCTTGCTTAGTGGTAAAATGATGTATCTCCAAAATAGGATTATTAAAGACCTTCAAGAGATTGAAAGAGAAGGAAAGATATTTGTGGACTATGAAAAAAAGAGGGATCCTTATGCAAGTATGAGTCTTTTTCAGCTAAATTGGTTACCGAATTTTTATTATTCTAATATTGCTCAGATGAGCTTATTTACACCATCCCAAAGAATATCGTATGCGAAGAAAGCAATTGAATATGGTTTAAAATCTCTGAAAACAATCATTCATGAATCCTGGTATTCGGAATCATATATAACACTCACGCTATCTTATTCAGTCTTAGCGAAGTTGACCTCATCAAAGGAAGAACAGAATCAATACATCGAAAAAATGCTTTATTACGCAGATGAAGCAAACAAAATGGGAGAAAAATATGGGGGAGGACAGCTTCGGACATATGGATATGGTTCTTTATACAGAGCTTATAAAACTCTAGCAGATATCGTTGGAAATGAAGAAAAAAGAACAAAAATGCTGACATCTGCCATAGATTCTCAAAAGAAGTATATGGATTATGCCACAGAATCCAGAACAGGTATTATAGCAGCCCAAATGCGCTTGGGGCTTCTTTATGAAGAACTTGGCATTTTAACTAAAGATAATGATAAATTATTGAATTCAGAAGAAATACTGCTTGAAGCAATTAGAGGTAGTTTGGAAAGAGGATATTATTCTTACGCAGGTACTACATATGAATATGTTGCACGTATAGAGGATCGATTAGGCAATCACACAGCTTCAGCAGATTATTATCTGCAAGCTCAAGAAAATCACACAAAAGCATTGGAAAGCATTGAATATCGACCACTAAAAGAAAGGATCAAGGAAAAAATTGAATATTCTCAGGCTTGGAATCTGATTGAGAAGGCTAAAGCACATCATAGAAATGAAAATCATTTAAAGGCAAAAGAAAGCTATGAAAAGTCTAGTGAAATTTTACAAAAAATCCCTAGGTATTCTTTTGAAGGATCTTATAATGCTGCTTGGGCCTTGTTAGAAGAAGCAGAACTATTTAGTAAACACGAAAGACAAGAAGAAGCAATAAATCAGTATAAAGATACAATCCAAGCTTTCGAAGAAACTATAAAAATACTTGGAAATGCGTTAGATAAAGCTGAAGGACAACCAGAAAGGGAACGAATAGAAAAACTTCGGAAGGTCGCAAAAGTAAGAATAAGCTATTGTAATGCTAGGACTAATCTAGAGGAAGCTATTATCTTGGGAAAAACGGGGGATCACTCAACAGCTGCAGAAAAATTTGCTATTGCAGCATCCGTTTTTAGAAGTGTGTGTACACGATATAAATTAGAAAGAGAAAGAAAGGAGCTCGAAGCAATATATTATCTTTGTCGAGCTTGGGAAAGTATGGAGCTTGCAGAAAAATTTGAAGAACCAGAAAGGTTTGGTTATGCTGCAAATCTATTCACAAAAGCTAGTAACCTCTTTGCTGATACAAAATTAAAGTTATTAGCTTCAGGTAATTCAGCATTTTGCCAAGCTCTTGGATTGAGTTGTAAATTTGATGAATCTATGAATATTAATATAAAAATGGAATTATATCCTAAAATAAAGTTGATATTAAGTAAAGCAGCTTTCTCTTATGGTAAAAGTGGTTTTGAAAATGTAGCAAATTGGGCTTTAGCTTCTTCGATTTATTTTGATGCTGCTTGGCACTTAATCCAAGCTGATAAAGAACCGGATATCAGTGAAAAAGGAAGGTTATTAGCTATTGGATCAAATTATTTAAAGTCATCTTTAGAACTATTTAGCAAAGCGGGTTATAAGAATAAAGTTGTTGAGGTTCAAGACAGATTAAACCGAGTAGAGAAGGAAGAATCAATTCTATTTTCCGCATTAAGTACTATAAAGGAACCATCAATTTCCCGCAGTACTATGGGGATAATTGCTCCTTCTTGTCCTATTGAAAGTAGTCAATCTCCTAGATTAAGTGAAGCCCGCCAGTTCACTGAAGAAGAAAGACGAGTGGTAATAGAGAGAATGGAAAGACAGAAATATAAGCTTGTATATAAAGACTTGTTTGTAGAGTATCCTAAAGTTCAAAAAAGAGAGTGTAGGGTCGCTATTACTCAAATAGGTGTATCCAAGACGGGTAAAATATTAGAGGAGTTCTACGAAATGAAAGCTTCAGGACTTTTAAGCCTGCGAGAGGATAAAGTTGAAGAGGTAAGAATTAAAGTCAAAGCTATGATTGAAAGAGCTCATAATGAGGGAGTTGATATCTTACTCTTCCCTGAAATGACAATTGATCTAAATTATGGTGAACTTTTGGAAGAGATAGCAGATCTATCTAAATTATATAAGATGTATATAGTTCCTGGATCATTTCATGACCAAGAAACAAAACGAAATATTAGTATGGTTTTTGGACCAGAAGGAATTCTTTGGGAGCAAGAAAAGCATATCCCCGCAATTATTAGTACTGGAGAAGGAAACCGTTTTAAAGAAGGAATAGAAGTTAGCAGTTTACCTCGGAGAACAATCATTTGCAATACAGAATATGGTAGAATCGCAATCGTTATTTGTCGGGACTTCCTTGATATGGATCTCAGAGTAGAACTGAAAAATTTTGAGCCTCCTATTGATATAATTCTGAATCCCGCATTTACGCCTGTTACAGCTGATTTTAAAGCTGCCCATTTTGATGCCCGTAGATCCATTTATGCTTATTCATTTTTTGCGAATATTGGAGAATATGGAGAATCTCTTATTTATACTCCAGAAAAAGACAGAACTAAGCGAATTATACCTGCAAAAAAAGAAGGTTTGATATATAAAGATATAGATCTCTTCAAATTACGCTCAGAGCGTAAAAAATGGGAAAAGGAACAAAAGAAAGAGAGACTATTTATACAAAGTACAAGATAGATTTAAAATTATAAGTATAAAAATAAAATTAACCTATTTCTACATCTATTTTCTATCGCTCTTCAAGCAATACATCAACGACCGAAGGATCGTCTAAGGTCATAACATTCCCGATTTCTGTACCTGAAGCTATATCTTTCAAAATTCTGCGCACAATCTCTCTACTTCGTGTTTTTGGCAGAGCATCAGCAAATTGAATAACGTCTGGTTGAAATATTGGCCCAATTCCGGAAGACTTAGTATTGGTTTAGGAAAAACTTCAGAGATTTTATCATCACCTT
>CAZRBD010000034.1:0-3450 GCA_964598265.1 uncultured archaeon
TGTTTAGTAGGTGAATTATTTATACCCTTATCTTCACTATTTGGCATTTTAGTTTTCATAGGTGGTTTCTTCTTCCCTTTGGGTAATTTCTCAGTGATTAATTTGACTTTTTGTTCAACAAGAGGTTTAGTTTTTAAAAATTTCATGGAATTGCCAAGTGATGTTTTATAAGCATTTTGAAATGCTTTATTTCTAGAAATTATATCTACATGTGGAGATTTTGTCTTTTTTAAAGTTCTACGGAACTTTAGAACTTTTCTAACCGACTTTGGATATTTTAAAACTTTCTGATAGGCATATACATAACCTCCTAATGTAATTGAAGCGATAATGCCTATTGCTAATAAAATCTGAAATAAAATAATGTTTTCAGCCGGATGATATGCAGAAATTGTAACTATATAACTTTCAAAACGATAAATATTGCTTCCATAGGCAGTTATATTTATCTGATGGGTTCCTTCACGAATATTTTCGATAATTCCTTCATAAATTCCATCATTATCAGAATCCAATAGGATTCCATCTCCATACTCCCAAATATACGTAACTATGGCACCTTTTATTAGTGTATTAAAATCAGTATCATTTATATAAATCCTAATTGTCACACTCTTCCCAGGCAATATATCAATTGTGTTAGATCCCGAAGCTGGAGTTATCTGAGTATTTATCTTTCGGACTATCAATACAGGGTTTAATATCTTTGCTTGGTGTTCATCTTCTTGAGCTAAAATAGTAAGGTCATTTTCTCCCAGATTGAGTTTTATTGAAGTATTAATTACAATTGAATATTGTTCCAACATTACACTCTCATTAAAGTATTCTAAAATTCCTTCACCCATTAATTGTAATGAAGCACCGGCGATATGATCGCCCGATATATCCTTATATTTTACAGTTATGTTTAATAGTTTGTTTACCGCAATTATATAATAAGGATCTGTTGTCTTATCTTCTTGATTTAAGTACAATTGCAAATTCTCGGCAGGAATTTTAGATATTGTTAATATGGGACTAATTTTTCGCGCCTCATAATTGATTCTATGAGCAATTACTTCAAAATAGATTACTCCTAAATTAAATTCATTTCCCTGAATTAGTAATGTGTATTGTTCATGTGCTAGATCTTCAACCAAAGTTCCTGTAAGATTTCCAGATAGTTGTACAATTGCTCCAGAGATATGATCTCCTATATCATCAGGATACTTAATAGTTATATTCAAATCCGTGTTTATTGGGAGATCGAATATGGGATTAAGAGTTTTATCTATTCCATTAAAAAACACCTTTAAATTTGTTTGTGCGTCTGGAAAACTTACAGTATAAGTAATATTAAGAAAAACATCATCGATTGATATAATGATCTTTTTATCTAAATTAAATTGGTCAGCAATATAAACTTGAATTGATATATTAATCTCCGTGTTATACGGTATTAGAGAAGTTACATCATATCCCCCTATTTTAGCTTCTTGAAAGCTGGAATTAGCCGTATTTAGTTTTATAGTTTCAGTTAGTTTGTTGTTATTTATAAATACTCGAAATTCAGAATTAGGGGATGAATCTGTCCAATTACTATCAATTTTATAATTAAAATTGAGTTTTGCTTGTTCAACGATTATAGTATCATTACTTATATCACTTATTTGATCTCCGTCTTGCTTCCATGATAGGGTAGTGAACTGATCTATTTTTTTTTCATATGTAAAAGAAAAATTAAATGATTTAATAAGTAAGGAATACCAGTAATCGAGTTCAAAACCAGGATAATTATCTTCACTATCAACCTCTATACCGAGTGTTATTGTAAAGTTATACTGATCATGTTCAAGTATTTGATTCAAATAAAAAATTAACTCACTCTCACTGATAGGTACCATGAAAGTGTCTGATAAATTATCTCTCGTGGTATAATCCGCATACGTTCTGCCCTCTCGCCCATTTCCCAAGAAATCTGTGCGATATGATGCTATCTGATAAGCCTCGATATTCTGTAAATCTGAGATTTCTACATAAAAAAAAGCATGATCAAATAAAGAGGCATATCCGCCGTCTAAAATCGGGGTGTCATTTGGCGTTTCAATATCTCTATCAGCGGAACCGTTTACAATTGCACTTAATGAAGCAGATGTTATAATATAATCAGACATATCAACGGGCATTGTTATATTTCTTTTCCAAAGCACTCCAGCAAGATTAGCTGTTTGATCTCCTGAGTTAGGGGCAATTCCATTTCCTTCATCATAAGCATGAGAGATATTTAATCCATACTGATTAATTTCATGAGTTAACGGCAATGGTCGAATCGAATGGTTAAATTCTATCCAGTCTTGAGCCTGGGGGGTTCCTGATATTTCTGAAAACGTACGAATCTCCCCTAAAACTTCAAAATTAGCCTGTCCGGAGCTTATGGTTGTATTAGCATCATTAGTGTCTCCCTCTATTTCCGAATACCAAGGATCAATTCCAGATTCGAAATTAGAATTTTCAAGCCATAGGGCTGTAAACGTCTCTTGAGCTGCTGAAAGAGGTTGAATTGGATTTTTTATAAGATCTCTCTCAGATAAATTATTCGGAACAACAAAATTATTCAAATTCAGAATAGTTAGAAAAAAGCTGGTAAAAAGAATAAAAAATATGATAATTAAAAGCGAAGAAGGTTTCTTCTTACGGGTTATAGACTTCATAATTTATAACGTAAGCAAATAAAAATCTAAAGATTGATTATAAAATTATATAATTGGTTAAATTATTAATATTACGTTACTTAAGACATTATTATATATAAGATAATTTACCCTAAATAAGAATAAGAATATACAATTTTAGAGTGATATAGAAATTGATTCAAGCAATTCTGACGTTTGAGTTTAAAATAAATCAAAAGGACACTGGCGAAATTGAACCCGAATTTGAACCCATGCAATTAATATTTAGAGATGAATCAACTGATGAGGAAATTGTTTCAGAGTTACTTACTGAAAATGACCTTTTTGCAATTTTTTATCAACATACAACAGGACTCTCTAGTGTGAGATATAGTTATAGTAATTTTTACACGGGTCACTTAAAAGAAACTGCTTATCAAGTTATATCATATTTTAAACAAGTTGCTGATGGAACACAATATCTAGCAATCTCCATTTTTGAATTAGATGATGAAATCGAGATTTTTGAAGATTTAATTAAGCAGCTTGGTAATAGATTAGACAGTGTTCTTGATAAACTCACAAGAGCGCGGAACTCGAAACAACTCTCTCTTATCGAAAATCTTAATATAAGATTAAAAAATGAAATGAAATTCACGATATTTCAAGTTGATAGGCTATCCAACCTTGATAAACTTCAGAAAGTAGCACTCATCTACAATAGTGATGAGCGCGTGAAAATCCTCAAAATTTTAAGAGAATCACCTATATCAACGAATATTTAGAAAAACAAGCACCA
>CAZRBD010000034.1:3460-16102 GCA_964598265.1 uncultured archaeon
TGTGGAAGCTATTTCTCCACGCCGGCCACAGGAAAAAAAATCAAAGTACCGAATATTGAAACGCTTAGATTTCGTTTGGAATTTTTTCAAGCTCTTTCTGAAAAACAGTTTGCTGATAAAGCTGAGATAGAAAAAGCACTAGTTGAGGCTACATTCAACTTTTGGGAAAACCAACTAAAATCCATAGAAAAAGCAGTAGGCAAAGAAGAATTTGAAAAAAGAGCTCCAGAAGATGACAACAGTTGTAAATATAGATATTTTACTTCAACCATTCTTAGAATTGAACATCGTAAGACGCGATTGGATAATTGGAGAGAAGGATAGAAAAACTGGAGTAATAAAACATCAAGGAGAATATATTTTTCTTGTTAAAGACATAATTCTTGCACGGGTTCCCAATGAAAACCTTTTAAATCATTTTAAAGAAACTAAGAGTGAATTATTAGCGACGTATGGTCAAAAAGTAATTAAATTTTTCAATGAGTATGATCCCTACACACAAAAATTAGAAGATATTAAGAAATTAGCAGCTATTCTCTTAAACCCAGATATCTACGATTTCTTCGTATTAATGAAGCACAATCATTATCCCCTTGATAAAATTCCAAAGATATTTTCGGAGTTTGCTGTGACTGACATTCTCTTAGAGGACCTAAAAAATTTAAAAATTATAACAGAGATTATTGGTGATAAGGGTAGAAAATGGATTTGTTTACTTACTGATATTAAACCCCTGATTATTTTCCCAGAATTTTTATTGCCCAAAATAAGAGCTGCATATAAAAATAAAGATACGGATGGGGATATTACTTACCAAATAGCCAAAAAGGCTCTAAGTTTGTTAGAAATCACTTATCCTGAAAAAGTTGAATTTTAATAGCTAAGGAGATGAAAATATAAATGTTCCTATTTAAAGATAAAGATATAGTTGAAATCCCCGTAATATGTAAGTATTGTATGGAAGAAATCATATTTTCAGTTACAGATGAGGAGTATAAACAAATTAACAAATTTCCTATTAAAAAAGAAAATATCCATGGGGTACCTCCACATGAATTAAAAGTCTTCATCAATCAAAATTTAGAAGTAGATAATTTTGAAATAAAAGAAATTGAAGAGTTAGATGATGATCTTACTGTCTCAGAAAAATTAACAAAACAGGTATTAAGTGATATTGATTTATCAGATGAAGAAATAGAAATATATTTTAGAATTAGTGGACGTGGAGAAGTGACTCTTGGCGAAATATCAATTTTAATGGGTAAACCTAAAGAAGAAGTCAAACATATAGCTGATAAGTTTGTAGAAAAAGGATTATTTAAGGAAATTGTGGGTGCTACCCCCCATTATGCTGCTTTACCTCCATATGCTGCTCTAGTAGCACAATTAAGGAGTTTTTCCTCTTATATTTCTGAAATTAAATCAAGGATTCCAACTCAATTGGATAAATCATTTGCTCAATTAGAATCGGAAACAAAAGGAATGGAAAATCTTAAAGACTCTAGTGAAGTTATGCAAGACTTAAAAGAAAAAATGTTATCACAAATCCACACTCAAAAAAAAGAGTTTGATGAAACTATTACTGCAATTGATCAAATTCGAAATATCACAGATGATATATCCCAATTAGGAGATTTGACAAAAAATGTTTCAGAAGATCAAATTAGTACGCTAACAAAACAGTTTGAAAATCTTAATTTAAGAACCTCTCGAGTTATTAAGAACCAAATTGATGGATTAAGAGCCCAATTTGGAGATATCAAAAAAATTATTGCTGATAATTTACAAAAGTTACGTTTAGGTGTAATCCAACAGGCAGTTGGAGATATTATTGATAAAGTCGTGGAGAATAGACTTAAAGATATAACTGATAACCTTAAAGTGCAACTTAGCGTAAGTCAAACCGTTTTTGCTGATGAATTAAAGAAAACAACCCAAGGGATTGATTCTGGTTTTGTAGAAAATTTGAAAAATTCAATTCAAAATGCGGTTAAAGATATCGAAGGTCTTTCTGTGAAATCAGCAGGTGATAAAGAAAAAGAAATAGAGACGCTTATCAGTAATTTTGACGAGGCTGTGAAGATGGCAGAGCAAAAAATAGATGGTATATCTGGGAGTATATTTCAATCGTTTGGAAATATCAAAGAAATTTTTTCCAAGGGAATTGTTGATTCTTTAGATCATACGTTAGAAGATATCCTGAAAAGATTAGAATTAACTGAGAGGACTACACAAGAATTTTGGGAACAATCCAAAAAAGCAAGAGGATCCATTACAATGAAAGATATATGGTTCATTGGCTCCTTGGAAAGTGCCAAAGCTCATATAAACGATGAAATATCAAAAGCTAAAATGAGAGTTCTGATTGTCGCCCCTACTCTATCTGACATTGATATTAGTATGATTAAAGCACGCCCTTCTAGGATTAATTTTAGAATTTCTACTCATATTGATCCTTCCTTACCTAAACATGAAGTGATAATGAATGAGTTAGACACTATGGATAATGTGGATTATAGAAATAGAACGTTACAAAATCTATGGGGTATTAACAGAGATTATGAAGAAGTTATATTATGTGTTCTTTCAAAAACGGAATTTAGAGGGGAAACTATAACTGAAATTGCAGGTATTGGGAGTATAATTGAGGAACACATCAAAATCTTTGTCCCTATCCTAGAGGATGCTTGGGTTGGAGCTCGAAAGCATCCATTACGCTCAATTAAAACTTCTTTTACAAAAGAATCTGAAGACAAGCCAACATTCCAAAAAGTGGATGAGGGTCTTGGAAAAGAACCTATAAAATTTCCTTTTCAAAGAGTTGAAGAGCCAAAGGTAAAAGAACCAAGTAAAATCGAAACTGAAAGTAAACCTCAAGGCATAGAACCGAATTTAACAGAACCACCAAGAGCCTCTTTTCTTTCAAACTTTTTAGATGAAATAATGAATACTCTCGATGGTAAAACTGGCCCCCATATTGCAGCAGAACTAGAAAGGTTTCAGGGAGAATTTGTTAAAAGAGAAGGATATAACAGTGTTCTAAAAGATATCCACAATACAGCGAGTGAGATTAAGAACCACACAGAAGAATTGCATCGCCCCGAAATAGAGAATTTAAAACTTTCTATGAAGGTGTGGAAACAAAGACTTAATCTCTAAAAATGACTTTAATTGCATTATCAAGTTTATAAATCTAACAACTTTTCTCATAATTAATATTTTTATTAAGCAAGACTTATTTGAATTAAGAAAAAAAGTATTGAATCTTTTTTTTTTAAGCTTCTTAGAAATAGGTGAGTTTTATAGTCTATGTGCTAGTAGTTGTATACGGTATTATCTCCATTTTTCTTGGTGTTGGTCTAGCAATAATTTTTGCCCTGTGGAAATATGGGATTAAAGGTAAACTTTGGTTTGCTTGGTTCCTTGGAGGCTTATTTTGGTTTCTAGCATTGCTTGCAAGGTTGCCGCTATTGATATTAATTTCATCTATTCCAGAAACGGCTCCATACAGATTATTTATTGGTGCGTTGTTTGCTGGTGCGTTTGAAACCTCGTTTAGGGTGTTAGTTATTTTTTTGTTAACTAAATTCACAGCCAATACTGCTAAAAAGGTTAACATGACGGGTTTTGGGTGGGGCACAGTCGAAGCTTTTGTTGTTCATACCCTTGCTTTATTATCGATTATTATTCTGCCACACGATAACGAAATTATAGTTTCGCTCGATCGTGTAGAATATGCACTTCTGTTCGGTGGATACGAGCGAATAATTGTTGAAATATTCCACCTGTATTTATTTATATTAGTATTTTACGGAATTAAGCATAAGTTAAAAAAAATTGAACAAAGTAAACCAATTTTAGAAAACTTTTTCACGAAAGCTCCTAAACCTCTCTGGATATGGATAATTATAGTCGCTGTTATCCATTTTGCCTTTGATTTCTTTTTTGTGAGTTTAGCCTATGTAATTGATATTATCACATTGTATTTAATAGGTACCGCTATTATTGGTTTGTTAGCGACTTATGTTTCGAACAAAGTAAGGTATTATCCTCTTTTTCCTGAAATTGGAAAATAAAATCCGATAAAAATTCTTCTTAATATTTGGTTTAGTACAAATTCACAACATCAAGATAAGTTTTTCAAGATCAAGTAATCTGTTTGCAATATTGATAAATATTAAGCAAAAAATTGATATAATCGCCGATAATATTAATACCGTTGGAATTGAAAGAAAAAGAGGGTTAAATATTTGAACAAATATTATTGCTATCAATGGAGTTACAAGAACTCCAGAAATACTTTGTGCACTTTTAAGATCTTTTGATCTTGAACTTATAATAACGCTAATTTGTATGTTTAAAAGAGTCAGCAATGGAGATAATAAAAATCCTATTAATAATGTCGTTAAATCTGTGAAAAACAGTAGGTTTCCTTCTAAATGCGAAATTAAAATTAAATTAACAATTATGCCTGTGCCCACAAAACAAAGAAAACTTATAATTATTGTTGGAATAAATGAAACTAGTATTTTACCTAATATTAATTCAGTTTTCGTCATAGGCAACAGAGCTAGACTTTCCATAGTTTTCCTCTCTTTCTCACCTGCAAATGAATCGGAAGATATTAACGATGGTAGGAGTCCAGGAATAAGTAGAAACATAGGAAGTATAAACATTTTTATCATCATTGTTGCACTCACTAAATACATGTTATAATCCGTAGGTGTTCCTAAAAGTGAGTTTATATCATTATATCCAAATGCCGTTGAAAATTCTTCTGGATCAAATAATACTCCAATCAACATTGTAAGCGGAATAAGAATTGTAAAGACGATAGGTAAAAGAATCATAGGAGCCAAAATTTCTTTTCTCTTAATTGAAGTTTTCCAATCCTTTTTTATTATCCTTATAGCATTTTTAAATTCCATATTCTTTATTCCTCTATTGTCTTTAATTCCTTTTCTTCTTTCATTAGCTTAAGATATATATCTTCTAAACTATGAACCGTACGACCAATTTCTAATATATCTGCGTTAAGCTTCACCAATTCTTTCACGATTAAAGGAGTACTTTCGTCAAGATCGTCAGAATAAAAGTGAATCTTGTTATTATCAATTGTGAATTTTTTTATATAATCTAATGTTGCCAACTTTTCTTGTATTTGGGGTGTGATGGGATTTTTTAAAGTACACACCATTTCTTGCGCGTCCCATAATTCTCTACTCAATTCTTTTGGCGTTCCTATTCTTTTTATCTTACCTAAGTCTAAAATCGCCACTCTATCGCACAGTTTTTGAACCTCTTCAAGATTATGACTATTTATAAAAATAGTACGATGTTTTCCCTTTAAAGTTAAAATTAATTCTCGAACATTAACAGCGGCAATGGGATCAAGACCACTTGTAGGTTCGTCAAAAAATAAAATATCCGGCTCGTGGAGTATCGCTCTCGCAATCGCCAATTTTTGCCTTTGACCTTTCGATAGCTTCCCTGCCTTCATATCTTTTCTCTCATACAATTCAATTATTTTAAGAACTTCTACTATTCTCTTTTCAATTTCTTTGATGTTATAAAAACCACCAAAAAAGCTCAAATTTTCAAATACTGAGAGATTTTCGTAGTTACCATGATTTTCCGTTAGAAATCCGAGATGCTGTCTTAATTTATGAGCTATGAATTGATTTAATTGCTGCCCATTTATAAATATCGTTCCAGCAGCGGGCTTTAATATCCCTGCAATACAACGGATAGCAGTTGTTTTTCCCGCGCCGTTAGGTCCTAAAAGACCAAAAACCTCCCCTTTTTTAACTTCAAATGAAACGTTGTTTAGCGCCCAAATTTCCCTATTATCATCTGAGGCTTTCTTATTATAGAAAACTTTCGAAAGATTTTCAACTTTAATCGCACTTTCCATGATTTTTGCTCAATTGTGTAAAATAAAAATGAACATAATAGCTAAAGAAATTAAAAAATTAAATCTTACCATAATTTTGCTATTAAATGACTAATTTTACTTTCAAATTTTTGTTTCTATATTATCGATGGTAAAACTGAACCTATATTTCAGCGAAATTGGAAAGGTTTCAAGGAGAGTTCGTTAAACTAGAAGGATATAATAATGTTTTGAAAAACGTCCACAATACAGCAAATGAGATTAAGAACCACACAGAAGAATTGCATCGCCCCGAAATAGAAAATTTAAAACTTTCTATGAAGGTGTGGAAACAAAGACTTAACTACTACTTTTTTATTGAAGTATGTCTATATACTAACATAATTATTAATTTTACAAAAAGAAATCTTAACCTTAATTTTAAAAAGTTAGAGGAATAAAAAAAATGGCAAAATCATCTGGTTTGGCTGTATTTGCTCTTATCATCGCAATTGGGGCTCTAGGACTTGGAGTATATCAGGTATTTTTTGTTTCAGGTCCCACAGGTCCCACAGGTCCTACAGGTCCCGCAGGTCCCACAGGTCCCACAGGTCCCACAGGTCCTACAGGTCCCGCAGGTGAGGATTCTAGTATAAGAAATACATGGTCTGATCACCATTACGCCTCTGTGAAAACTAATCCTACGCTGACATGGATACACGCAGATCAATTATTAATCAATTTTACTGTAAATACTGGAGAATCAGCATTTTTTCTTTTTAGTACTCTTGCAACTGTACAAGCAGGAGTACCTAAATATATGTATTTAAATTTTGCGGTAGATGGTGTTAGATTAAGCGGCCCCGCACATCCTTGGTATATTTTTCAAACTCAGGGGGAGGTAATAAGAGCACCCATTTCATTTCACTACGTTTTTGAAACAATTTCCGCTGGAGCTCATAATCTTTCGATTCATATATATGGAAACGATCTCAGTAATGACATTTTTTCCAGTACATTGCTAGTACAAACATTTATCTCTTAAGAATTATCAATAAAAATTAGAATTTTAAATATTTTTTTTTAAAATCATTATCATAAAAAACATAAGGTTCCAAAAAATTACAAAGCCTTAATCTATAAATTTTAAAATAAGAATTTTTACTCCTTTTATTTCTTAGATTAACAATATAATTATTATTTTAGGGTTAATTCCTTTTTGTATGGATGAAAGTGTGATAACGATTAATTCAGGGAAGATAAATGAGTATCTTCATCATATTGACTTGAAAGGTTTTGGAACAACAAGGATGTTATCTGTCATTCTTGGAGTGTTTGATGGTTATTCAATACTGATTGATTGTGGGACTTCTTTAGATATTAAAAAAGCCCTAAGATATTTTAAAAGACATCAAATTCCGCTATCATCATTTAAATATTTAATAACATCGCACCATCATGCCGATCATAATGGAGGTATGTGGAAATTATATGAAGAATTAAAAAAGTATAACCCCCAAATCAAAATTCTTACTAATGAAACAACCAAAGCCTTACTTAACGATTACGAGCATCATTTAAATCGTGGAAAGAGGACGTACGGGAATTTAATAGGTGATATGAAACCCATTGAAGACACAGCTTTCAAAATTATAAACCCAATAAGTAATTTTAATTCAAATATTAGTAAGCTTGACCCTATTGAGACATTTACGATTAATGAATCTGAGATTAAATTATGTATCTTAAAAACACCAGGACACACTCCTGATCATCAATGTCCTATTTTTATTAAGAATGGAAAAATAGATTTTATATTCTTAGGAGAAGCTGCGGGGACTTTATATCATGATTCAAAATTATTAACGATGCCAACTTCAATGCCAATTTATTATAATCATGATGATTATATGAAAACATTGAACAAACTAACAAGCATATATCCTTTTAAAGCAGGATTTGGACATTTTGGCGTGATAAATGGTAAAGAAAACGTTCGAGAAATACTTATTGAGCACCAATCCTTCATGAAGAAATTCAAGTCATTGATTATATCTTATTACGATGAGAAACCCGAAACAAAGTATATTTTGGAAAAAATTATGCCACTATTAACAACCAGAACGGATTTATCAATTGAAAAAAATCCGGTGTTTAAAAGTGTAACCCTGGGTATTGTATACGGGATGATGCTTTCATTAGGACTTCGGAATACATTATCGGATAAAGAAAAGGAGTACATAGCGAAATATAATCAATAAAATAAGATTGATAATTATAAATACCAAATTAAATATGCTCTGTTTATTCTTACGAAGATTTTACTCAAATCCTTTTTCCTTACCTAACTCCTGAAACTTTTGTCTCCAATGTTTACGTAGCATCTGGTCTTCATGCTTTTCTTGATGTTTGCGATATAGACTCTCTGTGTGGGTGTTGACAAATCTATATGATATTCTTAATGAATTCAATACCATTTCTGCTACGTGTAATTTTGCTGCGATACAAGAAGATATTTCTAAAATGGGAGTTTGATGTCTAAGCTCCAATATTATTATTAGAAGTGCTAACCGACCATTATACTTACATGACTTTATGTAAGCCTCTAGAAATTTGACTTCTCCTGATTTAGTTATAATTCTATGATTAATTCTAGTTGAACTATTCGACTTATCATCTAATTGTTCTGTGAATTTTTGATTGATTTTTGAAAGATCTTCCTGGTGTACTAATTTCATCCAAAATTCTTTTTCTTGGATTTCTTCTGAAGTAGTTTCAAAGAGATCACTGGCTGCTTTATTGGCGTAAACAAATTTATTGTCTTGCCAGATACCGATTGCCAACAATATATCATTTATGCACTCCATTTCGAGTGAGAAATCAAAAAGGTTATTCGTTTTAGTTATTTCTGTCATGAAATTCAACTGTTAATTTGTGGTAAAAAAACCAATTTTGTACCAAAAGTCTTATTTGTTATAAAAAGAATGAATTAATTATATTTAAACTTAGCGATTTTGACAACAAACTCTCTTTTGTGGTAAAAAAAACCATAATGTAAATTTGGAATAACCGAATTTCCATGGTAATTCCTATTTAAAAGATTTGAGAGCTATTGACTCAAAAACTTCTAATTATTTGATTTTATAATGCATAAAAATATTTTAATTCCAAATGTTTTTAGTTTAAAATACTTAATTGAAAAATTTCTAATTTCTAAAATGCTTATTTCTTTTAATGGATCAGAACATTGAAAAATGCGATTTGATTATCATTGGAGCAAGTATAGCTGGTAATTATTTATGCTATTTATTATCTGAAACTAATCTGAAAATTGTAGTCATCGAAGAACATGAAAAAATTGGTCTACCATTTCAGTGTGCGGGTATAGTTAGCCAAAAACTTCATACATTAATCAATTTACCAGAAAGACTTGTTTTAAACCGAGTAAGTACAGCAAAATTGGTTGCTCCATCAGGTAAAACAATAAAACTCTCAGGAAACGAGAAACCGTTAATTGTTGATAGAATAGCTTTAGATCGTCTATTCTATGAAAAAACAAGAAATAGACAGGATATCACATATTACCTAGGAGAAAGATTTAAATCAATCCAACGTATTAAAGATGGGGATAATAAAATCCTACTAGTTGAAACGTCGAAGAGAAAACTGAAAGTAAAGATTCTCATTGGATGTGATGGTCCACTATCATCAGTTGGAAAAATAGTAGGAATTAGGAACAAAATAATATATGCATCCCAAATTCGAGTAAAAGGTAGATTTAATCAAAAAGAGGCAGTAATGTATTTTGATCCGAGGTGGAAGGAGTTATTTGGATGGATTGTACCAGAGGGGAACAAAGTATATAGGATAGGATTAGCCACTTCTAAAAATATAAGTAAAAAATTTAAACTCTTTACCAAAACATTAAAAGTAGATCTTTCCCAAAAGATCGATCAACAAGGGGGTATTATCCCTTATGGAATGATGAATAAAGTAGCTTTTAATAATATTTTATTATTAGGAGATGCGGCATGCCAAGTTAAGGCAACTACCGGAGGCGGTATTATTATGCTACTTACTTCTGCAAAATACGCAGCAAGCTGTATAATTAAATGTTTTAAAACAAACAATTTTTCAAAAAAATTTATCAAGCGAAATTATGAGAGACCCTGTGCTTCTACTGTAGGTAAAAAGTTAAAAATTCATTATATAATAAGAAATTTGTTAGAATATTTTACAATAAAGGATTATGATAAGTTCTACCAAATAATTAAAAATAGTAAGGTTGAATATTTAATCTCAATTTATGGTGATATGGATTCCCCAAGAGAATTAATAATAAAATTATTGAAAAATCCCTCAATTTTTATTTTTATGATAAAATTTGTATTAACTCACCCTAATCTTTTTATCAAATTAGTGAGAATATTAACTAAATAGATAGAGTACAATTTATATTAAATTAAAATGAACGCAAGAGACAGAATAAGGTTAGCTTTAAATTTTGAAGAAGCAGACCGAGTTCCGTCTTTCGAAATGTCAATAGATAATCTTAAAATTTGTAGATATTTTAATGAGGAATATGTATTCCAAGGAATAGTAAAAAGTTTTAGTGATACTTATGATCTATACCAAGGAGATACAAATTCTTTAACTAAAACCATACTCATGGCTACAGAAACGAGATCATATCTTAAAAATACCGTAAATAAGCACATAAATCTATACGAAAAAGTAGGTATTGATCTTGCTCTTATTCCACTTACAGGATACATCCTTTTCCCAAAATTATGTGCTAAGGATCATTTTATCGATGAATATGGGAGAATTTTCGATTTAAGGAGAAATCCTTCAGATAGTATGGATATAGCGTATTATCGAGATGGAGCATTTAAAAACATTGAAGAATTTGAAGAAGCTGAAGCTTTAGAGATAGAAACACCCCGCAGAAAAAAATATTTTAAAGCTATGAAAAAAAAAGAAGAAGAATCTCAAGGAAAAATTTCAATAATTCCTGCGGTTTGGGGCGTGTTTGAGCCTACCTGGCAAGTTTTTGGATTTTCAACATTTTGTAAATTGTTAATCAATTCAAAGCAAATTAGGAAAGTATTTGATACGCATGGTAAAGTTCTGGTGAATTTAGTTAAAACTATTATTGATTGGGGTGAAGCAGACACTATTTTAATAATGGATGATTATGGATTTAAATCGGGTCTATTGATGAGCCCGAAAAACTTAAAGTCTTATGTACTCCCTTGGCTTGAAGAAGCATCTAAAGTAGCTCATAAAGGAGGGCTAAAGGTCATCTTACACAGTTGCGGAGATATAAGCGAATTGCTTGACGATATAATAAAAGCTGGAATCGATGCGATCCATCCGATAGAGGCTACAACAGCTAATCCTGATTATAATATCTTCCAACTATATGAGAAATATCATCATAAGCTTTCTTTTATCGGAAATGTATCACCGCAAGACCTAGCTGATAAAGATCAAAAATTCATAGAGGAATACACGAAAAACTTAATAAATAATCTTGCTCCTGGAGGAGGATTTATTTTAAGCTCAGGACATAGCATAAATCCTGCAGTTAAGCTTGAAAACTATTTGATAATGCACTCAACGCTAAAGAAATATGGAAATTATCCAATATCGATCAAATAAAAATTCCTGAATCTCTTAAAATTGTTATGTGATGTATTTTTAAATATAAAGTCATTATTTTTAGGTAATTTTTGCAGTAAATTTTTAATAACATTAATTTATCGTTAGTGCTGCAAATATGCATCCCGCAATTAAAATTCAAAATTTAAGGTGGATGATTGAGGCGACCCATGAATTCGGGAATTACCCATTGAATTTATAATTGAAGCCTTTTCTTTTTTCTCTTTACGGTGGAATCATAGAAAAGAAGATTTACTTGTTAATTTCTATTTAATGAAAATATAATTAACTTTGATGAAAATATAATTAATCTATCAATTCCTATAACTTAATATATCCCAAAAGTTGTCTAATAGTGAACTTTTTCTCTTCGTGTCCCCTAATTGTTCGTCAATTTCCAACGCATCCTTAAAATATTTCAATGCCTCACCCAAATCTCCCCTATCCCTTAATATACTCCCAATGTTGTTCAAAACAATGGATTTTCCCTTTAAATCGCCTAATTGCTCAGTAAACTTCAACGCATCCTTATAATACTTCAATGCTCTATCCAGATCTCCCCATTCCCTTAATATACTCCCGATGTTATTCAAAACAATGGATTTTCCCTTTAAATCGCCTAATTGTTCGTCAATTTCCAACGCTTCCTTATAATACTTCAATGCCCTATCCAAATCTCCCCTTCCTTTTAACATTAACCCGATGTTGTTCAATCTAGTAGCTTTTCCTTTCAAGTCGCCTAATTTTTCGTCAATTTTCAACGCTTCCTTATAATACTTCAATGCCTCGTCTTTATCCCCCTTATCTCTTAACATCAACCCGATATTGTTCAATTTAGTAGCTTTTCCCTTCAAGTCGCCTAATTGCTCGGCAATTTCCAACGCTTCCTTATAACACTTCAATGCACCATCCATATCTCCCCTATCATTTAATATCAACCCGATGTTGTTCAATCTAGTAGCTTTTCCCTTTAAGTCTTTTAATTGTTCGTCAATTTCCAACGCTTCCTTATAATACTTTAATGACCCATCCAAATCTCCCTTATCCATTAATATACTCCCGATATTGTTCAATTTAGTAGCCTTTCCCTTCAAGTCGCCTAATTG
>CAZRBD010000034.1:16202-29641 GCA_964598265.1 uncultured archaeon
TAGTAGCCTTTCCCTTCAAGTCGCCTAATTGTTCGTCAATTTCCAATGCTTCCTTATAATATTTCAATGCCTGGTCCCAATCTCCTATATTATACAAACATGTTCCCGCACAACTAAATTCCGTTGATGCAGCTTTTTTTTTACCTTTTTTTATGTCAATTTGAGCAGCTTTTAGATAAGTCTTAGCAGCTTCCCTATATTTATGGCTTTTTTGATAATGTTGAGCTTTTTTCCATAAAGCATCTGAATCTTTCATGTTCTTTCCCTAATGTATGTAAGTAAAAAATTTATATTCTAACATAAATTAAAATTTAAAGTAATTTTCAATATTTTTCCCGTACATTACACCAAACCCGATATTTGCTCCTTCTTAGCATTTTATTGCTACAACCCTACCAATACCCCTTCCGGAACCAGTTATAACTATGTTTTTATCTTTTAACAACATAATTTTTAGATAAACTTGTTTAAACAATAAATTATATCTTTATAAATATATATAAAACAGCAGTACCATATGATGGTTTTATAATAAGCGCTGTAAATATGTATGCAGCCTTTAAAGTTTAAATTTAAGATGGATGATTGAAGCAACAAACAAATTTGGGAATTATCCATTGGAACTTTAAAAATTTTCTTCTGAGTATATGCATATATTAAGGCATAATGTGTATCCTATTAATGTAAAGAATTTAACTTATGTATCATTAAAAATATAAATAAAAAAATATCTTTTTGTTGAAAATCAATGAGAGTTCTAATTGTTTATGAATCAAAATATGGTAACACGAAAAAAGTGGCAGAAGCAATAGGAGAGGGTATAACAGAAGCGGGAAATAAGATAGATGTAATACACGTGAAAGAAGTGGATAAAGAAAATATAAAAGACTTTGATGTGCTTTTAATAGGCTCGCCCACGTATGTTGGCAGTCCTGCAAAGAGTATTAAAAAATTTATAAAATCTCTTGGAGACATACCATTACAGGGAAAATCATTTGCAGTCTTTGACACACAAATGGGGGGTACGGGAGGGGGTTTTCTTAGAAATACGGTTAAAAAAATGGAAGAACAGATAAAAAAAACTATTCATGACCTAAAAAAAATAACTTCCGGATTACAAGTTGGAGTTAAAGACATTAAGGGCACATTAGGGGACGGAGAACTTACCAATTGTAACAATTTTGGAACTGAATTAATAAAAGAAATCTAATCTCCTAGTAATTAACTTCTTTTTTTCTTTTTATGGAGGAACCATAGAAAAAAACGCAATTTGATTAAAAATGAGGTACCAAATTAACATAAATCCAAAAATAATTAATGTAGAAACTAAACCAAAACCTTTTACTCCAGAAGGAATACCTAAACCCTCTGGATTATTTCTTTGCTTAAAAGCCCTAATCATCGCCACAATATAGATTAGAACGAGAATTATGGCAACAATCCAAAGGAATAACATGAACAATGATAATGTGTATATAGGGAAACTATTTAGCCATACCCAATACCTTATAATTAAGAACGAGGGAATTGTAGAATAAATAATAGATGTGAAAAAAAATATGATCCCCCATCCTATACCTTTAAGTTTTGGTGCTTTCTTTAGATCGATATTCTTAGATACAGTTTCCATTTTTCCTAATTTCTATGCCTATTAAAGATTGAATGATTTCTATTTTTATTAATTATATCTATTATACCTTAAAAGATTTCTTAGGCGGTTAATTAGATCGTAAAAAATGTTTTCTATACTTCTTAAACTATTTGTTTTATAATCCAGCGTACTAATTTCATGATCTTCTCATCTTCTGTTAAAATATTGAGAGCATAATATTTGATCTTCACGCCTAGTTCCCTAAATTTTTCAATCTCAAAAATCTTATGAATAAAATCAGGTTGGAATTCTTCCTTGTCATGAAATTTATTTCCTATTATTAATATTGGGATAGGATCTTTCTCAATTTCCAAACGTTTATCATCAACGATTTGAAAAATCTCCTTTGTCTGATAAATTGAGTTTTTGTCAGACAAATTAAAGAGTAAAATGAATGCTTGAGCCATTATTGTGCATTTTTCTAAATTTTCGTACTCCTTACAAGCAAATTCTTCGAGCTCATCATTATATTTTAAAACCTCAATATTTTCAACTAATACTTCATATATTCGTGAAGGGAGATCGTTTCTTTTAACATTTAAAAATTGGATTAATTCAATGTTTTTTAATAATGTTGTTTTTCCTACTTGTGGGGCACCAAGGATAAAAACTTTCTTTAAATGACTTCTTCCTCTAATAGGGGTATCTAATTGGAATTTGGGGACTAACCTTTTAAAATAACGATTAAAAATTTCTAAAAAGTTTGTCTTTAAATCTTCATTAGCTAATTCCAGAACAAATTCTTCTGAATAGGCACTTTTTTTAAGATGCAAGATTGATGGAATATCCTTCAGGTCTTTTAATTCTGACGCAAAATCTTCTAGAATTGGTTCTTTTGAATCTAAATATTTGAAAACATCAACAATTTCATCTTTGAATATCGCAGCTCTAATCATATAAGTAATCATAAGTAATTCTTTTCCACCCCGTGCTAAATCAGAATCAATATAAAAGAGATGATTAACAGTTTGATATTTCCTATAAGCAAATATAAATGTTCCTTCCTCGTCATTAAACTCGAGGATACGGTCGAGATTAGGTGTATTTAATGATTTAGATAAGATTTCACTAGAATATAACGTACTAGGGCCCATTATTTGATCAAAATATGATATGCATAAAATCTGGTCTTGACTCATTATTGAAAAAGAAGTAGTACTGGAATTTAAAATTTGTATTAATAATATCAAATAGAAAAAAAATAAAAAAAATTTTTGTTGATTGAATTAGATTAAAAGAAAATGCCCATTATAAAACTCAAGCCTGATTGATAAGGAGAAGTCGTGCAAATTAAAAGAGTAAAAAATAAGGTATTAGCGAGTGCACCAGCTATTACGTTACCACTCTTTTTATATATTAATGTCGAGAGAAAGCTAATCAATAAGAACATCGGAATTGCAAGAGGTAGAAATGATCCAAAATAGAAAAAGCTTCCCATAGCTAAACTAATTATAAAGAGATAGGTAAACCAAAATAGAAATTGAAGTAAGAAAATCATAGTTGAGGCTTTTACAAGTGGTTTGAATCCTTCATCGAACTTATTTTGAATAACTCCATGAAAGAGGATACCATAGATTATGAATATAATGAAATTTATCAAGAAAAACACTAGTACCCATGGGATTTTTGTTATTCCCGGAATCATACCCATGTAATTTAATCCTCCTGATAGATATATAATCAGAAATAGGATCACTGATAGAATTCCTCCGAGTAAAAATTGCCTGATAATATCATCTCTCGAAGTTTTAAATGGTTTCTTTATTGAATCTCTGAGTCGTATTTTTCCTTTTTTACCCATCCTCCAAAGAAGAACTAAAATTCCAAATGCTTGACCAAATAACAATGTGGAGACAAATCCCGCAACTGATAGAAACAATATGAGCATAATTGGTACAAAAATTAATATTCCCAGTATTCCTAGAGCTACTGAAAAACCAAATGTCTTTAATCCAAGAAGCGTAATACTATCGTCAATTCCTAATTCAAGTTTAAATACGTCTTCTATTTTTTTTGGTTTTAGAACTAATTTAGAGAGGGGGTCAACTATTAATATGAAAAATCCAAATCCTCCGAATAGTTGAAGGGAGAGTATTAACAACCTTGTGTTCACAACATAATTCTCATCTACAGGTCTAACATCCGGAAAGGTACTTGCCAAAAATTCACGAGCTTCCATTATGAAATCAGGGTCCCAATTTCCTAACACATGATTCGTAAGATCATCTAAATAAATCTTCGTAGCATTACCGGATTCAAAACTTCCGTATAGTTTATTAACATAAACGTCAGCAATTCCAGTATAATTAGATAGAACCTCTTTAAGATCATTAGGAGTAATCAACTCATCGTATCGTCCTAGAATCATTAAAATATTCAAAGGGTTTATGGAATCTCCTTTTCTCATACCTGTTTTAAGCGAAGTTCCCGCTCCAATAAAACATTTAAAATCAGTAGATTCATTGACTACCTCTTGACCTAGACCTCCCATGGAAAAACCAAAGTATGCAAGATTTGATGTATCAATATCTGATCTTGTATTCAAATAGGATATTATTGCATCTATGTCATTTGTTAACGATCCCCTTGTGTGGTCTCCGGTACTCTGACCATGTCCCCGAAAATCAAAAGGTATGGCTACAAAACCTGCAGCAGCAAATTCTACAGCAAAACCCTTTAACATTTCTTTATTTGACATTACACCGTGGCCTAAAATAATTGCTTTCTTGTTAGATCCTCCTCTACTCGGCTCAAATACATTAAAAGTTATCGTAACTCCATCTGTTGTCCTTACCGTTTTTCCATATGTTGATTTAACCCCGATTGGCGTTATAAACATTAAAATTGTTCCAATGAGAAAAAATGAGAAGAATAGGCAAATGAGAATCATCTTTTTTTTAGTCATGTCAATATTTCCATTTCAATTCATCAAAAATATGTTTTAAGAAATTAATTGTTGATTATTAATTGGCTTTTCCTTTATATTAAGTTTAATTTTTTATTAAAACAGCAGAAAAACTTATAGAGGTGAATTATCATATTTGTATAATTGTCCCTTCATTATCCATATCATTATCAATAAGTTGTTATTTGCATGAAAAAATTTTTCTTAGAAGAAAGTTTTTATTACGTGAAATGACAGCAGAGTCAGATATAAAGAAAATTAAAAGTTTACAGAAAGAAAACTCTCAACTAAGGCACGTATTAGAAAGCATGAAGAATAGCCCCTTAATAGTTGGGCATGTTCAAAAGGTTTTAAAAGATGGGCGCCTAATCGTATCTCATGCACCCGGAAATAAACTTTTAATTCCTCCCCGTCCAGACCTAACTCCTGAGCCCGGAGATATAGTCTCTTTACATGGTCAAAGTTTTGTCATAATTGAAATCCTCTCGAAGAATATCGGAGGTAGAGTTGCTTCAATGGAATTGATTGAAGTCCCCAAGGTTTCATTTGAGGATATTGGGGGATTAGATGATCAGATCGAGGCAATTCGGGAAGTAATTGAACTACCATTATTAGAACCAGAATTATTTGAAGTAATTGGAATTGATCCGCCCTCAGGAGCACTTTTAGCTGGCCCACCTGGAACGGGAAAGACATTATTAGCAAAAGCAATAGCCAATTCAACTAATGCCCGGTTTATACATTTAGTAGGGTCTGACCTTGTTCAAAAATTCATTGGAGAGGGGTCCAGAATGGTGCGAGAGGTTTTTAGATTAGCTAAAGTAAACACTCCATCAATAATCTTTATCGATGAAATTGATGCAATTGCTATTAAACGAACTAGTGAAGTATATAAGGGCGACCGAGAAGTCCAGAGGACATTTATGCAACTACTTTCAGAATTAGATGGTTTTGCAAATACCCAAGGAATCATGTTCTTAGCGGCGACTAATAGAGAAGATGTGTTGGATCCCGCAATCTTGCGTCCAGGTCGCTTTGATAGGATTATTAGGTTCAATCTACCGAATGAAGCGGCTCGATTAATGATTTTAAAAATCCACACGAGAAAAATGAATTTGAAAGATGTAAACTTTAAAAACTTGGCAAAGAAAACAGATGGTTTAAGTGGAGCACATATTAAAGCATTAGTTACTGAAGCAGGTATTAAGTGTCTTAGAGAGAGAAAGACTCAAATTACGAAATTACATTTTGATCGGGCATTGTCAGAATTTCTTGATAAAGAACATAACGTGAAGGAATACATCTATTCATGAAGTAAAATTATAAGCTACTTCAGCAAGAACCTTCAATATGTTCCCCAAAAAAATTTCTTATCTTTCAATTTTGATATTAATTTTTTAAAAAAACACCAGAAAAACTTATAGATGTGAATTATCATACTTGTATAAACCAAACAAAAAATAAAAAAGTGAAATTTATGGGAGATTTTAAGAAGATGCAAAAGGCTTACAGCGTCTCTGCTAAAATAATGGAGAAGAAAATGAAAAAAGATCGTCCCCAAGACTTAGAAATCTTAAAAAAAGTTAAAGATTCGTCTATTATAATCGTCGCGGGATCTTATGATAAAATTGAGTTAGTTTTAGATTTAATACAAGTTCCTTATTTTTTAGTGGAACCACAAGAATTTACCCAAATTGAATTAAATCCCGATCAGATATTAATTATAAACTGCCCTGGGACAATAACCGAAGGCTTGGAAAAAATAAGAGTTTTTGTGAAAAAGGGAGGGTTTTTATTTACCACAGATTGGGCATTATTAAATATTTTAGAAAAGATTTTTCCTGAGTATGTAAAATATAATCAACGCCCTACAGGAGATGATTGTGTTGCGGTTCAGGTCGTGGATAAAACAAACAAGTTTTTAGCGGGGTTATTTAATGATAATGCTGATCCAATTTGGTGGTTGGAGAGTTCTTCATACCCTATTCAGATAAATGATAAGGAAAAAGTTAATGTGCTTGTCACAAGTAAGGAAATGCAAGAAAAATATGGAGAAGCCCCAATTGTAATCACATTCACTTATGGTGATGGGGGTATGGTGTTACATATGACAAGTCATTATTATTTACAGAGATCCGAACTGAGAACAAAACGACATAAAACAAGTGCTAAAGTATATGCTATGGAAGAGATGGGGTTAAGCGCAAACGAGGCTGAAGAGATGGAGGATGATTTGGAGGGACTAAGTTTAGGTGAGGCTGAATCAGCATATTCTACAACCCAATTCATAAGTAACGTTATTGTTGAACAACAAAAGAAAGTCAAATTAAGAAAAAAAGCGAAGAAAGATAAAAAGGATAATAAATAATAGGATTTTCTTTTTTTTTACAATCATCTTAAATTTTTTTTTTAATTTATTTAAAATATATAATATCGTCCTCTAGTCATGTAATTATAAAGGAATAATAATTATTATAATAATTTTTAAGAAAATTATAAAAACACAAGCTTAAATACAATTATTATTATAATAAAATCATAATCCCATTTACCTTATATTCAAATAGGTTAAAATTAAAGATATGTTATGGAATGTAAGAGAACCGGAGTTTGGAGTGATGAAGCATATTGATTTCGATATTATTGAGCAGTCATTTTATGAGAATATTTATTTTGAAGATATTGATTTTGTAGTAAAAATTCTACTAATTTGCTTAAAAAACCCAGAAGCTTATTCTGATGACATCAAAATTGAAAGATTTGAACTTTCAAAATATATTTACTTGATACCTCATAATTAAAGACCTAAGAATCATGAGAAACTAATATTGCCTTATTAAAGATTAGGTTAATTTCTTCTCGCAAAGGTACAGTAAATAAGTTAATTTCCCTTTGTTTTTCTGCGTCGTAGAATTGTAAACAATTTTATGGATCCTAAAACTGCATCAGAACTAATTATGACATTAACACTTTTTTTGAATTTAAATAAACCTTCTAAAATTTTCCTACTATTAAACAACGAAAAATTTTAACGTTACAGTCAAAGGAATTTCTCTATCACAAAATTAATTTGTAATAAATTGATCATTATATTATGGGAAACGGTGTTTCACCACGTGAATTAAAAGGTAAACGGTTAATAGGATATTGCATGGGGGATTTAGGGATGGCTTTACCTAACATCTTTACGGGGGTATTTATCGTTCAATATTATGTTTATACCATAAATTTGAACTTTATACTTGTATCGGTTGGTATTACTACTCAGTTAATTGTTTCGGCTATATTTGCAGTAATTTTTGGGGTAATTGTAGACAATAAGAAACCAGGAAAATTGGGAAAACGCAGACCGTTTTTGTTAATTGGTTTGCCAATATGGTTCCTAACAACCATCTTGATATGGTTTCCCCCTCGAGGTCCACCAGGAAATTCGTTGTATTTGCCCACAACTATCTATTTTTGGGTTATAATTCTTCTTAGATCTATATCCAGATCTCTACTTTTTAATGTATATATATCTATGTTACCAGAACAATCACAAACCCTTAAAAATAGAGAAACTGTAGCTTCTGTAAGATCAGCGTTTATAATTATAGCTTCTATTGTGGCCGTAATGTTACCTTTGATTATTCAGAGCATTCTTGAAGATCCTCAGAATGTTAAGCATTGGCAACCATCTGGACAAATAATATTATTTTACATACCAATAATTGGCACTTGTGTCGCGATTTTTGGGTTAATTTCAGTTCTATTGATTTTTTTCTCTGTTGATGAGACCTATTATAACACAGATATTGAATATAAAAGTGAAAAAATTTCACTGAAAGGAAGATTTCGTCAAATGGCAATACCCGTTATGGATCATAATTTTAGAAATATAATAGTTGCTGCATTTTTTAGTGGTATCGCAGGTAAGCTATTAGGTCTTTTAGTGTTTCCTTTCCAAACTTACGTACTTGAGTTTTCATCTACGCAATTTTTCATTTATATCTTAATTTCTATATTTGGTAAGTTTGGATGGTATTTTATCTGGATGAAACTTCGAAAGAGGAAGCATATTCTTAAATCGTATTCTACTGTTCTGATTTTGGGTGCTATTGGTTCATTTTTAGGAATGTTCTTTTTGATAAGGATCCTTTCTTTTGATCTACAATTAATTCTATACATCATAACATGGAGTACAGTTTTAGGATCAATGTATTCATTTCCTTTATTCTCAATTCCCATTACAGCGGCATTAGTACATGAAGCAGCAGAAGATTCTAAAGAAGAAAATATAGATAACGCCCTGTCAAAAATATCAGGGGCATATTATGGACTTTCATCGTTTATAAGTTCAATGGGCCCCGCTATAGCTTCGTTATTAGTTGGATTTATTCTCTCCGGTCTAAATGAAAAAAATCCCACGATTCTGATATTACTTTTTATCTCTATTGGGCTGTTCTACTTAGTAGCCTTAATCTTTATTAGAAGAATAAAGATTAAACATATCTCATTTTTTAACTATCAAACTGTCGAGAATGTATAAGATTTTTATTTAAAAGTTTGTATTAGCAGGATTTCTCAGAAACACGTCAATTAAACGTATTGTATCGTATATATCCTCAAGTTTTAATAATGGCGTGGGAGAATGAATGTATCGACATGGAACAGAGACTACAGTACTTGGGACTCCACTGCGAGTAATCTGTATTTTACTCGCATCAGTTCCTCCATACTTAGGTTTTTTATATTGATATTTTATATTTTCTAATTCGGCATTTTTGATCAATCTTTCGTTGACTTTAGGGTTTGAAATTAAAGATCTATCTGCTACAGTAATTGCTGGACCTCTACCAATATGTGCAGGAATTTGAGATTCTCTTATACCAGGTACATCAGCAGCAGTTGTACTTTCTATAGCAATAGCTATTGTAGGTTTAAGTTTATAAGCTCCTGCTGTCGCACCATATCCTCCAACCTCTTCTTGTGCTGCAAAATTAAATAATACTGTATCATTTACCGGATTTTCTTTCAATAACATCATAATGTGTAGAAGAATATTACATCCTGTACGATCATCAAAGGCTTTACCCCTCACCATTCCATTTGGAAACTCTACAAACGGGCTAAACAAGGTTCCCATAGTTCCGATATTAATATTAAAACTAAGTACCTCTTCTTTGGATGTAGCACCGATATCAATATACATCTCGGGAATATCCACTTGTTTCTTACGTTCTTCTAATGTAGTAAGATGAGGTGGTTTTGAGCCAATAATACCATCATATAATTGTCCAACCCCCGATTTTAATACAACACTTTGACCTAAAAGAATTCTCTTGTCCCATCCACCAATCGGAACAAATCGTAAAAATCCTTTCTTCTCAATATGAGAGATCATGAATCCAATTTCATCAATATGAGCATCGAGTAAAATTCTATTATCTCCTACCTTTCCTTCCTTTATGGCTAAAACGTTTCCTAAAGGATCAATCCATGCTTTATCAGCTAACTTTTTACTCTCGATTTCCTTCAAAATAAAATTTCTTACATCTTCTTCATGCCCAGAAACACCGAGTAGAGAGGATAAATCTTTCTGTAATTTCTTGACGCTTTCAATATCCAACATAATTCACATTTAAGATTAAGAGATTCATTTTACGTTAAATGTTTGAAATTAACACTACTAATAAATTGTTTGAAATATATCTTAAAACTAATTAAGACAATCTCTTCGAATAAAAAATATTGTTAAAAAGAGAATTTTTTAATATAGTCGACTCTTTATCGTCTTTTTTTCAATTCAGCAAGAGTTTTTTCAGCTAAAATTAGTGCATCGTCGTACTTTGATTTATATTTTTTAATCTGAGCTTCAAGTTCAATTTTCTTATTGTTTAATTCTAACACAGCTTCAGTATTATCGTTTAATTGTACTATCTCTCCCCCTCCTTTCTCTGCCATCTCTTTAAGGTAGTTGTATTTTTCCTTCCAAACAGTAATTTCAGTTTGCAGATCTATGATGGTATCATCTGTTGCTACAAGTGGAATATCTTTTCTTTCTTTAATGTGAGCTACTTTTTCTTGTAATCTTTTAACTTTATCCTCTAATTCTCTAATTTTTACTTTTAAAACTGCTATCTCTTCGATATAATCTCCGGGCTTTTTAGGACCAACAATTCCCATAAATAATTCTTTACCTGTTTCCAATTCATCTGCAGATTTTCCTCCTAAAATTCTATTTTTTCTTTTTTGTAACTCTTCAACCGTTTGCTCTGAGAGGAAATCTAGAGGATTAAAACTAACACCACCATGACGTGTTTGTCTTTTTCTAATCTTAACGAATAAAGGAATTCCTTTTGCAGCTTCACCACAGATTATAGCTTCTCCTTTATCTAATCCTGAAATATCAGATTTATTCTCATTACTGAGATCTTCTGCACTTGAAATAGTAATTCCTATATCCCTTATATCAGAAAGGTTATGAATAATCCATGTTCCCGCTTGAGCTCTAATTGTTGTATCTAATAATTGTGGACGTTGTGTTCCTATAACTATATTTGCTCCAAATTTTCTTCCCTCTTGAGCAAATAATTTCACTACTTCACATGTTTCAGTTTGTTTCTTTCCAGCAAATAAATGAGCCTCATCTAAGAATAGATAAAATGGAGGAATTTTCCGTGTGGTACTCGCTTCATATAACTTCTTTAATAATTTACCCGCTATTGCTTCCTGAACTTCTAAAGCCATGCCATTTAGATTGACAATTGTACAGAGGTTTGGGGCCACTAAATCTGAAGCGTTTAATGAAAACATATATTCAATATCAATATCCGCTCCTTTGTTTACCTTCAAATCAGAAAATTCAATGATTCTATCTACGAACTCACTTTCTTCTTCTCCAGATTCTTCACTTGCAACTTTAAGGGCTCCATACTCTCCATGACGATCTAATATCACCACTGGAACTCCTTTTTTTAGAAATTCCTCGCATAAAACACCCATAGTATATGATTTTCCAGAGCCAGATTTCCCTGTTATAAAAAT
The DNA here is from genome assembly GCA_964598265.1 of uncultured archaeon. GTDB lineage: Archaea > Asgardarchaeota > Lokiarchaeia > Sigyniarchaeales > SOKP01 > Loki-b32. The sequence goes on from CAZRBD010000034.1 coordinate 27,785, forward strand.
TCTACCAAAATTCTTTATCAATAGATACACATCGTAAGGATATCCAGTCAGTTTACCAAGGAAGAGCGATTCCTCTGGAGAGTTAAAAATCCCTAAAATCTTAGCAATTTGTTCCTCTTTCGCGAGAAATATCTTTGCTCCTATTTCAAAAGGCCTTTTTGGTCTTTCTCCTAATACTTTTAATTTTGCCATCCGTCCCTTTTCATCTGTCCACATATCTATAATAGTTAGGATAAAGAAAACGCGGTTGCCTTCTTCATCTTTCTCACCATATGTTACTAGATAATTACTTCTTTCAACCGATGGATTTTCAAAAACAACTTGAATAGTATGTGTTGTTGTTTTACCGGTCAATCTTCCTACATGTTCTTCATCTTTTGAATCTTGATTTTCTTCATCGGACATTATTATCACAATAAATTAAGATATTCTAGAATATTAGAAAGTTAATATATGTATTATATTTGATAAGAGAAATTTTAAAAATATAAATGTGAGCGAATTTTCACTTGAGTCGTGAACCATATTGCATTTTATTAATGAATTTCCCTTTCTCTAACCTCTCAGAATTATTAAATTATAGCAAAAATAAAAATTGAAACAAATTATTTAATTTAGTTAGGAACATTAGAGATATTTTAAAAAACCTAAAAGTGTATTATAATCTAAAAATGACTTCTCAAATTGATGAATACAAAGATCGAAGAATACACTACGAGTAGATCTAAATCTTACATGGGAAGTTATTGAAACAGATTTACCTGAAATGAAAAAGCAAATTAATATAATTAAAAAAAATTTAGAATTTGATTGAAATTTATATTTAATATCATTTCCGATAAACAATGCTTTTTTTTACCATTCGGATTGGCTTATAGGCTTCTTTTGCCCTTCTCATGCCTTCTATACCAAGATCTTGTTCCCTATTTACATAGATTGCATTTTTTCCAAATTCTTTCAAAAATAAATTATTGATCGCCTGATAGGAACCTTCAAAATCTTTATGAGCTTTCTCGATGTGGATAACTATTGTTCCATTATTAAGCATTTCTCCCAAAGTATATGCAACACATTTTTCATCTACGCAAATTATTCCTCCACAGATCCCTAAATCTGAATAATTTTCTAATGCTCGAGTAACAGCTACTTGTTCTTCACCTAAATCCTCGTTACTTTGACATTCATTCGCATCACACCACTCTAACTGGAGTTGAAGTGTCTTTTCTACTAATCCTTCTGTAATAACTTCGAAATTAAAATCATAATTTTCTAAAAATTTATTTAACCATCGCCTTTTTTGCCGAAATTTATTTCCAGGCAAATATATTAAATCCTCTTTTTGATAAACGTAGTCCCAATTGTTTCTATCCTCCAAAATCTCTATATTCAAGGCTTCAAAATCTCCTTCTTCTTTAATATTGGTTATTAAAGGCTCTGGAACTCTATGGAATTCAACATCTTTCAAATTCTTAAATATTTCTAAAATGATTTTCACGGGATTAGGACCGATCGGAGGCAAGAAGAAAATCGTATCTTTCCTTCCAGAGAGGAATCTCCCCCATTTCTCAAGATAGTCTCGCGAGTATATTACTAAATGATCCTTATACTCTAAATATAAATAATTATAATATTTGTTCCAAATAAACAAGTTAGTGAACGAGAACTCTGATATATCCGGGGGGAATTTTTTGAAATAGTCTTCAAAAAGCTTTCTATTTTTTAGTTCGATTGACTTTCCATTGTTGATATTCATTGTTAAAGTTATACTTTAAGAAATTTAAAAGTATTTTTCTTTTTTTAATTCAGTATCTAAGTATTTATTTTTTTTTCTTTTATTTTTTATGGTCGGCATACCGA
>CAZRBD010000035.1:0-19512 GCA_964598265.1 uncultured archaeon
ATAACATAATGGTCAATTTAAATTGACCTCTAAAAAAAGGTGATAACATGAATAAATATGTGTTTGAATTACCATTATTGGTTAGAGATCTAATAAAAGCTTTTTCTGATGAAAGCCGTCAAAAAATTTTAATTTATTTAAAAAAAAAAGGCACTAAATCATTTATTGAGATAAGTAAGGAATTAGAAATACCTAAGAATAATTTAAGTCATCATATAAAAACCCTCATGCGTTACGGTTTAATTTACAACTTTTATAGAAGAAATAAATTTGCTGATAAATATTCTTTTTATGAAATAAGCAAATTAGGTAAGAAAATAATTACATCTTTATCGAACCTTATATCTCCTATAAGTTATGAATTAGAGTTGCCTTCTTATAAGATTATAAAACCTTTTATGGATTCAGAAGAATCTCCCAATGTTATGAGAGTTATCGAAACCACTAAATCAAGTTATCCCAAAGCAAAAACCCCATTAACCGTTATTACTGCTGAAACAGGTATAATTGGCGGTGATATTCGATATGAGTGGCATTCAATAAAGAAAGAAGAATTATATATTAATGCTGCTTGGTGATTTATATGGAATTATCAAATGAAAATAAGAAGGTTATATATGAGGAAATTGAGTTTGTCATCAACATATTAAAAGAAAGTGAAAATATTGATGAATGTTTATACTATTTAAGTGCTATACATGCTATGATTAAAAGAGTGTTTAATATTGAGTTCAATAAACATTTAGTTTTTATAAATTCAATATTGGGTAATTCTTTTGGAGTCATATCAAATGCTGTTAATATAGCTAGACAAGAAAGACAACCAATTATTATTAATATAGATTTCTTTCGTAAATTTGCTATATTATTAGAGGAATTGACAGAAGCGATTAAGGAAGATAAACTCACATATGAAATCCTTGAAAAAATAACTTTACTTACGTATAGTATAACTGGAAATGGATTCTACCTTCAACAAAAAGGAATTAAAGTGATTGATTTCTAATTTTTTTCTTAAACTATTTTAGTTTTTTATAGCTTATCCTAAAACATTTTTACTGTCTTATTTAGATAAAGCTTTTTGATTTTTCCAACTTCATTTAAATTATTATTTATAATCATTTTTTATTTTAATAAAACATAACATTTTCAATACATATATCTAATATTTGACTTCGATTATCTTTTAATTGAGTAAAAACTTAAAACGTTTGGAAATAATGAGTGAAACAACTCAAGAGAGTAAACAACCGGATTCTCCCAATTTGAAAAATGAAACCATCAAGGAAGATGTAAATCTTCAATTCCATTTATATATCATAATATTTATGGTCATCTATTATGGTTCGTGGTTATTACCGGCGATTATTTTCTGGGGCTACTTCTTTTTCCCCTTTAGAATTTTTTTTTTAGAAAGCACAAATTTTATAACAATTTTTACGGATTTTACGTCTCTCATTTCTTTAATATTAATGCCTCTTGTTATTTTTGGTTGTTATCTACTCCATCTATTACTCGTAGGAATAATTACAAAAGTTTTATGGTACCTTACAGAAAGAGCCTCTCCTTCAAAATCAGGGATAATACCACGTAATATTAGAAGTAGAACAGCCAATTATTACCACATTAGAAATTTTATGATTAAATATGGCAAAAATTCATTCATGAAAGGACCATTTCCTTTTTTAGCAAAATGGTTTTATAACTTTGTAGGATCCAGTAAAATTGGAAAAGAAACTGTTATGGAAGAATCTGTCATGAATGATAAATTCATTAATGTTGGCAAGAATTGCTATATTGGGGTCAATTCCACATTAGCCAGCCACCTCCTTCAAGGAGTGTTCGGTAATATTTCTTATTTTGAAATAAAAGTTGGAGACAATGTTACTGCTGCTGCTATGAGTCAAATTGGTCCTGGATCTGAAATACATGATGATGCTTACTTACTTCCATTAGCTTCTGTTAGTAAACATAGCGAGATAAACACGTCGAAAAAAATGAACTATTATTTTGGCATCCCGATGAGGAAAATATTCAAACGTAAAATTATGGAATATTTAAAAATAAGTAAAGAAGACATTGAAAGAAATAAAAATTTTAACTATAAGTATGCTAAAAAAACAACGAAAATAAAACAGAAAAAAGAGCCTATTGAAGAAGAGCTTATTGAAGAAATCAAATCTTCGGAAAAAATACAACTAGAATTACCTAATTTCGAAGATCTTACTGAGAAAGATTTAGCTATTGATTTTACTACTAGTAGTGCGATTAGCCGAGTTAATATTAAGTTTCTTTTAGTATACACCCCCGTATTTTGGTTGAGTGGACTTCTAGTAGGTATATTTTGGTATTGGTATTCAAGTGATCCAGGCTGGCTAGTATTCCTCTTAATGTTACCTGTTATGTTATTTGGAATGGTTTATCTCTTCATTTTAGGATGTCTGCTTTTTACTAAATTATTTTTAATTCTTGTAAATTTGATTCATAAGCCAAAGGAAGGTATTTTCATTGCTGAAATCACGCGAGGCAACCGAAACAACGATTATGAGTTCTGGATGCTTCGAACTGAACTAAAAAAGATTGTATTATGGTTTTTAAGAAATAGTTCACTCCCATGGACAGATAATTTTGCTTTCAAAAATTTTGGAGTTGATATGGATTATTCAAGCCATTTAAACGATGCTTGGTGTGATTCTGATTTTATAAAGTTTGGACGTAAGGTTTTAATTGGACAAGGAGCAACAATTATGTCTTCGATGGTTGTAGGAAAATATTTGATAATAAAAGAAGTGATTTTTGATGATTATTCTATGGTCGGTGGTCATACTACGATTGCACCGGGAACAATTATTGGAAAAGAGTCAGTAATAGGTGCGCTTTCTTCAACAACATATAACCAAGTCTTGGAACCTGGTTGGGTTTATTTTGGCTTTCCTGCAATAAAACTGAAGGAAAATAAATATGCGGAAGAAAGGAGAAATGTTATTATCAAACGAGATGTAGATAAGGCGAGGAAGGTAGAAATAATTCATGATGTAAATGTAGATGATGAAAAGAAAGAGGAATTAAAAGATGTCAATCCATAATTCTATGAAGGTGGGTCCCTTTACCCCCTCCGTTTTAGTTAAGAAGAGATATTTAATTTTCTATTTTTTTCTAATATGGATCAGTATAATTCCAGTATTATTAGAATTTTGGGCCTATTGGCGATTATTATGGGATTATAGAAGACCAGTTCATTTTTACACGTACCTACCTCTGCTATTCTTCTTGATGTACATCTCAATTGTATTTTTCTCAATATTCTTTGCGAAAATACTACTGGTTATAGTAAATAATGTGCATAAACCAAGAGAAGGAGTATTTCTTAGAACTGCCTCTGATAGGGATTATCGATACTGGAGCCTTCGAAGTACAATTAAGCGGTGGCCTGTATGGCTCGCACACAAGTTTCCTTTTCCATTTTTAGATAATATTTGCTTTAAAGTATTCGGAGTTCGTACTAAGTTTTCAAACTCGTTATTCGAGGGCTGGGTAGACACAGAATTCATTGATTTTGGAAAGAATGTAGTTGTAGGACAAGGAGCAATCGTTCAATCCTCTACTATTATTGGAAATTTATTAATTATAAGAAAAACTGTAATTGAGGAGAATGTAAGAATAGGCTCCCATGCTATTGTAATGCCAGGGACATATATAGGGAAGAATTGTATCTTAGCTGCGAATTCTGTTACAACAGTTGAGCAAGTTTTAGAACCAGGCTTTATTTATGTTGGAATACCTGCTAAAAAATTCAAGAAAAACTATTTTTTTGAAGATGGTTTGGAGGAAAAAATTGGTCAGGTTGAGGATGTTGAATCTTTACGAGAAAAATATGAAGAAGTTTACATAAAGCGATATGACGTATCTTTAAAAGAACGTCGAGATCTTAAGAGAGAAAAGAAGGAAAAGGAAAAGAAGAGATTTGATCTTGAAGCCGAATACGATGATTTTGATGACGGGTTTAATATATAATTAAAATAGTCTTATTTCAATACAAAATACATTCTTCGGTTGTTCTTACTTTTATGAACCTCAATCTTAACATCTAATACTATTTAAAATCCTCTATGTTATCAGCTTAATTATAAGGCTAGTCTTAAATTCAACCTTGGAAATACAATTTATTGCTGCATCTCAATGATAATAAAGTGAGCTTTCTCAGAATTAAGTGTAAACTCAATTTTGACCTGACCGTATATTTTCACAGAGTCCCGCTCTCCCAAGGAAGGGTATTGACTAAGATTTAAACTTCCTTCAAAACAGTAAATATACGCTTGACGATCATTTTCTAATTCGAAGGATAAAATTTCACTCCTATTAGTTAATTCAGACACGTAGGCGTTAATATCTTGGTTAAGATTAATAGGAGCTCTATTTTTACTTTTGGAGCCGCATATAATTTGTAGAAATTTATTTTCTCTTTCTTCATAGGAATATTTAGAGAGGACATACTGAACTGGGAGATTCATTTTTTCAGGTAAAATCCATATTTGAAGAAAACGACACCAGTCATCTTGCTCATTCAGTTCAGAGTGTGATACCCCTGTCCCAGCTGAAATGTATTGTACGTGTCCTCGACTAAGAACTTCGTGGTTACCTGCACTATCGCGGTGTGTTAGTTTACCACTAACTACATAGCTGAAAATCTCCATATTACTGTGTGGATGAGTGGTAAAACCGCTATTAGGCTTGACTTCGTCATCGTTTAGTACTCTTAGAACTCCAAAATTTTTATTTCGTGGATCGTGATAATTTGCAAAAGAAAAGTGGAAGTACGTGTTTGCCGGATGCATATTACTTGCTTTTGAAAAATAGAGGTTTTTAGCATTAATTTTTTCATGTTTATTCATAATCTAATTGATTAGTGAACTTTTTCAATAATTTACTTAATGATAATAAATTATAAGTTGCCTATTCTGGAACTAAGGGAATAACAAATGAATAAAATTATAAGTTTCAAATATTAGACAGTTTTATTATTGGTGAGATATAGATAAAAGTGGAAGTTAATAAAAAAAAAGAAATGAATTTTAAATATTTAATTTCGGTAATTCTTCAATTTCTTTCTTGAAAGGTTCCTAAATTTTATAGCAGAGACACTTATGACTCCAAGAATAGATCCTAGGATTAAAATCGGAATGTTAAAGCCAGGGATTCCATTACCTCCAATAAGTACAGATATTGAGGTTGTTTTAGTATTACCTGCCTCATCAAATGCAGTTGCTGAGATATTATGTACTCCATCTGAATATAGAGATGTATCTAAGTTATAAGTTGCTTCTGGATAGGGAAGATATGGTGGCATAATTTCTTCTTTTTCTAAAACACCATCAACGTGAATTTGAATTTTATCAAGTGCCTGGTCATCATCTCCCACTGCAATTACACCAACATTTCCGCTTATCGCAGCATCAGGGCTTGGAGTTGTTATTGATATCGATGGAGGGGTGGTATCAAGTGGAGGAGTGCCCTCAGTATTTATAGTAACAACAGTAGATTCTATTTTAGCTATAACACCTTCTTGAGTTTCAGCAATAAAATTGACTTCATAATCTCCTTCATCTCCCCAAAAGTCTGGATTTTTTCCAGGATAAAGGTTGCCGGTAAAATTGCCGTCCCCATCTCGATCGTATAAATAAACCAGTTCTGTTCCTGTGTCTTCAACAAGTGCCTTTCCTTCAGCTCCTTGTGGATCTTCTGGTTCGCCGGTTGGGGGCATCCAGTTGGGTGGAGAAATTCTTGCCATAACTCTCTCAACAGTAGCATCCGTCTCAACAACAACCCAAACAGGGATGAATAATGGGAATCTAGGTATCCACCATCTTATGGGTCTTAAAAATATGAGGATTTTCCAGCAATTTATACCAGATCCTATCCACACATTTAGAGCATCGTTTCCATCTCCGCCGTTTGGCAAATCACCACTAGAATCGACTTCATTACCAATTTCATCATGATTGTCATCTATCCATGGAAATTGAGCACTCGCATAACCGAGCGCGTTTACATCTACAACTGCATCTTCGAATGCTTCTCCAATAGTTTTACACTGAATAATTGACGACCAAAATGATTCAGAGAAGACAGCCCAATCATGTCCAGCATTCACGTGTGAATTATGGGTAATATCCGTAGCAGTCACTACAATTCGATTGTCCTTACTTACTGGGTTAATATATGATCCCGCATGACAAGCCTCATAGATAATGATAATTCGATTAACACCGGTACTGGTCTCCAAATTGTCTAAATATGTGTTGAGATTAGTATCATATAATTCTGCACCAGGTGTTAGACACATATAACCAGTTCCCCCATGGTCAAATAGATAGATTCCGAGACCGTGAGTTGCATCCACCTTACCTGCTGCCCATGTTTCAATTGCCCACTGAATGTTTGGTCTGGTTGAATCAGCATCTCGATAAATAGATTGCGGATTTCCTGCCGTTGAATAGTAAGGATCTAAATAGTAGATATCGCTAGCTGTAAAGCCACGATTCTGCAATGCTAAAAATACTTCATCGCATCCATTTCTTATGTAGCTTAATTTATCGTGATCTGATCTGTCACCTGCAATTATTATCCAAGCTGCTAAATTGGCACTTACAGCTGGCTTTGGTTTCTCATCTAATAATTCAATTGAATCAGATTTCTCAACATGTATCGCACCAAAGGTTCCCATAGAGCTAATAAAAATCAAGACAAATATTATTTTACTATACGATTGTTTCAAAATTTTTCGCCATCTTTTCGATGTATAAATTTTTAGTATTAATTATTCGTCTTGCATATAAAAATATATCTTTTTTAATTAATCGTCTTAATCAAGACGCCTGTTTATTTGAATCGATTCTGATGATAATAGTAGATTGTATATTTGCAAGAAAAGAAGAGATTTGAACTAGAAGCTGAATACGATGAATTTGAAGATTTGACGATGGCTTTAACCTCTAACATTACTTTAAATTTGTGCTCTAATGTTTAAACAGTTAGAACTGAAAAGTTAGAGTAACTGCTCAATCTGAAGAATAAAGAGATCAGCAATAGCGACCCATTTTTGTTGAGTTTCTGGATCAAATGTCTGTTCACTTGTAAGACTCTTTCCTTTTAAGAGATTTTCTTTTGCTAAATCATACATTTCAAGTTCTTTATAGCAAATTCCTAACTTAATGTGCGTTTGATAGATATACCACCCTTCACTTACCAATTCTAATGTAGTTTGGAATTCTTCTATAGCTTCCTCATATTCTTCAAAATACATTAGAATTTCTCCATAAGTATCATGATACATTCCATTATCTGGAATTCTATCCACTAGATCTTGTATGATTTCAAGTGCTTCTTCTCTTTCACCTAAATATTGGAGCCAGTAAGCTTTATAATTAAGTAAATCATTATCCTCGGGATATTTTTCACTTAAGTCATTGATGATATTTAATCCCGCGTCAAGTTCTTTCATCGTTCTTAAAATTGACGCTTTTTTCATTCTCATCCCCTTTTCCTTTTCAGGAAAAATTTCAAACATTTCGTCTAAAAGTTCTAAAACATCATCATATTGGTTGTAGTAAATCAATATACTTAATTTTGAATTATACAGATCAAGGTTCTCAGGGTCTTTTTTAATTTTCACGTTAAATTTTTTAATTTCTTCTTCATATTGGTCCTTTAATATCTCAGAACTTTTTAGCTGAAATATTTCTGGTATGTCTTGCCAAATTATTCCTTCCAATTTATCATTCTCTTCCTTAAATTCTTTTTTAGCTTCAATCTTAAACGCTAAATATTTAATATACTTCGGTAAAAATTCTTTTACGGAATCCTTTAAACCACTATCAAACAAAATATCACACGCATCCACTAAAATCTGATTTATAGTCGAAGTTAAATCTACGGTTCTTGAGAACAACTTATTTAAATAGGTATATTTAGTTATATAATCTTCGGTAATTGCTCTTAATATTATCTCTAATCGCTCATTTTCTTGAAAATAATAATGACTGTCAGGGGGGATTGTCAATTTAAAAAACTTTATCTGTAAAAACTGTTTATCTACAATTTCTAGTACGTAATAATTTAGGGTTTCTATTTCAATTTCATATTCGGTTGAAAATTCTTCAGTAGATACGTAATCAGGATATTGATCAGGATGATTCATGGAGATAAATAGTACAATTTTATCAAAATCTTCCTCATCAATCAACATCTTTTCAACCCTAGTATAATCCAATTTTAAAACATTACTAAGAAATCTAAATTGGATATCTTCGCCTTCAATATTGTATTTATTGAAAAAATCTGTAGTTCTTATAGTGACATCTTCAATCCTTTTCGTTTCATCATCCAAAATCGATTGTCTATCTAAATCATAAGTTTGTAACATATTTGAATACTCAATTTTACCTGATCTTGTGATCCTATATTCCTTATTCTCGTCTTTTTTAATGAAATTTTGATCTATTAGCAGATTTAAAGTTTTTGATAGAGAAGATTGATTAATAGAGAGAGGGGGTTCCAGAAAACTGGACCACTTACAATAATTGTTATTATATACCATCCAAAGTATCCAGTGATCGTAGTTTCGTCTCATGGTAATTACGCGTGGAGGATAATTAAGTTTCTTCTTCTTAGAGGTAACTTTAATCTTCTCGTGAAATCTTTTTTTCCCTTCTTGTTTTATCTTATAGTGCCCTCTAGCATAATTATCGACAAACCCTTTACTTTTTAAAATTGAAAGATATTTGGATAAAGTGGATAATCGAAATTCTAAAGGAGGTTTAGTAAAATCAGACCATTCGCAGGAGTCGTTATTATTGAGCATCCAAAGAATTATGAGTTCAAAATCTTTTTTTTCTATTTTAGGACTAAATACTTGTTCTGGTGGATAAACAATATCACTCATAAGTATTGTCTCAAGATCTTCTTATTACTTTAATATAATACTAATACTTATAATTATTTAAACTTTTTTTATAATTCGAACTTCGCAGAAAGTTCTTTAATCAAAATTATATTATCGAAGTAAGGTGTATTATATTTAATAACAAAAAAACAACACAAACAAATAAAAGGTAAAGAAAATGAATGCAAAGAGATTAGAACAAGCAAAAAACAAGAATAACATGAAGACAGTTTTCCCACTTCCTTGTTATGTAGTTTACTAAATTCTTTTTTTTATATTTTTTTTATGTTAATTGATATCAAATCCTTCTTATTTTTCTTATCAATTCTAAGATAATGTTATCCAAAAGTTTTATATTAATATAAATCTAATCTTCTCTTAAATAACATAAATTCTTTCAATTTTGGCGAAGAACTTCCGTGAAAGATTCTCAAAAATACGGATTTAAAATTACGATAATCGGGGATGGAGGAGTAGGTAAAACCTCATTAATTAGAAAATATACTGATGGTGCTTTCTCAACGGATTATATCAAGACGATTGGTGCCCAATTTTCTAAATATAGTAAAAAAGTTAAGGGAGCTAAAATTAGACTCTTATTCTGGGACATAGCAGGACAAGATGATTTCATCTTTCTACGTCCTTCATTTTATAAAGAGAGTAGTGCAGGAATTATTGTCTATAGCCTTGAAGAGACAAGTTTAGGTGAACAGAGCTTTGAAAACATACAGAAGTGGCATGAGGAAATAAAGAAGTTCTGTGGAGATATTCCTTTAGTTTTATTTGCGAATAAAATTGATTTAATTGACGATCATATTTTGGGTACCAGTGAAATTGAAGCTATCGTTGACGAGCAGAACTTTCTTGGATATTACTTAACATCAGCAAAAACAGGGAAAGGAGTGGTCAAAGCCTTTAACGCGATTATAGAACACTTACATGATAAATATAATAATTAAAATGTAAATCATTCAAAAGAAAAGAAGAAATAAAAGTAAAAAAGGTAAAAGAAAAAATAACAAAAGTAAGATAGAAAATAGTATTTTTGCTATTAGTTCACACTACTTAGAAACAATTTTCTTGTCTAATCATCCGATAAGGATAATTAGTATTTAAAAATAAACTTTCAAATATAAAAGTTTGAATTTTAATGACACAATTTAAGTATTGATAACTGAGCTAGAAAAGAAGAAGGATATATATACAAGATATGTTCTAGTATACATGTGGACTATCATGAAAATTCTTTCAGTTAGAATAGATGATGATCTTGATCAAAAGTTAAGCTTTTTAATGGCCCAATTAAAAAAAAAAGATAAATCATCCTACATCCGTCAATTACTAGAAAAATCTCTTACTGAAGAGATGTTTGAGGTTCTCTGTAAACAAGTTGGGGAAAAAAACATCAGCTCATGGAAAGCTGCGGAGATAGCTGGAGTCTCGTTGAGAAAAATGATGGAAGAATTAAAGAAGCGGAATTCATCAGGCTACGACGAACGAGCGATTATGGAAGATATAAAATATGCATTAATAGATGCCAAAATATCAAGATAATGATCGGAAGCATTAACGCTTCGCCGTTGATATATCTAGGTAAAATTAGCGCTCTATAATTACTTCCAAAGCTCTTTACGGAATGTTATACAACTTTAATTGTCAAAAGAGAGGTACTTAGATCTGAAAACAGTATGAATACGCCTGAATTTTCTGTTTTAGAAGAATCTTTTTCAAACTGGCTTTCATTAAAAGAATCGACAAATCAACAACTCGTTGAAAGATTAAAGGAATTAAATATTCATGTAGGAGAAGCGTCTGTTATAGCTCTAGCAAAGGAACTTCAAGATAATTCTGATGAACCCATCATAATTATTGATGATCTTGCTGCACGAGAGATTGCTAGAACATTAGACTTGAAAGTTACAGGTACTATTGGTATCATCATTAAAGCTTTAAAGTTAAAATTCATTTCAGGAGAAAAATGTAAAAATTTCCTTCAAATACTGGTAGAAAATACTACTTTCAGGATATCCTCTGCCTTATTTTCAAAATTACTTAAAGAAATTGAAAAAATTCAAGATAAATATTAGGTTTAATAATAACTGATTTTCATATTTTTCTTTAATTTCTGAAAACAATATTTTATAACTTTGTTTTGTTCCCTGCGAAGAATAATTTTATCCAAATTTAAATCCAATCATCTAAATATCTATTTTTTTCTAATTCTAAGTTAACAGCTAATTCTTTTGCTATCATAAATAAAGCAAGTGCATCCGAGAGCTTTCCTCTAAGACTGGTTTTCTTCTGTTCAATCATCTCAATAATTTCTCCTCTTGATAACCCCGTATCTTTAACTATATGTATTATGAGTTTTTCACTATTCATTTGTCAAAACCACTTCTTAAGGATGATTTTTGTTTCGACAAAATAAATTAGGAGGGGCTAAAGTTTTATTAAATTAAGTGATAGAATTTAATCCTACCATTCAAAATTTACTTTTTGAAAACTGAGTTGACAAAAGAAAAAAATCTAAACTATTTTTGATAAAGAAGTTTAAGAATACAACCCAAAACCTTTATATTAAATTCTACTCTTGTCGATTCGAGCACTGGAAAGACCATTAATCGTAAGAAAAAAAATGTTTGTGATAAACGGTTTATATAAAGATTTTACACAATAACCTTTATATTAAAGATTGCAAATAGCTTTATAACAAGCAAAAAATCAAACGTTATAGAAATTTATTAAAAAACAACTTTTTCAATGATTTAAATGAAAAATTATTCTAATTGGAAATATACTTTAGATTATGAAAATAATTCTCCATGGACAAATCCTCAAAGGTCATGGTTGAAATATAGGTATGCGGCTGAAACACCAAGAGTACCAAAAACAATAAAATTTGATCCTATACCGCTCCACGAATTCATCAAATTGCGCGTTAAAGATTATCTGAACAATGTTTGCGTTTACTTTAAGGAAAGAGATAAAAGATATACTTATCGTGAATTGTTAAATTATTCGGATAGAATTGCTAATTCACTGTATGAACTAGGTATAACTAAAGGGGCTTCAGTTGGGATATACACTCACAATAATCCTGAATTTATATTTTGCTGTCTAGGAATTCTAGAAACTGGAGCTTCAGTCTCTCCAATAAATCCACTTCTTAAGGAATCAGATGTATCTCATATAATTCGAGAAGCAGGAAATATTAATACAATTTTTGTCCACATAGATCAGTACAATGAGGTTAAAAAAACAATAAAAGAAGGAGCAAAAATAGATAATATAATTTTGTTGGGAACGAAAAAAGGAAGAGACGGCAATGTTTCTTTCGAGGAATTCATAGAGAATAAGGCCCCTATACCACCTGATATAGAGATAGATCCAATGGAAGACCTTGCTGCAATGCTATTTACTGGAGGGACGACAGGGTTACCAAAAGGCGTAATGCTTACACATAATAACTTAGTATATAATGCACTTCAATATCTATATAATGGAGGTGAAGCGCTTGAACCAGAGATTTACGGAAAAGAGACAATTTTCTCCATTGTCCCCTTATGCCATGCCATGGGATTCACCGGTTTTATATACCGCTTGTGCTTAGCGGTTCAATTAATAATGATGCCTTTTAATCCTTCAGAAGTTTTAGAAGCAATTGAATTTTACAAATTAAAATATTTTAGCGCAGTTCCCGTTATGTACCAGATGATGGTTAATTCACCGGATTTTACAGAGCGTGATCTCTCAAGTTTAATAACGTCAAGTTCAGGTTCAGCAGCATTAGCTCCAGAAATAAATAAGAAATGGGAACAAGTGACCAGCATTAAAGTTAGTCAGGGTTATGGACTCACAGAAACAAGCCCATTAACTCATGCAAATACGCTTTGGATGCCAAAGGTTAAACGAAAGAGTATAGGGGTTCCTGTAATAGATACTGATTCAATTATTGTTAACACAGAGACATTAAAAGTGGTGAAAATTGGAGATATTGGTGAAATTTGGATTAGAGGGCCACAGGTTATGAAAGGATACTGGAAGAGACCAGAAGCTACATCACGAGTACTGGTAAAAAGAAGTGATGGCAATATATGGTTTCGAACTGGAGATCTTGCAAGAATGGATGAACATGGGTATTTCTTTATTGAAGGCCGTGCAAAAGATATGATGAAATATAAAGGATATAAAATATTACCGGTTGAAGTTGAAAATAAATTAATTGAACATCCAGCAATTCTGGAGGCAGGAGTAGTTGGAGTACCTGATCCAAACATAGGAGAGACAATAAAAGCGTTTGTTGTCTTAAAAGAAGAATACAGAAATCTTCAAATAACTGAACGCGAAATCATAGAATGGTCTAAAGAACGCATAGCTGCCTATAAATATCCCCGTAAAGTAGAGTTTATAAATGAATTACCTCGAACTCCTATTAGAAAAATAGATAGGAAAAAATTAAGAGAAATGGAACAAAAAACACAAATCCATTAATTTTAGAATTTAAGGTCCTTCTTTTTCTTATCAATTCTAAGATAATTTTCTCCAAAAGTTTTATCAGAAGAAGTTCTGCGGAGATATTCCTTTAGTTTTATTTGCGAATAAAATTGATTTAATTGACGAACACACATTAAATACCAGTGAAATTGAAGCATTCGTTAAGAAGCAGAATTTTCTCGGATATTATTTAACATCAGCAAAAACGGGGAAGGGAGTGGTCAAAGCATTTAACGCGATTATAGAACATCTGCATGACAAATATAAGGATTTAAACATACATCCTCCAAAAAAAAAGAAGAAAAAGGATATAAAAGTGCGAAAGATAAAGGATAAAGTAATAAAAGTAAGATAGAAAATAGCATTTTCTAAATCATATCATTTAAGAACAAAATACATTCTTCTGTTATTTTTCCCTTTATTTACGGTTTTGATTATCTCAATCTTGCCGATTTCTTTTAGGCTCTTAACATGTGTGCCACCGTCAACTTGTTCATCAATATCTCCAATTCTGACTATTCGAAAATCTTTGATATTTTTAGGAAGTCCCATAGCTAATCTTGCTAAATCGGGATTTTGCATCACATCATCCCTTGACATGTAGTCTATAGTTATAGGTAGATTAGTCTCAATAATTTTGTTTGCCTCCTCAACATAAGTTCTTAATTTTTCGGGAGAATAATCTGTCATTGAAAAATCCATTCTTGTTTTATCCGCTTCAATTTGATTCCCTGTAATTTTAGCGTCAGTTTTTTTGAAAAGAATATTGCTGATTAAATGCGAGGCAGTATGATATCGCATGAAAGTATATCTTCTCTCCCAATCAATTTTACAAGCAATTTCGTCTCCTGCTTTTAACCCTGGTTTGTCTACTTCATGACTAATTTCTCCAGAGAATTTCCCTGTATAAACTACTCGAAATTCATTTCCATCCTTAATAATAGTACCTTCATCGCACGGTTGTCCCCCACTCTTCGGGTAAAAGGCAGTTTGATCAAGAACTATAAATTTACCCTCCTTTACACTTACAACCTTAGCCTTCCATTGTTTTAAATAGGAATCATCCATGTATAATGCTTTAGTCATATAAAATATAAACAAATAAAAGATTATTAAAGTATCCTTTATACTAACAATAGAACATTATAATGCTGGTTTAATCTTCTTAAAGAAATTATTAAATAAATTTGAATAAGCCTCTAAATTTCTTATATATTAACTGAAAATATTATTTAAAAAAGAAAATAATTATTTATAACTATGATTTTTCTTTTTATTCAGGATTAAAATGTCAAAAAAAGATACCATAATTTCCGAATTAAACAATCTTCCAGAATCATTAATAGACGAAATTCTTGATCATATCAACTTTCTTAAGAACAGAAGCCTTAAAGAAAAAAGGGAACTAACTTTAATGAGCGAATCAAGTTTAAGTAAAGATTGGTTAAAGCCCGAGGAAGATAAGGCATGGCAAGATTTATAAAAGGAGATGTAGTTGTAGTTCCTTTTCCATTTTCTGATCTCACTCAATCAAAACGTAGACCTGCTTTAGTAATTTCTAATTTAAAAGGTGATGACATTATTTTATGTCAAATAACTAGCCAAAATATTTTAGATGGGTATTCAATTCATCTAAAAGATGAAGATTTTCAAGAAGGTTCCTTAAAAAAACCAAGTAATATAAGACCTAACCGTATTTTCACAGCTGATGCTCATATTATACTATATAAATTAGGAACACTTAAAAATGAAAAGATTGAGGAAGTTATAAATAAAATAATCCTAATTATTAAATCCTAATTTCTTTTTCTTTCTTTTCAAAAATATCTAAATTAATTGTTCCTATTCATGTTCGTGAATTTCTGAAGGTTTTGCGCCATCAAACAATTCTAACTTTAGAAATTTAAGATTTTTCTTACATTGGGGGCAATAATAAAATCCCGTTTCCTTATTTTCAAAGCTAAAACCGCATTCTTTACAGACAGCGTAGAACATGATATGAAAATAAATTATCTATTATATTAAATTTTTCTGGTGGAGTTCTCCGGGTTTAGTGCCGCAAAAAGCTTCGAACTTTATAAATTTCATATCCTTTGAACAATTAGGACAATAATGAACCCCCGGTTGTTTATCTTCATATGAATATCCACATTCTTTACAAACAATAGCCTTCATACTAGTTCAAAATAAAACCACATTTTAATAAGTTGTTTTTATAGAATAGAAAAAACAAAATTTCTATATAAACTATTTATAGGTTAAAAATAAAAAAATGAATAAATAATAAGTCTTACATAATTATTTTATAATTAATTATTATTATAGTTAATTTAAAGAAGGTCATCCTAGGTAAATATCATGAAATCTGTTGAGGTAGCGGGGAGTAAGTTTGAAGTGAAAAATGGCTTTCTTGATTTGGGACTTTTAGAAATTAGAGACATTAATGAAATTATAAATTTATCAAATGTTAAAAGCCTTACAAATTTGGAGTTAAGTTCTAATGAGATATCAGAGATTAAGGGGCTCGATAGTCTAACAGAATTAGAAATTCTTAACCTTGGGAGTAATGATATCTCAAAAATAAAAGGGTTAGACAATTTAGAAAGCCTCGAAGTTCTACACCTAATAAGCAACCAAATATCCGAGATTCAGGGATTAAAGAATTTAGGCACATTAAAAGAGTTATATTTAAGAGGTAATCAAATTACAAGCTTGAAAGGTTTAGAAAACTTAACATCTCTTAAAAGATTAGATTTATCCTGGAACAACATTACAGATATTGAAGGGCTTGGAAATTTAGCATCTCTTGAAGTCCTATGGATTGCGGGAAATCAACTTCAACAAATTAAGAATATTGAGAAACTAACAAATTTGGAAGTGTTAAATTTAGCTGGAAATCAAATAAAGAGTATTGAAGGCCTAGAAAATCTAATAAATATTAAAAGTATTTATGTAAATAACAATTTAATTCAGAAATTAAAAGGTTTTGAAACATTAGAGAAATTGGAGACATTATGGGTTAACTCTAATCAAATTTCAAGTATACGAGGGCTAGATGAGTGTAAAAATCTTAAAATTTTAAACCTTAAACAAAATAATATAAAACAAATTAAGGGTTTATATTCACTAACTAATTTAGAAAATCTCTTCCTTTCTGAGAATAACATTGGTGAGATAAAAGGACTTGAGCCTCTTATAAAATTAGAAACATTAGATTTAGGTCAGAACCGCATTATACAAGTTAAGGGATTGGAGTCATTAACAAATTTAAAAGATCTTTGGCTGAAGGATAATTTAATTCCCGAAAAGGTTTTAGAACAGTTGGGTGGAATTGACGCTGGAGGTTGCGCAACAGATCCTCTTAAATTCGTTAAATATAGTCTTTTAAATCTATAAAATTGAGCTCTAAGTCTTCACACTTCTTTATAAACAAGTTTTTTATTCTATAGATGGTTATTAATAAATCAATTAAAATTTGAAATTTTAGGGGTATAAAATTGATAGATATAAACCCTTTTGAAAGTGCTAAAAAAAAACTTGATATTGCAGCTAAAGTACTTGGTTTAGAACCAAACTCAGTAGAATATCTAAAGAGAGTAGAGAGATCTTTAATAATTTCAGTACCAGTTGCCATGGATGATGGAACATTTAAGATTTTTGAAGGATACCGGGTTCATCATTCTACTTTACGAGGTCCAGCGAAAGGAGGGATAAGATATTCGCCAACTCTTACTCTTGATGAGGTTAAAGCATTAGCTTTTTTAATGACATTTAAAACTAGTTTATTGGGTTTACCTTTAGGGGGATCTAAGGGAGGAGTACGTGTAAATACTAAAGAGCTATCTAATAAGGAATTGGAAAGATTAACAAGGAGATATACAGCAGAAATAATTAACATGATTGGACCTGATATAGACATTCTTGCACCAGATATGAATACTGATGCCCGCACTATGGCTATTGTGTTTGATACATATTCCATGCAAAAGGGTAGAACAATCCCAGGAGTAGTAACAGGGAAACCAGTAGAAGTAGGAGGTACTGTTGGTAGAGAAGAAGCCCCTGGAATAGGGATGTTTTATGTTTTAGAAGATTTATGCAAAAAACAACAATTCAATTTAAAATCCATGAAAGTTGCAATTCAAGGATTTGGAAAAGTTGGATGTAGTATTGCGAAAAAATTACACGAGCACGGTTGTAAAGTTATAGCTATTTCCGATTCAGAAGGAGGAATAATTTCCAACAATGGCTTAAATATTAATAAAGTTATTGAATGGAAAAAACAAGGTAAATTTTTGAAAAATTTTGATGAGAATAATACTAAAATGATCACTAATGAGGAATTACTGTCAACTACATGTGAAATTTTAATCCCTGCAGCTATTGAAAATCAGCTTTTTAGTAGGAACGCTGACAATGTTGATTGTAAAATAATTTTAGAAGGAGCTAACAGCCCAACGACATCAAAAGCTGACACTATACTAAATGAAAAAGATATAATCGTAATACCCGATATTTTAGCAAATTCAGGTGGGTTATGTGTTTCGTATTTTGAATATGTTCAAGATATTCGTGCATATTTTTGGGATTTAAAAAGGGTGAATAGTGAAATGAAAAGAATTCTTTTGTTAGCTTTTGAAAAAATAGTTAACTTCTCAGAAGAGAAAAATGTTTCATATAGAACTGCGGCATATAGTATAGCCGCAGAACGATTAGCTAAAGCTTTTGAATTGAGAGGTCTTTTCCCGTGAGATTTTTATTACAAATAAAATCAATCAAAAAAATAAAAAATTCTATAATTACAAATTGTTAGATGATGTTAAGTGGAGATAAATCCTTTTGAGGTAGTAAAAAAACAGATTGATATTGTTGCTGAAGTAATGGGATTAAACCCTTCTATAGTTCAGTTTCTTAAGAGGATTGAACGTTCATTAATTGTTTCTATCCCTATCCTTATGGATGATGGAAGACTCAAAATTTTCGAGGGATTTAGAGTTCATCATTCAACTGTAAGAGGTCCAGGGAAAGGTGGTCTACGCTATGCTCCTTCCGTTGATATTGATGAAGTGAAAGCTTTAGCAACATGGATGACATGGAAATGTAGCCTTTTAAATTTACCTCTTGGAGGAGCTAAAGGAGGCATTTGTGTTGATCCTAGAAAATTATCCAAAAGAGAGTTAGAAAGACTAACTCGAAGATTTACTGCTGAGATAATAAACGTAATAGGACCTGATATTGATATTCCTGCACCAGATATGAATACAGATGCTCAAATCATGGCTTGGATTATGGATAGTTATAGTATGCAGAAAGGACGAACTATTCCCGGAGTAGTTACAGGAAAACCAGTTGAAATTGGGGGCTCAGTAGGAAGAAAGGCTGCAACTGGTATGGGATTATTTTTCGTGCTTGAAACTATGTGTGAAAAATTAAACTTGGATTTAAAATCACAGCGAATAATCATCCAAGGTTTCGGAAATGTTGGAGGGACTATCGCAAGTATTTTATATAATCAAGGTTGTAAAGTTTTAGCAGTTTCAGATATTTCTGGAGGAATTTATACCCCCGATGGATTAAATATTAATAAATTGCTTGAATGGACTCAAAAAGGAAATCACTTGAAAGATTACGAAGATAATGTAAATGAAATAATTAGTAATGCCGTACTACTTAGTACTGAATGTGATATATTAATTCCTGCGGCAATGGAAAATCAAATAACTCAAATTAATGCTAATGAAATTAAATGTAAAATTATACTAGAGGGAGCTAATGGTCCTACTACGCCCGAAGCCGATCAAATCTTATTTAATAAGGGAATTCATGTGATACCTGATATTTTAGCTAATGCAGGAGGTGTGTGCGTATCATATTTTGAATATGTTCAAGATATACGTGCTTATTTTTGGGATTTAGATAGGATAAATAGAGAATTAAAACGAATTCTTTTGGAAGCATTTAATGCAGTTTATGATATTTCGAATAAAAAAAAATTATCACTCCGTACTGCCGCCTATACTATAGCTGTGTCTAGAGTTGCAAAAGCTATTGAGTTAAGGGGGATTTTTCCTTAATCA
>CAZRBD010000035.1:19612-28884 GCA_964598265.1 uncultured archaeon
TTAATTACGTTATCCAATTTAAATACTATAGATGGTTTCGCCTGTAATTCTATCTACCATCATATGTTTAGATCTTCTACTTGGGCTACTAGTACCTTTAATATTTTTTAGTTTATTTACAACTTCCTCAGGAAATAGATGTTTAGCAAGGGTTAGAATCATTTCATCAGAATTTATACAGTTAAATAATTTGAGACTTTCAAAAGAATAAACTAATTCAGTTAATAAATCTAAGTTCATATCACTTGAGAATTCGAGAAGTTCTAAATTTCTATAAATTCTAGATACCACATTTTCTAATAAGTGTTGATTTTTAAAGATATCAAGGTGATGACTAATATAATTACTAAACATAGCATAATAAGTAGCTTCTGAAGTAAAAAATCCGTCTCGACTTTGTTTTATCCCCATCGGTGTGATTCTTTTATCTATCTCTTCATAAATAGTGTTTATTTTATTCTTATCTATCTTATCAAAATATTCAAGAAATGCTAAAATCTTTATTATGACTGCTAATTGGGAAGTTTCAAGATTTTCTAAATACTTGGGCGTAAAGAATTCTGGCTCCATTTTAATAAGTTCTTTAATTTGTTCATTTTTTAAATACAATTTTACTAATGACGTAGATTTAAAGTAAAAATATAATTGGCCGTTAGCTTCAATGATAGGTATCGTAAATCCATCAAGATACTCTTCAAATAAATCTTCTAGAAACTCTTTTACTTTTTTCTCGTTTATAATAACGTTCAAATGTTTAGCTAAATATAACGCACAATAGCATAGGTCTGGATTCTTCAAGGAAATAAATGGGAGATTAACCAAGCAATCATCAAAGTGATTTTTAAGAAACGATTTCATATGAGAAAAATCAAATAAATTTTGAATATTAAAGAAATCGATGATTCTATATGTTAAATATAATAATTGTAATTTTTCATGTGCGCTATCCAAATCCTCAAAACTATGAATTTGATTTTTATTCGAACAAAATTTCATAATTGTTTTATCACGAATACGAATATATTTTCGTAGATTCTCTAATTTTTCAGGTGAATTTTCAAATAAAGTCTTTAAGTTTCTTAATTCAAGCATGAATTCTACAGAAAAGAGATTATGTTTTCTAAAACTCAAAATTCGTTGTTCTCCTCGTTTATCTACAAGATAGAAAACAATGTTTTCCATTATAATTTCATAAATCAATGGTCCAATTTTCTTTTCATACAAACTATCAAGTGAAGTAATTACATCAATATCTTCTTCTTTTAAAGATAGAAATTTGTCTGAAAATCTATTTTTAACCTTTGCTCGACTTAATCCTAGTTTTACAAACTCATTTGTTAAGAAATGAACAATTTTTGAGAGGGCTTTATCCAAATCAGTTTCTTCATCTATTTCAAAATGATTTCTGATCTTTTCAAGAAAATAGTTATCAACGCTGTTGTAAAATAAATCTATCCCCCTCAAATACGAATTAAAAATATTAAATATTCCTTGAAATATCATTCTTGAATCTGCTCTATTTTTAAGTGTTTGGTTAAATTATTTTTTATAGATTAATTTATACGGTTATGAATTCTCAAATTAATTTGTTTAATTCATTAACTAAAATATATAAAAATGATTTAAATAATTTAAGGTAAGACATGCACCTTTCGATTAACATCCTTTTAGATTTTATGAAATTATACAATTCTATTCAGT
Source organism: uncultured archaeon (assembly GCA_964598265.1). Lineage (GTDB taxonomy): Archaea > Asgardarchaeota > Lokiarchaeia > Sigyniarchaeales > SOKP01 > Loki-b32. The sequence goes on from CAZRBD010000035.1 coordinate 21,314, forward strand.
TTTGATAACATTCTTGAAATTTTCCTTACATTTACTAACTAAAACAAACAAAATAGACGAAAGTTATAAAAGAAAACGATTAATATTGTCAGAATTAGAAACACAATTTAATTAAATAAACAACTCTAGAATCGATTTTATTGAAATTGAACATTTGTTTTGGTTCATTTTTTCAAGACGATTAGTCAAAACAGAATTTTAAAAAAAAATAATTATTACGTGCTATCAGCATCTACATGGATACTACCAGTTGAAATACTTAAACTAAGCGTATACATGTATAATGCACCACCATAATCAAGTGATGTAAAAGAATTTTCAACTTGGTTAAACCCAGTTGGATTAGTTTCTATATAGGAAACAGTTCAGTGCTAGTAGAACCAGTAAAACGTGCTCCAACATCTGTATGATCATCCTTATATAAGATGTTAATACTACCTGTAGAAGATCCTAATGAACCAGTTACTTTAGCGCCCATGTCATTGAATTGTAGGATTTCAGCATTAATATCCCTCTGGAAGTATCAAAATCCCATGTGCAATCTTGTTTTTTACCATATTTATGAGAAGTGAAATAAACTTATATCAATGTTTTTCCCTATTTAATTAATGATACATATGAATAAGAAATCTCTATTTTTTTCTGTAGTTCTGATTCTTGTATTGGGCGGGTTTTTGATTATTAAATTAAAAGAAACATGCAAGATAGAATAAAAATTTATAAAAAGTTAATAACAGGTAAACTTAAGTACCTATAAAAATAGTTTTATCTGATATTCATTGAGCAATAGCCCAGACAATTAAAAGAACAATAAGACAAAATGAAACTATAAATAATAAAAGGATAACAGCTTTAATGTAATTTTCCTCACTCTTTTTTGCACTTGGGTGCTTGGATGGTATTATTCGGCTATTTAAATCAATTTTATTTAACGAAGTGAAGGATTCTAAAAAATTGTTCAATCGTTGCGCATAATCAACCGTAAATGGAGAGTCTCTTGGGGTCGAAAGATATTTTGGTTTTTGAGAAATAAATTCAAGGGCTAAAAAATTATAATCTCCCGAAATAAAATCAATTGCTCCTCCCGCGTGAGGAATATTACGGATGAAGACATTAAACCTTTTTATATCTTGCAATTTATATGATCTCCGGCTGATACGTAATTTAGACCAAAATCTCTCATAAATTAAAATATTGTTAGCATTATCAATCTTAAAAATCAATTCAACATTTTTAGATAATAAACCAATAATAAAAGGTAAGGTCACCAGTGATCCCACAATTATATAATACCAAAACTCAAGTCGTAAAAAAAAAGGAGGAAATACTAACAGAATCATTGGTAGTAAAGAGAATAGTAATGTTACATACCAATATGTTTTAAGATGTATTTTTATTAATGGAAGATTATCTTCTAGTGAATCCATATTGAACTCCTTTTTGTCAATATTATTATCTTTCCTTAGATAAGTTTGCTTTGCATTTCTGGCATTTAATTTTTTCTATTATAGGCCAATTAGTTAACGTCTTTTAGAAAAATGCTAATTGTTTGTTAAAACCAATATTCCAACAAAATTAATTTTGGATTTCTATTCGATTTCTAAATTAAAAAATCTTTTCGCATTTTCAATTGTTTTCTTGCTTACTAACTTTTGTGATACATTTTGTGAATAGGCAATTGCTGCTACGGCGTATCTGACATTAGAAGGAATATTTAATGGTCCTCTTAAATAAGGATGCTGATAATAACTATCAGTTTCCGTAACTAAGGACTGTAATGGTACATGTTTACTTACTTTCCGCCACCTATTAAACCCATAGGCGGAGCTTGGCACAGAAATCATAAAACCTTGTTTAGGTAAGATCAATCCGTAATCTTCTGGTCCTGAAAAACAGTGCCATAAAACTTTTTTAGGATTTATATTAAATTCGCCCAAAATTCTAAAAATTTCTTCATTAGCACCATTCCCTTTATTATATCGATGTTTTGGGTTTTTTCTATCGTATTCATGTCGCGCAGCATTTCTTACGTGTAATACATAGGGTTTATTGAGGTGTTTTGTTATTTCCAAAATATTTTTGAAAACTTTGACTTGTCTTTTGCGCTTTTCTAATGTTTTTGCGTGATGAAAATCTAATCCGATCTCTCCTATAGCTAAATAATCCTCCTGATTAGATTTAATATAAGTAATCCATTCCTTCCATTCTTTGTCGTACTTATCTTTTGGGGTATAGGTGACTGTTTGAGGAGCCCAACCACAACTAAAGCCGATGTTTTTCTGATCTCTAATAAAATTTAAAATTAAATTGAGTGTGGTTATATCAATTGAACAAGTGATTAAATATAATCCCCCCTTTTCAAAAAAATCTCTGTATTGTTCTTCATTAGTAGGGAGCTGATCCTTCTTAGGCCGTGGAAAAGGTAAGTGACAGTGAACATCTATAAATTTCAGGTCTGCCTCTGGTTCAGGGATTTTGATTTTATCCTTCATTTTATTTCTTAATTCCAAAAAATAACGAGAAAATCTAAGGGTTATAAGTTTTTAAATAAATAGGTTTATAAAATCTTTCTGTTAGTGAAATCGCAAATCTTTTCTAAAAAAGAATAGTTTTTTATACTAATTTGTAATTGTATAATCAGTGTAAATTCAATAAATTAATGTTATAATAATATTCAAAATGGTGATTTAGAATTGGTCGATTTTTCTTCGGGTGATTGGCTAATAGGTATTTCAACATTTGGTATTGTTATCTTTGGCTATATTCTTGGATTATTTTTTCTATATAAGTCAAGAAAATTGAAAATTAGACTGCTATCTTATTATTGTGTTGCAATAATTTTGGTCACTACGGGATGGTTATCGATTTTTATTGATTTCTTTTCTGTCCTTATTACTGGCAATAGTATTAATAAAATCCTTTATGTATACCTTATGTGGATACCAACACCCCTAGCTACGATTATTTTTTTTTTTATTGCTGCTAAATTTTTAATGCCGAATAAAAAGTGGTATTTTCTAGTTCCAATAACTGCCTTTTTTATATTTCAGATAATAGGTACTATAACTGATCCATTAGAAATAGTAGTGTTTGTTGAACCACCATTAACTGGCTTTATACATAAAGCGGGACTTAATCCAAATAGTATTTCTAGCCTATTAGGACTTCTTAGTTTTCTATTAATTATTTCTTATTTAGGATTCGGTTATTTACGAAAAGGTTTTAAATCTGAAGGTGTGATTCGTAAAAAATTCTTCTATTTGGCGGCGTCAAGCATATTACTATTTAGTTTTGGAATGTTAGACAGTTTAACTTCAGGAATTGCCCTTGTATTAGTGAGAATTGGAGCGATGAGCAATTTTATTTTTGCTTACTTAGCTTTAAGAACAGAACCCGAAAGACGGAAAACACGTGAAAAAATAACGGAAGAAGAGATCTCGTTTCATTTGGAAAGGAAGATTTGCGTGGTGTGTAAAGGAGATGTATCAAGAGTAAATTATATGTGCCCAAAATGTAATACTCTTTATTGTGTCAATTGTTCTGAAGCATTAAGCAACTTAGAAAATATGTGTTGGGTATGTAATGAGCCTTTTGACGAAGCAAAACCGGTTAACCCATATAGAGACGGGGAATCAGAAGTAGATCTACAAATTTCTAAAAAGAATTAGTAGTATTATTGAAAATAATAAATCTTTTTACTAATATCTCTATTAAACTTATATAGGTTTAAATATGATAGAGAAAAGAATCTGTGACGTCTAAAAAAAAAACCCCAAATAAAGAAATAAAAATTGAAGAATCACTATTTAGACTAACTAAAAGACCGGACAATATTTCTGAGGAAGACGTAACATTTCATAGAGAGAAGAAAATCTGCTTGGTGTGTAAAGGAGAAGTATCAAGAATAAATTATATTTGCCCAAAATGTAGTGCTCTTTATTGTATAAAATGTTTTGAAGAATTAACTAAGCTAGAAAATGTCTGTTGGGTTTGTAATGTACCTTTTGATCCTCTTAAACCCTCAAAACCCTATAAAGTAGAGAAAGAGAAAAGTAAGAAGGGTAGATCAGTAAAAAAAAACTAATGTTTATAATTTCACTTCTCGAAATACATTATAATTAATTACGATACCTTTATATACTCTAAAAGTCCCTATTAGTAGAATTCTTAAAAAATAAACAAGTCCTCCTAACTAATCAAAATTCCTTAGATAAGATATTTAGAGAAAAAGTAAAACTATACTAATTCTTTAAATACAGTCCCTTACTAAAGAGTAATATGATTGAACAATTAAAATCTAAACTTAAGGAGCTAGCTGATAGAAAGAAAGAGTTACAACCAAAATTGGATGAAATTGAGGCAAAGAGAGAGAAAGAAATCCAAGTTGTCAATACAAAATATGATCACATGCTTTACGATTTAAATTATAATGTTCAAAAAATTCTAGATGAGTTCTATAACGATTTAATCAAATCTTTTGTCGAAATTGTATCACGAGAATTTAACGCAAAAAGAAGTCAAGAAATTTATGAGGTAACTAAAGAATTTAAAACCTACAGAAAATTAATTCCCGAATTTGAAATGTTTCCTAAGGAATTAATTCAGAAATTACATGATGTTATTAATGGGCATCCGATAGAAGAAATAGTGTATGAACTCGAGGAAATCGAGAAGAAGTACCTGAAATCCTAGAAGTTTTCCTGTAAAAGAAATCCGTATTATCATCATCAATCCTTAATCTTTAATTTCAAGTAGTTTTTATGTTATGTAGATATCACTTTGATAAATATATATTCTTAAATCTCTTGGATTATAAAGAATACAGTTTTATTTGACTGCTTGATAATGGAATTATTTGAAGAAGAAGTCGAAATTTATAATTCTAAAATGCGACTCTTAAATTGGTTATATGATGAAATTCGCATACATCCTGGAATTTCCAAGGATTTAATTAATGAAAAAGGGCAAATGTTACCATTAAATGTTTGAATCAGTTGTCTAAATGTAATTTTATGACCCTTTTAAGAATTAACTTTATTATTTTAGTATACTCATATACATCTCCATTGGCAGGTATATGAACAAAAATAACAGGATATTCTTGATCTGATAAGAAGAGTGCCCAATAGTAAAGATAATTACATAAATACAATCCAGGAAAGGTCGAAATCGATAAGTTGATCTTATTTTTAAGGGAGGAATAAATTTTAGATAAATTTAATACTGTTTTAATCCGAAAAGGAAAAAAGTATTTTATAATTCCTAACTTAAAGTTGTTTTCATTATCTATCCCGTATTTTAAATTCCAACTAAATTTTTCTAAGATTACTGCCTGTATGAATACCTAAAAGCATTACTAATTTAGGAGCTATTTTAATAGCTTTAATTAGATTTTTACATAGCTTAATAGAATTTTTCCAACTTACTGGTAAAATCTCTGTATTTATCCGAAAATTATTCGCATGAGAGGGAAACTTCTGAACTACTTCACTGCTAAGATTTGTCTCATTATTTTTAAAAGGGCCGAACCCAGTAAGTACAATCAAATTTAAATTAAAAATTGGTTATAATGAGTTCTTTGAATAATATAAAATAAAAAATAAAAAAAATTACTATAAATATATATAGGGTAATGTTTGTTGTAATTATTCCTTTGCGGCTGCGGCGGCTGCTTTTGCTTTCGCTTTCTCAATTGCAGCTAATTCCTTTCTTATCCCTTTTATTTCTCCATTAAGTGCCTTAATCTTATTTTTCTTTTCAGTTTCGATTTCTTTGAGATTATCTTTTAAGGCTTTTTCTTTCTCACTCTTAAGGGTAGCAAATAACTTGCTTGCTACTTTTGCCGCAGTTTTCTTTTCTTTCTCCGTAGCAGACCATTCTGCCGCTTTTTCAATTGCCTCGTCTCTTAACTTTTCTTCTTCAGCTAGACTTGTTTCTGCATTAGTAATTTTAGGATCGTATTCCTCCTCAACTTCTTTTTCTGCTGAAGCTTCCTTCTTTGTAGCGTCCTCTTCAACTCGAGTGATTTCATCTTCTTTGGCGCTAATTTGGCCTTTTAAATTCTCTTCTGACATGATGTTTCAATTTTTTATTAAAGTTTTTATTAATTAATTTTAAATATATATATCAAATAAATATACTATTTAATTTTTTAAAATTATTAGCTTGTTATTGTAGTTTTAAGTTAGTTAGCTTTTTAAACTTTCTATCATGTTTTTTGAAATCCGTTTTGACAATCATTACTTTACTTTAACCTAGACGCGATTTTGCTAATTCTTATTTTATTATATGCTGAGTCCCCAAGCACTGTATCTATAATTCGAATGTTTAACACGTAGAAAATGTATGTGTTAAGTTATCCTTTACGAGCTAACTATTTTCTTAAAATATTCTTGATTAACTTTAAGTAAGACACTCATAATTAAAAACAGATAAATCGTTTCGCCTTCTAATAAGCTGATTTCTTAAATAGCCAATTTTTAGAAAATATCTTTTCTCTGAGATTGCAATTAGAGTTAGAATAGTTTTTTCTATTTTTTTGCTGATTTGTACAAATTTGTAAATATAAAAATTAACTTTAAATAATTTGGGATAATCTTGATTTGTAGTTAATAAATCAACGTGAAATTAATGTTAAAAAATAATAAGAGAAAAAAAGGAATCTTACTTCTATTGACAGTTCTAAATATACTAATAGCATCCTTCTTTGTCAGTGGGTTTCTGATAGATTCAAATCGTTCATTTCGTAAAGGAAAAATAGAATTCGAAAGTAAGAATGGTGATTTAAAGTCTGCTGGAGTTTATACCAATATAACTATAGATGACAGTCCAGGAAGCCCAAACAATTGGGCTTGGGCAAAAACTCAACCTTGGAGCTCTGGTTCAGGAACATTATTAGATCCTTACATAATTGAAAACCATATTTTAAATCTGTCTAGTAGCTCACATGGTATACGTGTAACAAACTCAATATCCTCTTATTTTGTTATTAGGAACAATATAATTCAATGGAACGAGATAACTAATACTGTTCCCATGACTGGCATTTTTTTAATCAATACTACGAAAGGTAAAATAGTCACCAACACAATTTACAATATAACAAAAGGAATTCACTTAAATAATTGTTCAAATGTAGATATACTCAATAATATAATATACGATCAAACAACACCAATAAATCACATGGAAGAAGGAATTTTAATAGAAAATAGTTATTTTCTAAATATTTCCAAAAATAAAGTATATGATATAATACAGGCGGGGAATGGCATATTTCTAAATAACAGCTTTTTTAATAACATCTCTGACAATAAAATATATAATATTGAAAATAGCAATGGCATGAAACTCGAAAATAGTAATTTTAACGAAGTTACTGAAAACGAGATATATAGTAATGAAGTTGGAATTAGACTCCAAGATAGTCATAACAACATATTTTCTAGAAATAATGTAAGCAATAACGCAGATCATGTATTAGTAATAAAACAAAGTCATAATAACACCCTTACAGGAAATACGATAAACGATAATAGCTAGTAATGTATATATGTATTAGATTCTAATAA